>JALSJV010000131.1 GCA_026989215.1 Acidimicrobiia bacterium | reverse complement strand
GTTCGTCGTCCTCTCGGGATGCGTCCCCCACGGTACGACGGCTCCTTCAACGAGTATCCCACCATCCTCGCCAAGAGAGGCGACGACGAGTCCACCGCCCCCAACCGTGGCCACGCCGCCGCCGTCCACCCCCGCTCCGCCACCGCCGCTCATGTCCGGGCTCGAGCTCGACCCCCGACGCCTCGACCTGCCTGACGAAGGGATCGTCGTCATCACGGACCATCAGACGATTCTCGTCGCGATGGACGGGACCGTGGTCGGTCACCTGTCCGGCTACAGGACTGAGCTCCGCGGGCTGCCGTCCGACATCCTGATGTTCGACACCGACGGAGCGACGTACACCCTCGGCCCCTACGGGCTGACGCCCTCGCAGCCGCTGGGATCGGACCTCCAAGACGACGCACCCCCCTTCTTCCGTTGGGGAGCCCCGACGGGCTGCACAGCGATCCCGTCTGCCTCCAACACCTACCTGGGTACGACCCGCATCGTGATGTGCGATCCGACGGATGATCCCCCAGGTTGGGGACGGTTCGTGGCGATCCACGATGGCGGCTTCCGGGAGCCTCTCTTCGGCCGTCCGCGACCCTCTGCGAACGGGTCGTGGATGTGGGCGCTGTGGAACCACGCCGGAGACCGCCTCCTGGCCCAATGGGCGGATCCCACCGGAGATCCGACAGCCTTCGTGATCGGCGACGATTCGTCCCCGAGACCCTCCCTGGTCGGAACGGCGGAAGAGCCGATGAGATCGACCGCGGTGGGATGGGATACCACCGACGCCGTCGTGGCGTTCTTCCCCTCACCGCCGACGGAGATGGGACCTGCAGGCGTCTATCGCGTGCCGATCGACGGCCCACCCATCCTCGTGTACGCCACCCAGGGACACACGGTCGAGGTGGGGATGTGGCACTTCTCCGGCCGGTGGCCTGCCGTCTACATCGACTTCCCCACCTCCGGTTCGGTCGTCACCGAGGGTCTCATCGAAGTTCGAGGATACGTCACGCCCGGCTCGACGCTTCGCATCGCTCACGCTACGAGCGTCAGCATCGACGACGACGGCTCGTGGACGGCGACCGTCGAGCTCGAGCCCGGTATCAACTACCTGGAGGTGATCGCCACGCTCGATGGAGCTGACGGGGCCGCCGAACCCGTAACGGTCGAATACACCCCCTGACCGGTTCACCTCCAGGTCAGGGTGCTCTTCATCACCACCACCGTGTAGGGCTGCCAGGTCGAGAGCAGCCAGTACAGCGTGACCGTGCCGTCGTCCTCCACCTCGGTGAACCGGGGGATGAGATACGGCCCGTACAGCTCCCCCTGCCCGCCGAGACGCTCCGTGCGGCCGTCCCCGACGAACCGGCCGTAGGCGGGGCCTCGGCCGTAGTCCACCTTCGGATCGAACAGCACCGTCGACGCACTCCACGGACCCCAGGGGTCGGGCGCGGTCCGCAGGCGGATGGTGCGGCGGGCAGCGTTGTAGGTGGCGAGCCACAGGTCGAGGGCGGGGTCGTACACCACCAGGGGCTCCCCGAAGCCCCACCCGTGTGCCACCTCCGACATGACACCGGGACCTGGGCCGTGTTCGATCTCGAAGATCGCCGCGGCGTCCGCCTCCTCCCCGGACCATCCCAGACCGTCCGTCGTGTCGGAGAGGAACCGCACCGCCGACCGGTCGCCCCGGCGGAGCGCCTCCAGCGGGGTGGCGGCCAGGTACACGTCGGCGTGGTCGGGATCCCCGCTTCCGAAGATCAGCACCCACGGGCCGTCCCCGACCAGCCCCGGCGGGGCTTCGTCGACCCGAGCCACGGCGATGTCGATGAAGCGGGTGTCGCCGACGTCGTACACCTTCCGGAAGGTCCGCCCCCGGTCGTCGCTGCGGGCGACGAGCGACCGGGCGGCCCCGTCGGCGGTGAACCAGACGAACATGGTGTCGCCGTCACCCAAACCCGCCACCGGCACGTTGAGGGCCCCCAGATCCACACAGTCCGGCTCCTCCGGGCAGTCGATCCTCGGGTTGGCCACCCCCCGTCCGGCCGCGGGGTCGGTGAGGAACTCCAGACGCAGCTCGTCTGCCGACTCGGCATCGGTGAACGCGATGGTGTCGTCGTGGCGGGGATCCCACCCCGGTGATTCCGGGTCGGTGTCGCCGAAGAGGAACCACAGCTTCCCGTCGAACTCGAAGGGGGCGCCCAGGTCGGTGAAGGCGACGTTGAACCGGGACTCGGTCTGCTGGCGGGTCGGCCGGAGGGTCTCGAAATCCCAGTCACCGATGAGCTGCTCCACCTTCTCGGAGCCGACGACCACCAGCTCGGGCGGGACCGCGGCCCGGTCCACCGAGAACTGGATCCTCCCCAGGTTGAGGTTGTAGCCCACGCCGCCCCCACCGGCGGCGGTGAACCAGAAGGAGTCGTCGGTGGCACCCTTGGGGATCACCCCGGCGATGAACCCGGCGGGGAAGGTCCCCGCCACATACCACGGTCCCCACGGGGCGTCGGCGGCGTACAGCGTCCCCGTCCCGTCGGCGGCGGTGAGACCCGACAGGAACAGGTACTGGCCGGTCCCCTCGTGGAACATGGCCGCCCCCTGGGCCATCGTCTCGACTCCGTCGAGAGGCACGGCGTCGCCCTGATCGGGGGACCAGCGGGGGGCACCCGACGGCTCGTGGCCGGCCAGGTACTGCCAGGCGCCGTAGTCGTCGACGCGACCCACCGGAACCCGGGCCAGGAAGACCGGTTGGGAGGAGGGAGGGCTGCCCAGTTCGTCGGCGATTCCCAACCCGTAGAGGAACCCGTCTCGGTTCGCCCCGTAGGCCCGACCCATCTGGATGAACATCAGCACCGTGAACGGACTCTCCCCGGTCCACGGTGAGCCCTCCAGCTTCACCCAGGTCCGTCCGCCGTCGTCGGAGACCGCCAGATAGCCGAACTCGGCCTCGCCCGGCGGCGCGTGCATCCCCATCACCATCCGATCCCCCAGCGCCACCAGCGACGACGGCTTGTCGGAGTCCTCGAACACCCGAAGGTCCCCGTACGGAAGGTGGCGGGCCACCACACACTGGTCGGCACCGTCGCAGGGCTGCACCGCCGGGAGGTCACCGGAGAGCCGCACCAACCCGGCCGGGGTGTAGGGGCAGAGCGGCCGAGGCTGGTCGCAGCCGAACACCTCGCAGTACTCGTTCGACTCGGGGTCGTCGGGCACGTACCGGCCCGGAGCGACCTCGGTGTAGGCGGCGTCGAACTCGTCGGGCTGGTCCACCAGCAGCGTGGGGAGGCATCCGTCCATCCCGGTGCCGTCCCCGAAGGCGACGTAGACGTCGTCGTCGGCCCCCCAGGTGGCCGTCCAGATGTCCCCGACGAAGGGGACCGACACCGAGTCGCCCACGATCCGGGCGTCGGTGATCACCGGCGTGACGGTCGGAGAACCCACCGGATCGGCGTCGGTTCCGCCGCAGGAGGCGACGACCAGGCCCATCGCCACCGCTGCACCGATCCATCTGACGCTCATGCCATGAGCGTCGACGGCGAAGATGAACCGGCGATGAGCCTCCTCTGAGGGGGCGGTGAGAAGTGCCGTGGGATGCGCATCGTCCGTCGACGGGTACCCTGCCTGCGACCACCGTCGAAGGGACCATCGTGGCCAAGCAGTACCCCGCTCCCCCCGAGCTCGCCATCGATCTCGCCCGCACCTACACCGCCACCCTGCACACGAATCTCGGTGACGTCACGATCGAGCTCGACGCGGAACACGCCCCCCTCGCCGTCAACAACTTCGTGTTCCTGGCCCGGGACGGCTTCTACGACGGCGTCATCTTCCATCGGGTCGTCCCCGGATTCGTGATCCAGGGCGGCGATCCGACCGGCACCGGGCGGGGCGGACCCGGATACCGGTTCCGGGACGAGCTGGAAGGGCCCGGTGAGTACCGACGGGGCACCGTCGCCATGGCCAACGCCGGGCCGAACACCAACGGCTCCCAATTCTTCATCTGCCTCGCCGACGTCGGACTCCCCCACGCCTACACGATCTTCGGGACGGTGACCGACGGTATGGAGGTGGTCGACGCCGTCGCCGCCCTCCCCCGGTCCGGCGAGCGACCCCTCGAAGATGCCGTCATCGAATCGGTGACGGTCGTCGAAGGATGACCGGCGTCGAAGACCAGGGGGTGGGATGCAGGGCGGCGGCCGTCGCCGTCGGCTTGCTGGTCTTCAACGCCGCCGTGCTGTTCGGCGTCGGCCTGTGGCTGACCCTCTCCGACACCTGTACGGGCGTGTGCGGGACCGCCGGGTTCACGCTCCTCTACGCGGGTGGACCGATCTCCGCCGTCTTCGGGGTGCTCACCGGAGCCCTGGTCGCCGCCTGGCCCTTGGATCTGGTGTTGTGGATCACCCTCGGTTTCGTGTTCGCCCGCGTCGCCGGAGACGACCTGCGCCGTGTCGTCCTGTTCGCCGCAGCCTCGGAGACCGCCGCCCTCGTCTACGGGTTCGCCCTCTCCTTCCTCGTGGTCAGGGCGTAGGCGGACGAGTCACACCCCCAACAGGCCGTCCAACCCCACCGCCAGGCCCGGGTCCATCGCGCCCACCGACCTGATCGCCAACAGCACCCCCGGCATGAAGGAGATCCGATCGGTCGAATCATGGCGGATCGTCAACACTTCGCCGGCGTTGCCCAGGATGACCTCCTGATGGGCCAGCAACCCTGGGAGGCGTACCGCATGGACGGGCACCCCCTCCACGTCGGCTCCTCGGGCACCGGGCACCTTCTCCGCGCTCTCCAAGGCCCGGTCCTGGTGGCCGGCGCCGGCGAGCCGCCGCGCAGTCGCCAACGCCGTGCCCGACGGGGCATCCGCCTTCCGATCATGGTGCAGTTCGATCACCTCCGACGCCGCGAAATGGGGCGCCGCCATCTCGGCGAACCGCATCATCAGCACCGCACCGACGGAGAAGTTCGGCACGATGAGGCACGTACGCGACGAGCCCGCCCACAGGTCCTCCACTTCGTCCAGACGCTCCTCGGTGAACCCGGAGGTCCCCACCACGACGTCGACGTCGAGGCGCCGGTAGGCGGCGAGGTTGCCCATCACCGTGTCCGGATGGGTGAAATCCACCACCACGTCGGCGTCGGCGAGGACGTCGAGGTCGGTGACCACATCCACCCCCGCCGCCTCCCCGGCCGTTCGGTCCACACAGGCCATCAACTCCAGATCGGACTGGGCGGCGACCGTCTCGGCGACGAGGCGGCCCATCCGGCCGAGGGCTCCGACCACGCCGACCTTCACCATTCGAGGAACCGTTCCAGCTCGTCCTCGGCCACCGGGCCCACCGCCCCGATCACCTTCGGACCGTCGAGGACCGTCTCCGCCACCGCCAGCACGTCGTCCAAGGTGACCTCCTCCACCCGCGCGATCTGCTCGTCGATGGTGAGATGGGGAGCGTCGATGAGCTCGTCCCGTCCCAGACGCACCATCCGGCTGTTCGAATCCTCCATGGCCAGGGCGAGGCCACCCCGCATCGCTCCCTTCGCCCGGCGCAGCTCCTCCTCGGTGATGCCCCCGTCGATCACCGCACTCACCTCGGCCCGGATCAGATCCATGACGGTGCCGACCTGATCGGGAGCCGTCCCGGCGTACACCCCCCATGCCCCGGCATCGGCGTAGGCGAGGCGAAAGCTGTAGACGGAGTAGGCGAGGCCCCGCTCTTCCCGAATCGTCGTGAACAGCCGGGACGACATCCCGCCGCCGAGTACATGGTTCAACACCTCGAATGCCCACCGTCGGTCGTCGCCGCGTTGCAGACCCTCACCCCCGATCACGACGTTCACCTGCTCGGTGTCCCGAACGGCGACCCTCACCCGGGGAGTCACCTCGAGCGGAGCGAACTCGTGGTGGACGCCGTCGCCGGACCACTCCCCGAACAGCTCGCCGACCATCGCCACCACCTGGTCGTGGTCGACGGATCCGGCCATCGCCACCACCGACGAACCGGCCCCGTATCGGCGTTTCCAGTAGCCGACCAGGTCATCGCGGGTCATCCCCCGGATGGACTCCCGCGTGCCGAGCACCGGCGCCTCCAAGGGATGCCCGGCGAACACGCCCCGGGTGAACAGCTCGAAGGCGACGTCGGTCGGGTCGTCTTCGGCCATGTTGATCTCCTCGATCACCACCTGCCGTTCGGCGTCGATCTCGGCGGGTCGGAACGCCGGACGTTGGAGCATCTCGGAGAGGATCTCGAGGCCACGGGGAAGGTCGTCGTCCAGCAGGCGAGCCCAGAAGCAGGTGTGGTCCTTCGACGTGAAGGCGTTCGATTCGGCGCCGATGGCGTCGAAGGACTCGGCGATCTCCCGGGCCCCGAGCCGATCTGAGCCCTTGAAGAGGAGATGTTCGAGGAAGTGGCTGGCGCCTGCTTCGTTCGGAAGCTCGTCGCGGGTACCGGTGTCGATCCAGCAGCCGACGGCGACCGACCGGACCGAAGGCATGAACTCGGTGATGACCCGCAACCCGTTCGGGAGCGTCGAGAGGTGATAGTGCATGGAGGAGAGGAGTATACGAACGACCAGGACCCATCCCTCCACGGTGCTCCGGGCGGATTCGGGTCGGTGTGAGACAATGGTGGATTGATGCGTACCCGCACCCAGACCGTCCTCCGGGAGGTGTTCCGTCCCGAAGAAGCCGCCATCGAGCAGGTGGTGGCCCGGTACCAACGCGTCGCCCCGGCCGTGACCCGGTTCGCCCGTGCCCTCGCCAAGAACGACAAACTCCGGGTCCGTCTCGGGCCGGACTCGGCGGCCGGCACCGACGAGATCGTCTGTGACCCCCGCCTCTTCCAGGCGGCCTACAACCGCCAGGCACCGGTGACCCCTGCCGAGGTCGCCCTCGCCTCGGCCCTCCACGAGGTGGTGCACCTCGTCGCCACCGACTTCGACGAGCTCCGACCCACCCCGGCCGGCTGGCCGGGCGCGCCCGACGACCCCGAGGAGCCCGTCGAGTTGCTGGCAGCCCTCCAGCGTGCGGGCGGCGCCGTCGCCGAGTCCCTCTTCTTCGCCCTGGAGGATGCCCGCCAGGAGCGGCAAGGTCTGTCCCGGTATCCGGGTGCCCGATCGGTGCTCGCCGACCTCTACCGGGCCGCCCTACCCGACGCCCTCCGGGTGGCGGGCGGCCTCTCCCAGTTCGCCCTCGGCTGCTTCCTGCTCTGCGGGGGCTACATCGACCGCGGCACCCTCGAGCGGCGGCTCGAACGGCGAGCGGTCGGCGCACTCGACGACGCCTCGGAGCTGATCACCGCCGCCGCGGCCAGCACCGACCCGTGGGAGGTGGCCGACATCGCCCTCGCCCTGGTCGAGGTCGCCCGCGCCCACGGACTCCTCACCCGACTCACCGACGATCCGACCGCCGCCCAAGCCCGCGCCCAGGATCGCCACGACGCCGATTCGATCGCCGAAGGGGTCGACCGGGTACGCCTGGCGAGCCCGGCGGTGAAGGACAGCCTCGGATACGAGGAGACCCGTCGCGCCGCCGAGGCCCGCGCCGGTGCGACGGGACGGCGCGGACCCTCCGAGCTGGCGGGCGACGCCTCCACCGACCAGCTCCTCCTCGTGAGCCAGTCGCCCACCGTCTACCTGCCCACCGGCCAAGGAGGCAAGCTCGTGGTGTCGTCGGCACCCGTCGCCTTCCGCCGGTACGCGGCCGACGGTCGGGCCCGGCTCGCCGAACTCGCCCGCGAGTGGGGGGTCGCCCAGCGCCACGTCTCCGGCGAGCTGTTCCCGTTGTTCACGGCCAACCAGCGCCGGGGACTCCGATCCGGCTACGACCAGGGGGACGTCTCCCCCCACGCCGCCCTGTTCATCGGCGCCGGGCTCTACCAACGGATGTACGAGCGTCGAGCGGCCCGAACCCGCCGCCGCTACGCGGTGAGCCTCCTCGTCGACGGATCGGCCAGCATGCTCCAACCCCGGCCCCTGACCGCCGCCCGGCAGACGCCCTGGGGTCTGTCGGCGGCCCTCCTCGGCGCCTGGACCCTCGCCCAGCTCTGCGACGAGCTGCAGATCGACTTCGAGGTCGCCCTCTTCAACCGTTCCTTCGCCGCCCGCCCCACCGACACCGAATGGACCTACACCCGCACCAGGAGTCAGGCCACCGCCGGCCTCCGTCGGACCCACGGCGCCGCCGCGGACCGTCTCGGCTCCACCGTCAACCACTATCTCCTCAAACCCTTCGACCGGCGCTGGAGGGACGCCGCCGACGTCGTCGCCGGTCTCTTCTGGACCGCCACCGAGCCGGTCGCCGCCGCCGGAGCGGCCCGCCGAGATCCCCAGAACTCTCCTCCGGTCTCGATGTTCGACAAGGCCGCCAACGTGGACGAGTTCAACCTGGTGCTCGCAGCCGAACGCATGGCCCGTCTCGGCGCCGCCACGCGGGTCCTGATCGTGTTGGCCGACGGGATGACGCGCGGATCGGTCGAGGCACTCGCCGGCACCGTCGGGGCCATCGAGCGCTCCGGAACCACCGTGCTCGGGATCGGCATCGGGGACGACACCGTCGCCAACGCCTACCACCGCTACCAGGTGGTGTCCCGCCCCGGCGATCTCGCCGAGGCGATGATCGAAGGAACCCGGTCCGCCCTCCGTCGTAGCCTCGCCCTCTTCGGAGTGGAGACCTGGTGGACTCGGTCATCCGGAAACGGAATCTGGAAGGAGAACAAGAGTGCCTGACGTCGTCGTCTTCGAGGACCCTGCCGGTCGGGGTGAGCCGATCGCCCTGGAACGGTTCGAGGTGCCCAAAGACCTCCCCGACTACGAACAGCGGGTCGCCAAGATCCCCGAGCCCGACCCCCACTACGTCGACCTCGGCATGCTGTACCGTTTCGCCCAGGTGGAGGCCGTCCGCCGGGCGTCGCCACCGGGCTTCGTCCCGCTCCACCTCGCCGTACGCGGCCACATGGGGACGGGCAAGGACCACGACATCGAGCAGTTCGCCGCCCGCCTGGGTCTCCCCTACTACCGCATCCCCCTCACCGGCGAGGTCCGGGACGTCACCCTCATCGGCTCCACCCGCCTGCACGGGGACGGCAAAGGCGGGACCGAATCCCGCTGGGAGGACGGAGACATCACCCGGGCGATCCGCGGCCCCGCCCTCGTCAACCTCTCCGAGCTGAACGCCGCCGGGGCCGAGACCCTCTTCGCACTCCACGGGCTCCTCGACCGCTACGCCGCCCTCGACCTGCCCACCGGGGAGACGATCCGTCTCCGCGACGACGTGAGGATGTTCGGGACGATGAACCCGACCGACCTCCGCGACTACGCCGGGACCCAGACCCTCAACAAGGCGTTCGCCGACCGTTGGGTGATCTGGGAGAAGGACTTCCCCTCCGGAGACCAGATCGAAGCGATGCTACGCCGACGCTACCCCGATCTCACCGACGCCTTCGTCGACGCCATCGCCGGGCTGGCGGTCGAGGTGAACGCATCCTTCACGTCGCCCGACGCCGGAACCAGAGTGGAGACACCCCTCAGCCTGCGAAGCATCCTCGACCGCCTCCCCACCGGGCTGCGGATCCACGCCGACACCGACGACCCCCTCCGGGCCGCCTGGGAAGGCTTCGTCCTCCCCCACGTCGACCCCTACGACCGGGATCACTACGAGACGGTCTGGAACGCGGTGGTGCGGAGAGGGCCCGCCGGCCCGCCGTTCCAGGAACGCCTACCGGCCGCCGGCCGCTAGCGTCCGGTCCATGCGGAACTACAGCCTCGGGAACCCCGAGCTCGACGCCGCCGTGCGGAGCCTCGTCGCCGACTCCTCGGACAACGGCAACCAGGACCTGATCGCCGAGATGATCGTCACCGCCCTCAAACTCCACCGCGACGGCGCGTCCCGGGGCGACCTCAAACTCGTGAACACGGCTCTGAAGGAGATGCGGTACTCGATGCTCGTCTTCTCGCGCCACGACGAGCCGAAGGTCACCATGTTCGGCTCGGCCCGTCTCCGGGAGGACGACCCCAACTACGCGCTGGCCGTCGAGTTCGGCCGGATCATGGCGACCCGTCATTGGGGGGTCATCACGGGCGCCGGACCGGGGATCATGGAGGCAGGCAACCGCGGCGCCGGACCGGACAGCTCCTACGGGGTCAACATCCGCCTGCCCTTCGAGTCCGAGCCCAACCCCTACGTGAAGCCGGACCGCACCGTCAACTTCAAGTACTTCTTCACCCGCAAGCTGGGGTTCGTGAAGGAATCCCACGCCTTCGCCCTCTTCCCCGGAGGGTTCGGCACCCTGGACGAGACGTACGAACTGTTGACGCTGGTCCAGACCGGGAAGAGCGACCTCCACCCGATCGTCCTGATCGAGGCTCCCGGCACGGGATACTGGGATCCCATGCTCCGATTCATGCGCGAAGTACTCGTCGAACGCGGCCTGATCAGCGCCGACGACCTCAACCTGTTCACCTTCACCACCGACGCCGAGACGGCCGCCCAGCACATCTGGCATTTCTACGCCAACTACCAGTCGCAGCGGTATGTGGACGGCATCCTGGTGCTCAGACTGAAGGAGGCCCCGACCCCGGAGCAGGTCGCCGCCCTCGACGAAGAGTTCTCCGACATCGTCGTCGACGGACACATCGAGGTCGTCGAGCCGTTCCCTCAGGAGGTCGCCGACGGCGACGCCCTCGACTGCGCCCGGATCGCGTTCCATTTCAACCGTCGGAGCTTCGGACGGCTCCGCCGCCTCGTGGACCGTCTCAACGACCTCACCGCCACCCCTTCGGAGGTCTATCCGCCGTCGCCGTTCACCGAGGAACAGCAAGAACGACCCTGGTGAGGGGCCGTCTCGGAGACGGAAAGGACGCGAAGGTCACTAGAATGACCGTTCGTGCGTGAGATCCTCTCAGACCTGGTAGCCGAACAGCAGGCCCTCGACCAGTTCCTCCAACGTATCTCCCTGCGAGACTGGAAGAAGGCGACTCCCGCCAAGGGCTGGACCATCCAGGACACGATCAGCCACCTCGCCGACTCCGAGGAGTTCGCGGCTCGGGCGATCACCGGTGAGGCCGACCTCGACCGGTACCGTTCGGCCTCCGACCTCGACGCCCTCCGGCAGGAGGCGGTGGAGCGCGGCCGGGGGATGCGCCCCCAGGACGTGATCGAATGGTGGCGTGGAGGCCGAGCCCAGGTCGTCGATCCGCTCTCCCGGATGAAGCCGTCGGACCGGATCGAATGGATCGAAGGGTCGATGAGCGCCCGCACGCTGGCGACCACCCGGCTGATGGAGACGTGGGCCCACGGTCTCGACATCTACGCCGCCCTGGATGCCGAGGTGGAGGACACCCAGCGGATCCGCCACGTGTGCTGGCTCGGATGGAAGACGCTCCCCTACGCCTTCAAGACCGCCGGTGAGGACTACACGCCGGTTCGGGTCGAAGTCATCGGTCCCGGCTACGTCAAATGGGTGTACGGGCCCGAGGACACCGACCAGGTGATCAAGGGCTCGGCATCGGACTGGGCCCGCCTCGCCGTCCGACGGGTGACCGTCGACCAGGTCCGACTTCGGGTCACCGGCGACGTCGCCCAGCGGGCCCTCGAAGTCGTGCGCGCCTACCTGTGAACCTCCCCCGCCTCGTCGGGATGGTGCACCTGGATGCACTCCCCGGCGCTCCACGGTTCGAAGGCGACCTCTCCACCGTGATCGCGTCGGCACTCGACGACGCCTCTCGCCTGGCCGAGGCGGGTTTCGGAGCCCTCATGGTCGAGAACTTCGGTGACGCCCCCTTCTACCCGGACCGGGTGCCGCCCGAGACGGTGGCGGCGATGACACGGGTCGTCGCCGAGATCACGACCCGGCTCGACCTGCCGGTGGGGGTGAACGTGCTTCGTAACGACGCCGAGGCGGCGTTGGCGGTGGCGGCGGTGACCGGGGCCGACATGATCCGGGTCAACGTGCTCAGCGGCATCATGTACACCGACCAGGGTCCTGTCGTCGGACGCGCCGCCGACGTCGCCCGCACGAGAGCCCGCCTCGCCCCCGAGGTTCGGATCCTCGCCGACGTGTTCGTGAAGCACGCGGTACCGCCGCCGGGCCTGACCGTGGCCGACGCCGCCCGGGACACCTGGGCACGGGGCGGCGCCGACGCCCTCGTGGTGAGTGGTGCGGGGACGGGAGCCGCCGTCGATCCCGACCGGGTCCGTACCGTTCGCTCCGCCGTCCCGGACGCGCCGCTGCTGTTGGGTTCGGGCGTCACCCCCGACACCATCGCCGAGCTGGGGGGTGTCGTCGACGGCGCCATCGTCGGGTCCTGGTCGAAGGTCGGAGGATGCGTCGACAACCCGGTCGATCCGGTCCGTGCCGCCGAGCTGGTGGACGCCGCCCGTGATGCGGGGTGGACATGACACGGCGCGACACCCGCTTCCGGGTCGACGACCGGGTGGCCCGTCTCACCCTTGCCCGCCCGGAGATCCGCAACGCCATCACCGATGAACGAACCATCGAGGAGATCGTCTCCGCCCTCGTCGAAGCCGATCGGAGGCCGGACGTCACCGTCTTGGTCATCGACGCCGAAGGACCGGCGTTCTCCGCCGGCGGCAACATCAAGGAGATGCGGGCAGGGACCGGCCTCTTCGCCGGCACGCCCGACGAGATCGCCGAGGGCTACCGCTCCTCCATCCAGCAGCTCACCCGCACCCTGCTCACCATCGACGTGGCCACGATCGCCGCCGTCGACGGGCCCGCGGTGGGGGCGGGATTCGACCTGGTCCTGAGTTGTGATCTCCGCATCGGCTCCACCCGGGCCCGCTTCGCCCACACCTTCGTCGATCTCGGCATCATCCCCGGCGACGGCGGCGCGTGGATCCTCCCGCGGGTGGTCGGATGGCAGCGGGCGGCCGAGCTCGCCTTCACCGCCCGAATGGTCGGCGCCGAGGAGGCCGAACGCCTGGGGATCCTCCTCGAGGTGGTCGCCCCGGACGCCCTCGAGGGTCGCGTCCACGAGCTCGCCGCCATCATCGCCTCCAAACCGCCCCCTTCGGTCCGCCTCGCCAAGCGGCTCCTCCGGCATGCCCGCACCATGGACCTCGACGGCTTTCTCGACCTGTCCGCCGGCTACCAGGCGATCGCCCACCACACCGACGAGCATCGTTCGGCGATCGAAGCGTTCTTCGCCCGCCGAAACGACCGTTGACACGCGAGAGCAGGCGAGATGCGCCGCGTCCCCGATCCGATCGTCTAAGGTGCCGTCCCTCAGGGGCAGTGTCGGAAATGAGCCGCGAGGCCCATGGTCGTCAGCGGGCATGTGGAGCAAGCTGTGGATAACCCAGCGTGGTGTCGGATGGGAGGACCATGGACCCGCTGATCGAAGCAATGGAGGGGGTCGTCGAAGACCTCTACGGGCACGTCCACCGTGTCAGCTCGGTCGCCGTCGAAGTCGGTCGTGAACTCGGACTCGACCGGGCCGACCTCGACCGCCTCACGATCGTCGGTGTCCTCCACGACGTCGGCAAGATCCACGTCGACCCGGCCATCCTCGCCAAGCCCGGTCCCCTCATCGGCGACGAGCTCCTCGACATGCGCAAACACCCCGAGTTCGGGTTCGCCATGACCGTCGACCGTTTCGACCGTGCCGTGTCGGAGGCGATCCTGTACCACCACGAGCGCTTCGACGGCGCCGGTTACCCGCTGGGTCTGCGGGGTGAGGAGATTCCGTTGCTCGCCCGCATCGTGCTGGTGGCCGACGCCTTCGACGCCATCACCAGCCACCGGGCCTACCAGCCCGCGATGCCCGCCGACTACGCCATCGCCGAGATCACCACCAACGCCGGCACCCAGTTCGACCCTCTGGTCGTCGAGGCCTTCCTGTCGGTCGCCGATCGGGGCGCCCTCCACCGTCCCGGCACCTCCGGTATCGGGTTGGCTGCGAGCTGACCACCACGACTTGCCGGTCCTGACCGTCCGACCCGGCCATCCCGACTTCATCGACCTCCCGTGGGACCGGTCGATCGCCAACTGGGACGTCCCCGAGCTCGTCGACCTCCCGAAGGGGATCTCGCGCCACGAGGTCCGGTTCCTCGGCTACCCCGAAGGGGTCTACGCGGTGAAGGAGCTCCCCACCGCGCCGGCCCGCAACGACTACCTGGTGCTCCGGGCCCTGGAAGCCGCCCACGCTCCCGCGGTGCGACCGGTCGGTCTGGTCGAACGACGCACCGACGACCCCCACGCCGAGTGTTCGGCGGCGCTCATCACCGCCTACGAGCCCTACTCGTTCTCGTATCGCGAGCTCCTCTCCGGCCCCGGCTTCGGTCCCCGCCGCAACCAGATGCTCGACGCCTTCGCCAACCTCCTCGTCCAGCTCCACCTCGCCCGATGTTTCTGGGGTGATTGCTCCCTCTCGAACGTCCTCTACCGGTTCGACGCCGAAGCGATCGAGACGATCATGGTGGACGCCGAGACCGCCCGGGTTTTCGACGGCCCCCTCAGCGAGGGCCAGCGGGAGCAGGACCTGGCGATCATGGTGGAGAACGTGGCCGGTGGGATGGCGGACATCGCGGTCGAAGCCGGTGAAGACATCGACGACGCCGACCTGGCCCTCGGCGAGGACATCGCCGAGCGGTATCGGAGCCTCTGGGCCGAACTGACGACGGAGGACGTGATCCACCCCGGCGAGCGGTTCAAGGTCCAGGATCGGATCGCACGGCTCAACCGTCTCGGCTTCGACGTGGAGGAGGTCGAGTTGATCCCGCTCGACGCCGAAACGTCCCGCCTCCGGGTCCGGGTCGTGGTGGGGAGCCGCCGCTACCACGCAACCCGTCTCCGTGAACTGACGGGGATCGACGCCCTGGAGCAGCAGGCCCGTCAGATCCTCTCCGACCTCTACTACCACCAGGCGACCCAGGGGGAGGAGACCTCGGCCGGCAAGAGCGTCTCGGCGATCCGGTGGAGGGTCGGCGAGTTCGAGCCGATGCTTCGGCGCCTCTCCGCCCTCGACGGCGTCGTCGACCCCATCCAGGCCTACTGCGACCTCCTCCACCATCGCCACCTCATGTCGGAACGAACCGGGAGCGACGTCGACACCGAGACCGCCTTCGCCGACTGGATGGCGGCGGGGCGACCGGGTTACGAGGTCGGATGAATCAACCCGGCACCGGCACCAGGCGACGGCGGTCCTGGCGGTAGCGGTCGAGGAGAGGTCGGGTGTGACTCCCCGACTGTCGCCGCAGTCGCGGCGGCGGCAAGGTTTCGACGAGGTCGCCTCCGAGATGTCGAACGACCCGGCGCATCGTGCTCTGGTAGTCGTCGGTGAGGTCTTCGTAGACGACCGAGAGGGATTCGACCCCTGCGGACTCGAAGAACCGGTCCCACGCCTGCTCGCACATCACGAGAAAGGAGCGGAGGCGTTCGAGCTCCTCGAAGTCGTAGGCGGGGACGGGAGCGGACTGCCCGGCGCCACCGGTGTCCACCCAGCGCCCGGTTCTGAGCGCCACGAAATGCGACACGGTCTGTCGGTCCAGGTCCCGGCGGGTGATCCGCACATACACCGGATCGGGGACGAAGTGCTCCAACACCTCTCGCAGATGCACATAGGGGATCTCCGCGTCGCGGGGACGTCCCAGGAACGTGTTGGCCAAGATGACGAGCTGATGCCAGTGCACCTTGACGCCGAACACCCCGTTGCGGGAGCGCCGACGCATCAGCCGGTCCACGTACTCGCTGAAATCCGTGATCTCCCACCGACCGGCGACGATGGAAGCCGTGCCGTCGAGGTCGAAGTACTCGGCCGGGACTCCCATCCCCGCCGCCATCAGCCCCTCGGCGAGCATCGTGCTCCCCGAACGGGGCGTCGCCGCGATCACGTAGCGACGGGTGACGGGAAGGTCCGCGGGCGCGTCGTAGGAGGGGCCGAGCAGGTCGTATCCGGACATACGGTCCCCGTCGGCACCGACGGTGCGAGCTTGCGGAGCTCCCTTCGTCAGGACGGCTTCGGGGAGACGGTGGACCCCACCGGGGAAGGCGGTTCCACCAGCCGGTAGAGGGTATCCCGACGGCCCGGGATGCGGCCCGCCCCGACGATCACCTCCACGAAGTCCCCGGGTGTCACCTCCTGGCCGTGGGATGCCCCCGCCGACCGGGTGATGATCTCCCCCATCAACGTGCCACCCAGGTCGTTGCAGCCCGCGTCGAGGAGCCGGGCGGCGCCGTCCAGACCCAACTTCACCCAGGATGCCTGGATGTTGGGGATGAGGCCATCGAAGGCGATCCTGGCCACGGCGTGGATGAGCACCACCTCGTCCCAGGTCGGGCCCGGACGCGCCCTGCCCCGCAGGTAGATCGGCGACCCCATGTGGACGAAGGGCAGGGGGATCATCTCGGTGAAACCCCCCGTCGCCCGCTGGATCCGCCGGATCACGTCGAGGTGGTTGGCCCACGCCCGTGGATGGTCGATGTGGCCGAACATGATCGTCGCCGTCGACCGGAGCCCCAGGTCGTGGGCGGTGACCATCACCTGGGCCCATTGGGCGGTACGGATCTTGTCGGGACAGAGGAAGCGACGTACGTCGTCGTCGAGGATCTCCGCGGCCGTTCCTGGGAGGGTGCCGAGTCCGGCGTCCCGCAGCCGGGTGAGGAACCGACGTACGTCCACGCCGAGGGTCTCGGCGCCCTGCCACACCTCGAGGGGCGTGAAACCGTGGATGTGCATCTCCGGCAGCTCGGCCTTGATCGCCTCCACCACCTCCACGTAGAAGTCGCCGGTGAAATCGGGGTGGATCCCGCCTTGGAGCGTCACCTCGGTGGCACCGCGCGTCCAGGCCTCGCGAGCCCGGTCGACGATGTCGGCGATCCCCATCAGGTAGGGCTCACCACGAAGGTCGAGGCTGCGGGGTCCCTTCGAGAACGCGCAGAATCCGCAGCGGAAGTAGCACAGGTTCGTGTAGTTGATGTTTCGGTTCACGACGTAGGTGACCCGCTCCCCCACCGCGCGCCGGCGAAGCTCGTTCGCGGTCCAGGCGACCGCGTCGACCTCGTCGCCGAACGCACCGAGCAACGCACCCAGCTCCGACACCGACGGCGGTTCGCCCTCCAGGGCACGCTCCAGGATCGGCCGCAGCGGCCCTGCTCCCTCCAACCCGTCGGGCGCTCGGCTTCCCACCCAGGCGGCGTCGGGGAACGCCGCCGAGAACCGTGCAGCCGGCACCGGCGGTGCCAGATCCTTGCCCGGGGCCCAGGCGTGGCGAGGACGGGCTCGGCCGACGCCGTCGACCTGATGGAGCCACACCGTGAACACGTCCCCCGGGAGGGCCCGGCGGGCCTCGTCGATCTCGAGGCCCGGCGGGAAGGCGGTCCGCTCCACGAGAGGCAGGTCGAGGGCGTCCCGTAACCTCCCGATCAGCTCGACGTCCCAGTCCCGGAGCACGAGGTCCCTGGCTCCGGCCTCCACCGCCATGAGCGCCCGCTCGACGTCGTCGACCAACACGGAGACGGCGACGTCGAGCCCGGGCAGATCCGCGAGCTTCGCCATCTCCCCCACCCGGCTCCGGCCCGTCCGCAGGTATCGGGCTTCGGTACGGGCGAGGGCGTCGAGGGTGTCGTCGGCCGACGGTCCGGCGAGCACCGTGAGACGCCACCCGGGCACTCCCCGCTCGGCGAGCGTCCGGGCTTCGTCCGGAGAGGCGACCCAGGCGGCGACGGGAAGATCCGCGTCGCCGACGGCGACGGGCAGAACCCCTCCACGGCAGGCCGCCTGCACCTCGTCTCCGGAGGGGTCACGGATCTCGACGACCGTCGTCCCCTCCCGACGCCGGGTGGCGGCACTCAGCTCGTGCACCCGCTCGGCGGGCCGCATCCTCAGGAACGTGACGGTCATCCTCTCACTCCTTCCCTCGGTCGGACGAAACCTTCGGAGGTCACGGCGGCCGCCACCTTCTCCCTCAGGGCCGGGGCGATCCACTCCGGGCCGAGATACTCGGGGTAGACGGGGAGTCTCGGGCGGAGTCTGAAGCCGGCGGCCTCGGTCCGGGCCTCCAGCTCGGCGAGATGGGGCCAGGGAGCCTCGGGGTTGACCCAGTCGATGGTGAGCGGAGACACCCCGCCCCAGTCGTTGATCCCCGCGTCCAGGTACTGCTCGAACGAGTCCGTCAGGTTCGGGGGAACCTGCAGGTTCATCTCCGGGCCCAGGATCCACCGGGCCACCGCCACCACCCGGGCGAACCAGAAGGGCACCGGCTCGGCGTGGCTCCGCATCGGCGTGTCGGCCTTGGCCCGGAAGTTCTGGACGATCACCTCCTGGAGGTGGCCGTGGCGACGGTGGAGCTCGGCGAGGGCGAACAGGCTGTCGACGATCTCCACCGCGGTCTCGCCGATCCCGACCAGGATCCCCGTGGTGAAGGGCACCTTCAGTCTTCCCGCCGCCTCGATCGTCGCCACCCGCACCTCCGGCTCCTTGTCCGGGCTTCCGTGGTGGGGCATCCCGGGCTCGCAGAGCCGCGGTGAGATGTTCTCCAGCATGAGGCCCATCGACGGGTTCGAAGGCCGGAGGATGGCCACCTCCCCCTCGGTCATCACCCCCGGATTGGCATGGGGGAAGAGGGCCGTCTCCTCGTTCACCAGCTCGGTCATCTCCCGGAGATAGGAGATCGTCGACGAGTGTCCGTGGGCTTCGAGGAAGCGAACCGCCTGCGGCCAGCGGGCTTCGGGGCGGTCGCCGAGGGTGAACAGCGCCTCGGTGCAGCCCCGCCGCTCCCCTGCCCGGGCGATCGCCAGCACCTCCTCCGGCTCCAGGTAGACGCCGCCCGCTCCGGGTGGTTTGGCGAAGGTGCAGTAGGTACAGCGGTCGCGGCACAGGGTGGTGAGGGGGATGAACACCTTCCGGCTGTAGGTGACGATCCGGCCCTTCCCCTCGTCGCGGAGCCGCGCCGCCTCGGCGAACAGGGGACCCGGGTCCCGTGCCCCCTCCAGGTAGGCGACGGCGAGCTCGGGGTCGGGACCAGGATGGGTCGTCATCCGAGGGTGCCCGACGCGCCGACCACCCCGCCGTCCACGGGCAGCACCACCCCGGTGAGCCACGAGCCCTCCTCGGAGCAGAGGTAGGTGATCGCCCGGGCGACGTCTTCGGGTTCGCCGAGTCGGTTGAGGGGATGGGTGGAGGCCGCACCTGCCTCGTCGGTCTTCCACAGCAGCTCGGAGAGCCGGGTCTTGACGACGCCGGGGGCGACGGCGTTCACCCGGACCGTCGGTGCGAGTTCGAAGGCGAGCTGGTGGGTCATGAACACCAGCGCCGCCTTGGAGACGTTGTAGGCGCCGAGGATGGGTGCCGGACGGAGACCACCCACCGAGGCGACGTTGACGATCACCCCGCCGTGGTCCTTCATCCACCCATGCCACACCCGCTGGACCCAGATGAGGGGCCCGAGCTGGTTCACCGCCCAGGTCTTCTCCACCGCCCCGAGGTCGACGTCGACGAGGGGTCCGGGGGCGGGGTTGGTTCCGGCGTTGTTGACGAGGATGTCGCAGGATCCGAACCGGTCGATGGTCTCGGCGACGGCCCGTTCGGCGGCCTCGGGGTCGTCGGCACGGGCGGGGATCGCGTGAAGCCGATCACGGGGAGCGCCCGCCTCCACCATGGCCGCCATCGACTCCTCGAGGTTCTCCATCCGTCGGGAGGTGACCACCACCCCTTCGGCCCCGCTCCGAACCAACTCCAGAGCGGTGGCCCGCCCGATCCCGCGACTCCCACCGGTGACGATCGCCACCTTGCCGTCGACACGCACTTCCACGCAACGTCCTCCCCGGTTCTGGATCGGCCAGCTTATCGCCGGTGGCGACTCCTCAGTGCCCGCCCCGACGAACACCCCCGTACTTCATGCGGGTGTCGGCCATCGACGCCGGTCGTGCCTCGTCGTCGCGGATGTCCGCGTCGACGATCTCGCCGACGAAGAAGGTGTGGGTGCCGAAGTCGATGGCGTGACGCACCTCGCAGTCCATGTAGGCGATGGCCTCCTCGAAGATCGGTGCACCCGTCACGCCTTCGCGGATCGGCCTGCCGTTGAGGGTCATCCCCTCCTTTTTCGCCGGCTTCGAAAATTTGACGAAGGTCCGGGTGTCGTCCGCCGACCACAGGTTCACCGTGAACGACCCGCCGTCGGCGATGAGACGGTGGGTGAGGGCCGAGTTGTCGATCCCCACGCCGACGAGCACCGGCTCCATCGAGACCTGGGTGATCCACGAGGCGGTCATCCCATTCCACTCGTCCCCGGCCCGGGAGCCGATGAGGGCCAGGGCGTTGGGGATCTTCCAGGTGACACGGTTGAGGATCTCGTCGCTCGGCATCGTCTCCCTCCTTCGAGGCATGCTACCCGACGGTGACCCTCGACCATGGGCCGAGGAAAGGCACCCTGGCTCACCGCCGAAGCGCTTCGGCCGGTTCGATTCGCATCGCCCGTCGCGCCGGGACGATTCCACCAAGGAAGCCCCCGACGGCCGAGAGCCCAGCCGACCAGAATGCGGCCGCCACATCGACCGCAGGCGTCCATTCGTTGATCAAGGCGACCGTCACCGTCGCGAGCAGGCCCAAAGATGCGCCGACCGCCCCACCAAGGGCTCCAAGCAGCACCGTCTCGCTGAGGACCTGGAGGCCCGTGTCGACGGGTGTAGCCCCCAGGGCACGACGGAGCCCGATCTCGGCTGTGCGCGTCGCGACACTCGACCCGGTGGCAACGCCGATCACGATCGCACCGATGACCACGGCGGCGATGGAGGCCGCGAGGGAAAGCTGCACGACGTTGTCCTCGATTCGCACACGGAACTGCTCGGGGTCGAGCAGCGAAGTGGCCGCCACCAACTCCGGCCGATCCGGGCGCAACGCCAGCGGGAGCTGAGCGGCGATCGTCTTGGCCGCGCCCGGAGCCACCTCCACCACCACCTCGGCCGGCTCATCCGGAAGCCAGACTTCGGAGGCTGACAGGGGAACCAGAACCGACCCAAGGGTGTCGAGGCCCC
>JALSJV010000130.1 GCA_026989215.1 Acidimicrobiia bacterium | reverse complement strand
CCGAGACCGACGCCGACATCTGCCTCCTCGACGTGCGGATGCCGGAGATGGGTGGGTTGGAGGCCCTGGAGCGGCTCCAGGAGGTGGCTCCCGGGCTCCGGGTGATCATCCTCACCATGCACGATCAGCCCGCCTACCTGCGACGGGCGATCGAGCTCGGGGCCGCCGGATACGTCCTCAAGAACACCGGGCGGGAGGAGCTGGTGAAGGCGCTGGAGGTGGTGGCCCGGGGCGACGCCTACCTGCAGGGGGAGCTGGCTCGTCCCCTCGTCTCCGAGCTGGTGGAGGACGAGGAGGGCCGTCGCCTCCTGGACGAACGGGAGCGTCGGGTGCTCCAGCTCGTCGCCCGCGGTCTGGACAATCGGGCCATCGGGGAGGAGATCGGGACGTCGGAGGCGACCGTGAAGAACGTGTTGGGTTCGGTGTTCGAGGCCCTGGGGGTGAAGACCCGTGCCGAGGCGGTGGCGGTGGGGCTCCGGCTCGGCATCATCGAGTGAGTCGCGTCACGGCTCCCGGAGCCACGCCTCGATCCCGGCCTGGCGGGCACGGTCGACGAGCTCCACCCTGAGTCCGCCCCCCATCTGGTGGTAGGTGAAGCTCTGGAGGGTGGGGGTGTCGTAGGTGACCTCGATGGGAGCCCCGGCTTCGATGAGCCTGGTCGCCGCCGATTCGAGCTCGTCGACCCAGATCCCGACGTGGTGGATGCCCCCGGCGTTCTCCCAGGGCGTGCCGGGGACGGCCTCGATGAGCTCGAGGTGGGGCGGTCCCTGCCGGGAGTAGACGAAGCGGAGCTCGGCCTGGAACCTCCCTGCGAGACCTCGGAAGGTGCGGAGGCGGTGCTGGGGGGTGGGCCAGGAGAGTCCGAGGGAGGATTCGAGCTCCTGCATCGCCGCGTCGAGGTCGGGAACGATGATCCCGACGTGGTAGGTCTGCTGCCAGTCGATCGGAGACATGGGGCCCTTCTTCGCCGACATCGCCGTGCGTCGGTGGTTAGCATATCGCCACAACAACGGAAAGGGTCTGATGATTAGAGGGTTTGTCGATCCAGCCTTCTCCGCCGTCCGGGACGCCTTCGCCGCCAACTTCGCCGAGCGGTCCGAGACGGGAGCCGCGGTGGCGATGTACGTGGAGGGACGCAAGGTCGTGGACCTGTGGGGGGGCGAACGCGCCCCGGGAGCCGACTGGGACGAGGACACGGTCTCGCTGATCTGGTCGGCGACGAAGGGGATGACCTCCCTCGTCGTCCAGCGGCTCGTCGACACGGGGCGTCTCTCCCTCGACGCACCCCTCATCCGGTGGTGGCCGGAGTTCGGAGCGGGCGGCAAGGAGGACATCACCGTCGCCGACGTCCTCACCCACGGCGCGCGTCTCCCCTACCCGCCCGGATACGCCGAGGTCGCCACCGCGGACGGACCCGCCGGGTGGGACCGGGTGGGGGACCTCACGGCGCTGCTCGAGCGGGCCGAGCCGGTGCTTCCGCCCGGTGCCCACGGGTACCACGCCGTCACCTTCGGGCTGCTGCTCGGCGAGACCGTACGGCGTGCCACGGGTCGGAGCGTCGGGCAGATCTTCGCCGACGAGGTCGCAGGACCCCTCGGCCTCGAGGCAGCCTGGATCGGCCAGCCCGCCGAGGTGGAGGGGCGGGTGGCGCAGCTCCACATGACGGTGCCGCCGCCACCGACCGACGACCCCGAGTTCCTGGCGGCGATGGCCTTCGCCATGAGCTCGGAAGGTCCGATCGGACGGTCACTCCTCGTCGGACCGTCAGGGGCGATGAATTTCGCGGAGATCGGCAACGATCCTGGTTTCCGCCGGGTCGAGCACCCGGCCGCCAACGGGGTGGCGTCGGCTCGCTCGCTCGCCCGGATGTACGCCATGCTCGCCGCCGGCGGGACGCTCGACGGGGTCTCGATCGTCTCCTCCGAGTCGGTGGCCGCGCACTCCGCCGAGCAGTGGCGGGGTGAGGACGCGACGCTGATGTCGGAGAAGCGCTACGCCTTCGGCTACATGCTCCCGGGGACGCCGACGGAGCGGTTCGGTCCCGCCGAACACGCCTTCGGGCATCCGGGGATGGGGGGCTCCCTGGGGTTCGCCGACCCCGAAGCCGGCGTCGGGTTCGCCTATGTGACCCGGCACATGGTCTTCGAGGTGGCGGTCGATCCCCGGGTGAACGCGGTGGCCGATGCCCTCTATGGTTGCCTGTGACCGACGCCCGTCCCCGGTGGGGCGGGTTCCGACGAGGCGGGAGCGGTGACCCGGGTCGACATCGCAGGGGTGAAGGTACCCACCGGACACCTCATCGGAGGTGAGCGGCGTGCCGGTGCTGCGTCCTTGGGGGTCCGGAGCCCGATCGACGGGACCCCGCTGGCGGAGGTTCCTCGCGGTGGGGCCGAGGAGGTCGACGCCGCGGTGGCGGCGGCTCGGGAGGCCTTCCCGGGGTGGGCTTCCCTCGGCCCGGAGGGGCGCGGAGAGCTCCTGGACCGACTGGCCGCCCTCATCCGAGAGCGGGTCGACGAGATCGCCGTCGTCGAGACCCATGACAACGGATCGTTGATCGTCGGGAACCGACGCAACGTCATCCCGCGGGGAGCGCGCAACATCTCGTTCTTCGCCGACTGGGCGCGCCGCCGCCTCGGCGGTGAGGTGGTGGAGGGGAAGGCGACCCGGGACCACGTTCGCTACGAGCCGGCCGGGGTCGCCGCCCTCATCGTGCCGTGGAACGCGCCCTTCATGCTGGGAACCTGGAAGGTCGGTCCCGCTCTCGCCGCCGGCGACACCGTGGTGGTGAAGCCGCCGGAGTGGGCTCCCCTCACCCTCTCCCTCCTTGGCGATCTCGCCCTGGAGGCCGGGATCCCGCCCGGAGTGGTGAACGTCGTCCACGGAATCGGGGAGGAGGCGGGAGCGGCGCTCGTCGCCCACCCGGGGGTGGCTCGGGTGTCCTTCACCGGCTCGACCGAGACGGGAGCCTTCGTGGCCGCCGCCGCCGGACGCAACCTGGTGCCGGTCTCGATGGAGATGGGTGGGAAGTCTCCCTTCGTCGTCTTCGCCGACGCCGACCTGGAGGCCGCCGCCCGCACGGTGTCACGTCAGTTCATCAACGCCGGTCAGGTCTGTCTCGCCGGGACGCGTCTCCTCGTCGAGGGGTCGATCGCCGACCGGTTCCTGGAGATGGTGAGGGAGGAGACCGCACGGCTCCCCGTCGGCGACCCCCGCGACGAGGCCACGCGGATCGGTCCGCTCATCACCCCGGAGCACTTCCGACGGGTCGACGGGTTCGTCCGGAGGGCCATCGAAGGGGGCGCCGAGCCCCTCCTCGGCGGCGGCCCGCACCCCTTCGGTGACCTGTACTACCGCCCGACCATTCTCGGCTCGGTCTCCCAGGACGCCGAGATCGTCCAGCGGGAGGTGTTCGGTCCGGTGCTCACCTGGCAGACCTTCGACGACGAGGAGGAGGCCGTGGCCCTCGCCAACGGAACCGACTACGGGCTGGCGGCGATGGTGTACACCCGCGACGAGGAGCGGGGGATGCGCATGGCGGAGGCCATCGTCGCCGGGACCGTCTGGGTGAACTGCTTCTTCGTCCGGGAGTTGGCCTCGCCGTTCGGGGGAGCCCGGCGGTCGGGCATCGGCCGCGAGGGGGGGACGTGGAGCTTCGACTTCTACTGTGAGGTCAAGAACGTGTCCGTGCGTCGAGGGTCGTTCGAAGGAGGTACGCCATGAGTCTCGTCGGCTGGACCCTGCCCCTCACCCCCACCGGGCGCTCCCAGCTCGTCCCGCCGCCCCCCTGGCACTACTCGGGGGAGATCATCGGGGTCGACTTCGAGACCGATCCGGATCGGGTCGGCGCCTACCTCCCCGAGGGGTTCGAACCCTCCGGAGACGGGAGGGCCTCCTTCGTGTTCGCCGAGTGGTGCTCGGCGGCGGATGCGGACCCCCTCGTCCGTGACGATCCCGCCCGGGGCCAGTACAAGGAGGCCTATCTGGTGCTTCACGGCCGCTTCGAGGGGAGACGCGCCGGACGTGTGCCCTTCATCTGGGTCGACTCGGACCTGTCCCTCGTCCGAGGGCTGATCCAGGGGTTCCCGAAGAAGCTGGGCGACATCGCCATGACACGGCCCGTGGAGCTGGGTCGGGGTGGATACCGCAAGGAACCGGGGGCGCGGTTCGTGGGACACGTGTCGGCTCTGGGACGGAGGTTGGTGACCGCGGCGGTCGAGCTGGAGGAGGTGCGCCGAGACTGGTACCCGCCGGGGATCGCCACCCCCCTCGTCCACACCCGACGGTGGCCAGGCCTCGACGACGGCGAGCCGGCCGTGGACGAGCTGGCTCGGGCCACGATCGTGGATTTCGAGCTCGGTGAGGTCTTCGCCGGGTCGGCGACCCTCGAGTTCGGCGATTCGGAGTTCGACGAGATCGGTGACCTGGCGCCCGTCTCGGTGGGGGACGGATACGTGTGCTCGGTCGCCTTCAGCGTCGTGGGAGGGGAGGTGGTGCGGTGAGCGTGCTGGAGGGACCTCGGGAGGAGTGGCGTCGCATCCTGTTCGAGGGTCGGTCCCACTGGGTCCGTCCCGAGGGAGACGAGCTGGTGCTCGGGGACGGGCGGCGGATCCCCGAGATGGACGCCGTCTACCTCGCTCCCTGCGAACCCACCAAGATCATCTGTGTCCATCTCAACTACGAGTCCCGTCGGGTCGAGTTCGGCGCCCCGGAGCTCGTCACTCCCACCTATTTCATGAAGCCGACCACCTCCCTGGCGGGGCACCGGGGCTGGGCCGACCGTCCCCGGGGATGCCGGTACCTGAACTACGAGGGCGAGCTGGCGGCGATCATCGGCAAGCCGACCCGCAACGTCGCTCCCGACGAGGTGTGGTCCCATCTCGCCGGATTCGCTCCGGCCAACGACATCGGACTCCACGATTTCCGGGACACCGATGCGGGCTCGATGCTGCGGGTGAAGGGCCAGGACGGATTCTGTCCCGTCGGCCCCGGGGTGGTGCGGGGCGTCGATGTTCGCCGGTCGACCCTTCGCACCTACCTGAATGGTGAGATCGTCCAGGAGGCCCCGCTGGCGGAGATGAACTTCGGGATCGACTACCTCGTCGCCGATCTCGCTCGGCACATCACCCTGCTCCCGGGGGACGTCGTCCTCACCGGGACCCCGGCCAACTCCCGGCCGATGGAGCCCGGGGACGTCGTCGAGGTGGAGGTGACCGGCGTGGGGCGCCTCACCACCACCATCGGGGAGATCCCGGCGCCCCGTCACGACGTCGGCCACCAGCCGACCGACTCGAAGAACGTCCGTTTCGTGGCCCTCGGCAGCGATTACCGGAGGATGCGGGAGGAGGAGAAGCGGAGGGCGGCGAAAGGTGGGACGTGAGATGGATGGCCTGGTGGAGATTCCCCTCGGGACCTTCGGGGTGAGCCGGGGGATGGCGGAAGGGGAGGGCTGAGATGGCCCCGTGGGCGATCGGAGAGGTGGGCGATCGGGAGGACGCCCTCGCCCGGACGATCGAGCGGGCCCGGGAGCGGATCCCCTTCTACCGGGATCTCCATGCGGGGGTGGAGAGCAGGCGACTCGCCGATCTCCCCACCTTCTCCAAGGCGGACCTCCGGCCCTACGGCCTCTTTCCCCTCTCGGGAGCGCCCCTCGCCGACGCCCATCGGGTCTGCGCGACGTCCGGCACGACCGGTCCCCGTCTGTTCATCGGGTACTCGCGCCGGGACTGGGAGGAGCGGGCCGCCGCCCGTCTCGCCCATCGGGCCCGCTACGCGGAGTTCGGGCCGGGGGACGTGATGCTCAACCTGTTGGGATACGGGCTGTGGGTGGGGGGACCGGCGCTCGACCTGATGGCGAACGCGTCGGGGGCCGGGTTGGTCCCCGCCGGTCCGGGCGGCGTCGACCGGGTGTTCTCCTGGTTGGAGGAGCTGCCGATCACCGGGCTGGCCGCCACTCCGAGCTTCATGCGACTGCTGGTGGAGAAGGCGACGGCCGAGGGGGTCGATCCCGGGGCGTGGAGTCTCCGGGTGGGCTTCATCGGAGGCGAGCCGGCGTCCCGCGCCCTGCGGGAGCAGGTGATCGCCGCCTTCGGAGGGGGGTTCCGATGGCAGGAGCTGTACGGGTCCACGGAGAGCATCGGTCCGATCCTCGGCTTCGGGTCCGCGGCCACGCCCTTCGGAGGTCGTCTCCTGTTGGACACCGACGAGTTCATCGTCGAGCTGCTCGCCGTGGACCGGGACGAGCCGGTGGAGCCCGGGGAGCTGGGCGAGATCACCGTCACCACCCCCTTCGCCGAGTTCTCGCCCCTCCTCCGGTACCGGACCCGTGACCTCACTCGACTCGCTCCCGATGGGGGCGACGAAGGTTTCCCCGCCGTCACGCCCCTGGTGGGGAGGGTGGACGACGCGATCAAGGTGCGCGGGGCCCTCGTCTACCCGACGGTGATCGAAGAGGTCGCCCTTCGGCACCTGGCCCCCGGTGCCGAGTTTCGGATCGAGGTGGACCGGGATCCCGGCAGCTTCGACGAGTTGACGGTCGTCGTGGAACACGAAGGTGCGGATGCCGAGCTCGACGAGCTCCGTACCGAGTTGCGGGAGGCCACGGTGATCCGGGTCGAGGTGCGGCCCGTCCCCTTCGGGACGTTCGAGCGGTTCGCCGGCAAGGCGAAGCGGGTCATCGACCGACGTCCTGCGGACTGATCCCTGGATCTCACCCTGCGGGGAGGGTGCGCGCGCCCGAGCCCGTAAAGCATCAGATGATTAGCTCTTTGACAATGTTGGTTCTAGCTGCTTGTATGACGGCCCGGCCCGGCGGCGTACGGGACGGGAGGAGAGCGGGCTAGAGATGGGAGTCCGATCGTGAGGAGGATCACGACGATCCTGGCCGTGATGGGGATCGTGGCCGCCGCCTGCGGCGGAGGCGGCGCCACCGAGGAGACCGCACCCGGCCAGACCACTACGACCACCACCGCCGCACCGGCGACCACGGCCACGACCGCCCCGCCGGCGACCGCGGAGCCGATCAAGTTGGGCTCGGTGAACTCCCTCACCGGCCAGATCGTGTTCCCGGAGGCCTCGGCGGCGGCGAAGGCGGTGTTCGACCGCGTGAACGCCGAAGGCGGGATCGATGGCCGACCGATCGAGTATCTGATCGAGGACGACGCCGCCGACCCGGCCGGGGCGGCGCAGGCGGCCAGACGGCTCGTCGAGGACGAAGGCGTGGTGGCGATGGTCGGCTCGGCCAGTCTCCTCGAATGTGCCGTCAACGGCGCCTACTACGCCGAGCAGGGCGTCTACGCGATCCAGGGCACGGGTGTGGACCCGCTCTGTTTCGCCTCGTCGAACATCTCCCCGGTGAACACCGGTCCCTACCTCGGGTACACGGTGTCGCTGTACTTCGCCAGCGAGGTGCTCGGCAAGGATCGGGTGTGTGCCCTCATCTTCGACATCCCCGACTTCCGCCCGGCCATGGACGCGGCGATCCAGCAGTGGAGAGACCTGACGGGCAAGGAGCTGCACTTCTCCAACTTCACCCTCCAGTTCACCGACGACGTGACCCCCTTCGTGCTCCAGGCACGGGACGCCGGATGTGAGGTCGTCGTCTCCAACGGCCTCGACGTCCACTACATCGGGTTCATGCAGGCCCTCCAAGCCCAGGGCATCGACGACATGGCCTGGGTGGGGCTGACCTCGGGATACACCGCCGACGTCGCCGAGACCCTCGGCTCGATCGGCGCCGGGTCGGGGATCCTGCACGTCAACTCGGAGTTCGAGCCGTTCACCCTCGACTCTCCGGTTCTCGACGACTGGCGGGCCCTCATGACCGAAGCCGGCGTCCCCCTCACCTCGTTCGCCGAGGGTGGGTATCTGGCGGCCACCATCATGGTGGACGTCCTCCGGGGGATCGACGGGCCGATCACCCGGGAGTCGGTCTCCGAGGCGCTCCTCGCCCTCGAGGGCTACGAGCATCCGATGATCGGGAGTCCCTACTCCTTCGGCGACGCTCCGGCCCACAACCCGAACCGCGCGTCGAAGTTCCTCCGGCTCGAGGGCGGTGAGTGGCAGCTCGCCACGGACGATTGGGTCGTCCTCCCGACGGGCTGAACGCCGGTGCTCAACACCGCCATCGCCTCCCTCACCTCCGGCGGGGCCTACGCCCTGCTGGGGGTGGGGTTGGTGCTCACCTACCGGATGACGGGCGTCCTCAACTTCGCCCACGCCGTGGTGGGAGCCTTCGGCACCTACACGGCGATCGTGGCCTTCGAGGTCGGTGTCCCCTACGGGCTCGCCATGGTCGCGGGGATCGTGGTGGCGGCCTCGGTGTCGGCGGGGATCGGTTTGGTGATGGCCCGCTGGTTCGCGGAGGCGACGACGATCGTGCGTTCCACGGTGACCATCGCCGTGTTCCTCGGTGTGTTGGTGGTGGGCTTCCGCCTCTTCGGGGACACCCCACGAGTGGTGCCCGCGATCCTGCCGGGGGTGCGTGTGGAGGTCGCGACGGTGACCCTCACGGCCTCCACCCTCGTGGCGGTGGGCGGCGTGGCGGTGCTGGCCGCCGCCGTCGCCTGGTTCCTGGCGAAGACCCGGACGGGGATCATCCTCCGTGCCGTCTCGGAGCGGCCCACCACTGCTCGCCTCCTCGGCGCGCCGCTGCAGACCCTGGTGGTGGCGGTGTGGGCCGTGTCGGGGGCGGTGGCCGGCGCGGCCGTCGCCATCATCGCCCCCACCCGGACCAACGACTACGCGAGCCTGGCCATCCTCATCCTCCCGGCGCTGGCGGCGGCCCTGCTGGGCGGCTTTCGGCGGGTGGGAGTGACCATCCTGGCCGGGTTCGGAATCGCCTTGGTGGAGCTGTTGGGTGCCCGCGTCCCCGCCGTGGCCCAGTACCGCACGGTCGTCCCCTTCGTCGTGATCCTCGGGGCGCTGCTCTGGATGCAGCGGAAGGAGGTGTGGGATGAGGCGCGGTGACCTGGTGCTCCTCGGCTCCCTCGCCCTGGGCACGGTGCTCTTCGCCCTCCTCCCATCCTTCTGGGCGTTCCTCGCCTCCTCCGCCTACATCTCCGCCCTGCTCATCTCCAGCGTCGGCGTGGTGTACGGCCGGGCGGGGATGGTCTCCCTCTGCCAGGTCACCTTCGCAGGGATCGGAGGTTGGGTGGTGGGCGCCATCGGGCTCTCCACCTCGCTGCCGTTTCCGATCGCCCTGCTGGTCGGCGCCCTCGCCGCGGTCCCCGTCGGTGTGGTGATCGGGCTTCCGGCGCTCCGACTCCGCGGGGTGAACCTGGCGGTCGTCACGCTGGGGTTCGCGGTGGCCGTGTCGTCGGCGCTCTTCGTCCAGGGCTTCCCCGGGGCGAGGACCAACCAGCCGGTCGCCCGTCCGGCGCTCTTCGACGGGGAGCGGGCGTTTCTCCTGTTCACGGCGGCAATCTTTCTCCTCGTCGCGGCGGCGTTGATCCTCACCCGGCGCACCCGATTGGGGGCTGCCTGGGAGGCGGTACGTCACAGCGAGCGGGCGACGGCGGCGCTCGGCCTGAGCGTGCCCCTCGTCAAACTGTCGGCGTTCGCCGTGAGCGCCTTCGTCGCCGGGCTGGCAGGAGGTCTCCTCGCCGCTCAGCTCGGCTTCCTCAATGCTCGGAACGTGGAGCCGGTCGATTCGCTCATCGTCTTCGTCATCGGGGTGTTCGTCGGCGCTCACCACGTGGGTGGTGCCGTCGTGGGCGGTGTGCTCGGCGCCTTCTTCCCCGAACTCCTCCGCAGGCTGAACATCCCCCAGGACGTCGGCCCGATCCTCTTCGCGATCGGAGCCACGCAGATCCTCGCCCAGGGAGGGCGCGGTCTGGCCGAGATCCTGGCCCGGCGGCGCCGACCCGCAGCCGAGACGAGAGCGGTCGTGTACCTCCATCCTCCGGCGGGGCCGCCGCCTCCGCCGATCTCGGGGCGCTCCTCCGGTGACGGCGCCGTTCTCCGGGCGTCGGGGATCGGCGTTCGATATGGTGCAGTCGTGGCCCTCGAGGACGTGGACGTCGCACTCGCCCGGGGTCGGATCCTGGGCCTGATCGGGCCGAACGGGGCGGGAAAGTCGACGTTGGTCGACGTCATCACCGGGTTCCATCGTCAAGACACCGGGACCGTCACCCTCGGGACGAAGGTGCTCGACGGGATGCCGGCCTTCCGGCGGGCGCAGCTCGGTCTCCGACGGACCTTCCAGACCGAACGAACGGTCCCGTCGCTCACCGCCGGGGACTATCTGCGTCTCGCCGCCGGAGGTCACCTCGACCCCGCCGCAGTCGGTGAGCTCCTCGCCTTCCTGGACGGGCCGGATCCCGACACCCCCGTCTTCGGCATCGACACCGGGATGAGACGTCGGCTGGAGATCCTCGGATGCCTCGCGGCCCGACCGGCCTTCGTGCTCCTCGACGAGCCCGCCGCCGGGCTCACCGAGGAGGAGTCCACCCGTCTGGCCGAGCGGCTACGCGAAGTCCCCGGGCGCTTCGACGTGGGGGTGCTCCTCGTCGAACACGACATCGACCTGGTGGTGGCGACCTGCGACGAGGTCGTCGTGCTCGACTTCGGGAGGGTGATCGCGCGGGGCGAGCCGACGGACGTGTTGGCCAGTGACGTCGTCGCCGAGGCATATCTGGGCGTGTGAGAGGAGGAGGGTGAGATGGCGCGGCTACGGATGAACCAGGCGATCGGGGCGGCCCTGGCGGACGCCATGGCGGAGGACCCCACCGTCGTGGTGTTCGGCGAGGACGTCGCGGCGGCCGGTGGGGTCTTCAAGACCTCGGTGGGGCTCCTGGAACGGTTCGGTCCGGAGCGGGTCCGGGACACGCCGATCTCGGAGATGGCGATCGTCGGAACCGCGGTCGGGGCGGCGATGGGTGGACTCCGGCCGGTGGCCGAGATCATGTTCGCCGACTTCTTCGGTGTCGCCTTGGACCAGGTGGTCACCCAGGGCGCCCTCGTGCACTACCTCACCCGGGGGGCGGTGACGGTCCCGATGGTGATCCGTTCCTCGGTCGGAGCCGGTCGGGGATTCGCCGCCACCCATTCACGCACCGTCGAGGAGTGGTTCCTCTCGGCTCCCGGTCTGAAGCTGGTCGAGGTGTCGGGGGCGCGGACCGCCTACGGTCTCCTCCGGGCGGCGGTCCGGGAGGAGGGTCCGGTGGTCGTCCTGGAGCCGAGGGCGCTCTACGGGACCCGGGAAGAGTTCGAGCCGGGCGACGACGCCGTCATCCCCTTGGGCGTCGCCGAGGTGCGCCGAGAGGGCGCGGACGCCACGGTGGTCGCCGTCGGCCAGACCGTCGGCATCGCCTCCGAGGCGATCGAGCGGCTCGATGCCTCGATCGAGCTGATCGATCTGCTCACACTCAGGCCCTGGGACGTCGAGACGGTTCTGGCGAGCGTCGCCCGGACGGGTCGCCTCGCCCTCGTCGAAGAGCACCCCTTCACCGGCGGTTGGGGACCCGAGGTGGCGAGCCGGGTCGGCCAGGAACTGTTCGGGGAGTTGACGAGCCCGATCCTGCGGATCACCGCCCCCGATGTGCCCGTTCCCTTCACCCGTGACCTGGAGTTCCGCTATCTGCCCACGGCGGAGTACGTCGCCGCCCAGCTCGGGAGGTGGCTGGAGACCGACACCCTGCCCAGCCCGTGGTGGGAGCGGATCGGAGAGGAGGTCTGACATGGCGATCGGCAAGGGACCCGAGGTCGTCACCACCTATGACGCCAAGACACCCCTCATGCGACGTGAAGAGGTGATCGCCGATCCCCTCGCCCGTCTGGAACGGATGATGGAGATCCGCCATGCAGAACAGAAGATCCGGGAGCTCCACGAAGAGGGCCTGGCCTGGGGGTCGACCCACAGCTGCGACGGCCAGGAGGCGGTGGCCGTGGGCATCGCCGCCGCCGTCGCGCCGACGGACCACGTGGTCGGGGCCCACCGGGGGCACGGTCTCGGCCTGGCCCTGGGCTTGACCCCCGAGCAGCTCCTCGGGGAGACGCTGGGACGGAGCGTCGGGGCTGTCGAAGGGCTGGGAGGCTCGCCCCATCTGGTGGAGACGAGCGTCGGGCTGGTGTTCACCGTCACCCTGATGGGGGCTGGGATCCCGATCGCGGCCGGTCTGGCCCTGGCCGCCGAGGTCCAGGGTTCGGGCCGGGTCGCCGTCGCCGTGTTCGGAGACGGCTCGGTGAACATCGGGGCGTTCCACGAAGGGCTGAACCTGGCGTCGCTGTGGAAGCTGCCGGCCGTGTTCGTGATCGAGAACAACCACTACGGGGAGTTCAGCCGATACGACCGGACGACCGCCGTCGAGCCGTTGGCCCGGCGGGCCGAGGCGTACGACCTTCCCTGGGAGCTGGTGGACGGCCAGGACGTGGATGCGGTGATCGCCGCCGTGGGCGCCGCCGTCGAGCGGGCTCGGGTCGGGGAGGGACCGACCCTGCTCGAGCTCCGTACCTACCGCTACTTCGGCCACTCCCGATCCGACCGGGCCCCGTACCGGCCCGAGGGAGAGCTCGAGGCATGGCGGGCTCGGGACCCGATCCGGATCCTGGGGGAGCGCCTCGAGGCCGTCGGGATGGTCGATGCCGACGCCCTGGCCGAGATCGACGAGCGGTGTCGAGAGCGGATCGAGGCCGCCGCCGCTCACGCTCTCGCCTCCCCCGTCGCCGATCCCGGGGCGATGTTCCGGCACGTCTACCCGGAGCCGAACCGATGATCGCCACCGTGAAGCTGCCGAAGGTCGGCGAGATGACCGAGGACGCCGAGGTCGTCGAATGGCATGTGGCGGTGGGCGACCGGGTGTCCGAGGGCGATCCGCTGGTCGCCGTCGAGACCGACAAGGCCGTCGTCGACATCCCCGCTCCCGTCGCCGGAGTCGTGGTCGAGATCCTGGCGTCACCGGGGGACGTCGTCGACGTGGGCGGGCTGCTCGCCCGGCTGGAGGTGTCTGGGTGAGGAGCGGATCCGGAGGGCTCCGGCTGGAGGGCGTGACGGTCCACCGGGCCGGGGTTCCGGTCGTCCGGGACGTGGGGTTCGCCGCCCCTCGGGGTGAGGTCACCGTGCTGCTGGGGCCGAACGGAGCGGGGAAGACCACCCTCCTCGAAGCAGTTTCGGGGGTGCTGCCGGTTGCCTCGGGGACGGTGTGGCTCGAGGACGTCGACGTCACGGCGCTGCTTCCCGAGGAGCGGGTCGGGCACGGGCTCGCCCATGTGGAACAGGGGAGGACGGTGTTCGCCGAGCTGACGGTCGAGGAGAACCTCAGGGTGGCGACCGCCGGGCCGGTGGAGGAGGTCTATCACCTGTTCCCGGAGTTGGAACGGCGCCGCCGACTCCCGGCGGGGAGGTTGTCGGGTGGGGAGCAGCAGATGCTGGTGATCGGCCGGGCCCTCCTCATGGAGCCGACCATGCTGATGGTCGACGAGATCTCCCTCGGCTTGGCGCCGGTCGTCGTCCGGCGGCTCGTGCCCGTCGTCCGGGTCCTCGCCCGGCGAGGCGTCGGGGTGCTCATGGTCGAGCAGTTCGCCACCATCGCCCTGCGGGTCGCCGACCGTGCGGTCGTCTTGGACCGGGGAGAGGTCGTCTACGAGGGAGAGCCTGCGGGGCTCGAGCGGCGTGTGGATCTCCTCCACGGGGCCTACCTGGGCCGCCGTGGTGGGGCGGCGTCGAGTCGAGAGGGGACACCATGAAGCACCGCCTGCTCGGACGACGTGCCCTCGTCACGGGTGGGGCTTCGGGGATCGGCGCGGCCTGCTGTCGGGCGATGGCGGCCGAGGGCGCCGACGTGGTGATCGTCGACCTTCCCGATGCCCGGGACGTGGCGGAGGAGCTCTGCGCCGAGATCGAGGCGACGGGTCGGACGGCCTCGTTCGTACCGGGGGATGTTCGTCATCCGGGGACGGTCGCCGCGGCCGCCGAGGGCGTGGACGCCGTGGTGGCGTCGGCCGGGGTCAGCCACCATCCGGATCAGGCCGACCTCGGAGACCTCCTCGGCCTCGACCCCGACGCGTGGAGGTTCGTCCTCGACGTGAACCTCACCGGCACCTTCCTCACCTGCGTCGAGGCAGCCCGGGCGATGCGCGACGCCGGTCGTCCGGGGACGATCGTCACGGTGGCGTCGGTCGCGGCCAGGATTCCCCGGGCCGGGGTGTATTCGGTGTCGAAGGCCGGCGTGGAGATGTTCACGCGGTCGCTGGCGCTTCAGGTGGCGTCGCGGGGCATCAGGGTGAACGGTGTGGGGCCCGGATACATCGAGACCCCCATGCTGGACGGGGTGGCACAGGTGAGGGGGTCCCACGAGTGGCTCTCCGTCTGGAGGGAGCGGGTCCCCCTGGGACGGCTGGGGACTCCCGAGGACGTCGCCCGGGTCGTGGTGTTCCTGTCGAGCGACGAGAGCAGCTACCTCACCGGTTCGGTGCTGTATCCGGACGGCGGGTACCTGCTGCAGGGAGGGTCAGGTTGATCGCCGAGCACGAGGAGGAGGAACGATGGATCTCGTAGCGAAGATGCTGCACGCCGGGGCCTATCCCCATTCGGACGGTGTCGGGCACCCCGGCCCGATCATCGTCGAGCAGGCCCGATGGCTCACCGAAGCCGACCTGGAGGCGTTCTGGGTCCTCGACAACCACTACCCGCGGGGGATGAGTCCCCTGGGATTCGACCTCGTGAACATCGTCGGGACGATGACCCAGGCGATCGCCGAGCGGATCCCCCTGCCTCCCGGCCGCGGGCTCCACGCGGTCGTGGGCGGTACCCACATCTACGCCGCCGAGATCCCCGTCACCTCCGAATGGGAGATGGGGTATCGAGGGTATCGAGCTGCGCAGAGCATCCCGCGGATGATCGCCGGGTTCGCCGACGCGTGGCAGGAGGCGGTCGAAGAGCTGGAGACGGGCTTCGCCCATTTCCGGGAGACCGATCCCTCCACCCTCGCGCCCCACGAGCTCGGTCGGCACCTGGAGGACGCCGTGACCTTCCATCGGCGCGCCTGGGAGATCCATTTCGAGATGATGTATCCGCTGCTCGCCAACTACGTGGGCTTCTACGGGCTGTGTGCCGAGTTCGGCATCCCACCGGGCGAGATCTCCAAGTTCCTCCAGGGGTACGACACCAAGATTATGGAGACCGATCGGGAGCTGTGGAAGCTCGCCCAGGTCGTCCAGGAGCTGGGCCTGGAGGAGACCTTCGTGGGACGTCCGGTCGGCGAGCTGCGGCCGGTGCTGGAGACGACGCCCGCCGGCCGAGGGTTCCTGGAGCAGCTGGATGCCTTCCTCGATCGGTTCGGTTGGCGGACCGAAGGGATCATCGAGCCGACCTTCGTCCCCTGGATCGAGGATCCGTCACCCGCCTTGGCCGCCATCCGGGGGTTCCTGGCGGGCTCCGGCTCCTTCGACTTCGAGGCCGCCCACACCGCCTCCGTGGAGGAGCGGGAGCAGGCGGTGGCCGCCGCCAAGGCCCGGCTCACCGTCGAGGAGCAAGAGGCCTTCGAGACCGCCCTCGCCGGGTGTCGGGCGGCGAACTTCGCCTGGTGGAACGAGGAGCACAACTACTACATCGACATGCGCAGCCACATCCCGGTCCGTCGGGCGGCGATGGCGATCGCCCGCAGCGCCGGGGCGGCCGAACCCGAGGACGCGCTGTTCCTCTATGTGGAGGAGCTGTTGGACGTCGCCGCCGGTCGACGGACCTGGGCCGAGTTCGACGCCGTCGTCCGAGACCGTCGGGCGTTCTTCCGGGAGTGGTGGGACCGTCGCTCCGAGATGCCGAAGGTGCTGGGGCCGCCGCCTCCGGAGGTGACCGATCCGGTGTTGAAGGAGATCCTCGGTGTGAACGAGGATTTCCTCCGTTCTCTGCAGGAGGTCGACGCCGACGCCGTGGAGCTGCGGGGCACGCCGGTGTCGAGCGGCGTGGCCCGAGGCCGGGCGCGTGTTCTGCGTTCCGCGGATGAGATCGGCCTGATCGAGCCAGGCGACATCCTCATCTGTGAGGCGACGACGCCGAGCTGGACACCGGCGTTCGGCATCATCGGGGGCTGTGTCTGCGACACGGGAGGGACCCTCTCCCACGCGTCGATCGTGAGCCGGGAGTATCGGGTGCCGTGCGTCGTGGGGGTCGGCGTCGGGTCCCGGGTCATCTCCGACGGCGACATCGTGGAGGTGGATGGTGACGAGGGCGTCGTGAGGATCGTGGAGCGGGGATGAGCGGCCTGATCCGCTGGATCGGTGACCTCGCCGAGGGGGATCTCCCGGTGGCCGGTGCGAAGCTGGCCCGGTTGGGCGAGCTCCGTGCTCTGGGGCTCTGTGTCCCCGAGGGATTCGTGGTGACGACCGACGCCTATCGGCGTTTCGTCGCCTCCGTCGCCGGGTTCGTCGATCGTCATCTCGAAGCGGTCACCGATCCGGGGGACCTGGACCGGGTCGAGGCGGCGTCGGCGGCCATCCGGCACGCCTTCGAGGCGACGCCGATCCCGGACGAGATCGCAGATCGGATCGCCGACGCCTACGAGGAGCTCTCCGAACGCTGCCGTGACCTGAATGTGCCGACGGCGGTGCGCAGCTCGGCGGTGGGTGAGGACGCCGAGTCGGCGAGCTTCGCCGGACAGTTCGAGACCTACCTCGGAGTGGCCGGGGTGGAGAGGGTGCTCGAGGCCGTGCGTCGATGTTGGGCGGGGACCTTCACCCCGCGGGCCGTCGCCTACCGGCTCCGTCGGGGGATCGACCATCGGGAGAGCCCGATGGCGGTGGGGGTGGTCGAGCTCGTCCACGCCCGGGCGTCGGGCGTGGCCTTCACCATCCATCCGGTGACGGGCAAGGCCGACCGGATGGTCGTCGAGTGCTCCTGGGGGTGGGGAGAGGCGGTGGTGCAGGGTCTGGTCACCCCCGACCACATCGAGATCGGGAAAACCGATCGGCGGGTCCTCGACTATCGGGTGGCACGAAAGGAGATGGTGTCGCTCTTCGATTACGCGCGGGGCGAGGTCGTCGAACGGCCGATGCCCCCTCGGTTCCGTGACCTCCGGGTCTTGGACGAGGAGGAGATCGCGGCGGTGGTCGATGCCGCCCTGCGGATCGAGGATCACTACGGGTACCCGGTCGACGTGGAATGGGTCATCTCTCGTCACCGTCGCCCCGGCGATCCGGTCGCGGTGGTTCAGGCTCGTCCGGAGACGAGCCGTCCCGCCGGTGGAGGTGACGGCTCGGGGGCTCCGGCCGTCGACGTCGCCCAGCTCGCTCGTTCCTTCCTCCTGGGTGAGTCCCGGCGGGACCGTCGATGACCGGGGTCCCCCGACTCGTGCGGTATGGCGCGGTCGTCTGCGATGTCGACGGGGTGCTCCACGTGGGAGGTGACCCGCTCCCGGGTGCCGCCACCTGGATCGAGACGGTGAGGGCCCTGGGCCTGGCTCTCTTGTTGGTCACCAACGCCTCCTGGGAGCGGAGTGTCACGTTGGGGCGCCTCTCCGCGGCCGGCATCGAGGTGCCGGCAGGTCTGGTGGTGACCTCCGGGGAGGCGGTCGTGGACGAGCTCGTGAGGATGGGGACGAGACGCACGGCGGTGATGGGTGCGGGGAGCGTCACCGAGGCCCTGGGCGGCACGGGGATTCGGCGGGTCGCCCCGGCGGATCTCCTCGCCGAACCCCGCGATGCGGCCCTCGTCCTGGGCGTGGCCGCCGACCGGGAGGAGGCGCTTCGGTGGTTGGGTCCTCTGGTAGGGGCGGGTGTGCCGGTGCTCTCCACCAACCGGGACATGGTCTACGCAGGGGCGTCGGGTCCGGAGATGGGGACGGGGATGCTCATCGGCGAGCTGGAGGAGGCGGTCCCCGGGTTGGCGGTGCGGGCGTGTGGCAAGCCCTTCGCACCGATGGCCCGGGTGGTGCGCGAGCGCCTGGCAGGGAGGGAGCCGCTGCTCGTCGTCGGCGACAACCCGGACGTGGACGTCCCTTTCGCGCAGCGCCTGGGGGCGGACTCGTTGCTCGTGTTGACGGGTGCCGCCCGTGATGCCGGGGGGAGCCATCCGACCTTGGTGGTGGACGACCTCGAACGAGCCCTCGAGATGATGGTGGACGGGTCGTGACGGTCTTCGTCGACGGGTCGTGGAGGCAGGGCGAGCGGGAGGTGACGGTCGTCGATCCCGCCGATCCGACGCGGGTGGTGGGGAGCTACGAGACGGCGGCGGCGTCGACGGTGGGAGAGGCGTGTACCTCGGCGGAGCGAGCGTTCGGCGGTTGGTCCCGCCGTGCTCCCGAGGAGCGCGTGCAGATCCTCCGTCGAATCGCCGGGTTGCTCGACGACCGGACCGAGACGCTGGCCCGTCTCGTGGTGGGCGAGGAGGGGAAGACGTTCGCCGAGGCTCGGGCGGAGGTGCGGCGCTCGGCGGAGGTGTTCCGATACTACGGCGGCGAAGTGCTGCAGCCGGTCGGGTCGGTCGTGCCGGTGGGGGGTTCGTTCACGTTCACACGGAGGCGTCCCCGAGGGGTGGTCGCCGTGGTCACGGCGTTCAACTATCCGCTCCTCGTGCCCGCCTGGAAGCTGGCGGCGGCGCTGGCGTTCGGCAACACCGTCGTCTGGAAGCCGGCCCGGGGAGCGACGTTGGCCGCGATCGAGCTGTGCCGGATCTTCGAGGAGGCGGAGCTTCCGGACGGGGTCGTCCAGATGCTCCCCGGTTCGGGACCGGAGCTGGGTCCCCGTGTCGTGGCCGACCCCCGGGTGGTTGCCGTCACCTTCACCGGGTCCACGGGGGTGGGGAGGTCCTTGGAGGAGGTCGTGGCGGGGCGGGGAACGGCGCTCCAGCTGGAGATGGGCGGCAAGAACGCTGCTGTGGTCCTCGCCGATGCCGACCTGGAGCACGCCGCCCGGCGTATCGCCTATGGGACCTTGTCGGGGTCCGGGCAGAAGTGCACCGCCATCGAACGATGCATCGTGGAGGCGAAGGTGGCGGACGAGCTGGTGGCGGCACTCGTCGACGAGTTCGGGCGCTGGCGGGTGGGCCCGGGGATGGATCCGGAGACCCGGATGGGTCCTGTGGTCGACCGACGGGCGTGGGATCGCATCGTGACGTCGATCGACGCGGCGACCGAGCAGGGGGCGGTGCTCGTCACCGGTGGTGTCTCACCCCTCGTCGAGGAGCGGGGTGGATGGTTCATCGAACCGACCCTGCTCGACGGTGTCGAGCCGTCGGACCCCATCGCGATCGACGAGGTGTTCGGCCCGGTGCTGGCGGTGCTGCGGGTCGCGGACGTGGCCGAGGCGGTCCGGGTCCACGAAGCGACCCGGTATGGGCTGAACGCGGGCATCTTCACCCGAGACGTGGATCGGGCCTTCGACCTGGTGGATCGACTCACGGTGGGGATGGTGCATGTGAACGACGTCTCGGGATTCCCCCTGCAGGCCCCCTTCGGAGGTCGGAAGGACTCGGGTCATGGTCCCCTCGAGCTGGGGAAGGCTGCCGTATCGTTCTTCACCGAGGAGCAGGTGGTGCACGTCCATCACCGCCCATCTTGACGAACTAATTCAGCAATCATATCATCAGATATCTAACTGACTTTGAGGCGGAGCATGGCTCGAACGGGGAAGGAATACCTCGACGGCATCAAGGAGGACGGACGGAGGGTCTGGCTCGACGGCCGGCTCGTCGGCGACGTCACCAGCCATCCGGCGCTGCGCGGCACCGCCGAGGCGATCGCCGAGCTCTTCGACCTCCAGCACGAATGGGCGGAGGAGTGCCTCGTCGACGACCCCGAGCTGGGCAGGGTGAACGTCAGTCACCTCATCCCGCGTTCGGCGGAGGATCTCCGACGACGCCGAGTCGGCCTCGAGCGGATGGCCCGGACCCACGCCGGCCTGCTGGGGCGGAGTCCCGACTACATCAACGTGACCCTGGCCGGGTTCGCGGGGCGAGCAGACATCTTCGCGATGAACGGGAACGAGCGGGGGGCGGCGAACGTGGTCGCCTATCAGCGGTACGTCGCCGAGCGCGACCTCGCCACCACCCACGCCATCATCCATCCCACGGTCGACCGCCGCCTCTCGGTCACCGACCAGCACGGGGAGTTCGCCGTGCACAAGGTGGGCGAGACGAAGGACACCATCGTGGTGCGCGGTGCCAGGGTCCTGGCGACGTTGGCGCCCTTCGCCGACGAGCTGGTGGTGTATCCCGGCCAGCCCGTGCCCAAGGACTGCCCGCAGCACGCCCTCGCCTTCGCCATCCCCATGAACACCCCGGGTCTCACCTTCCTGTGCCGGGATTCCTACGCCGTGGACGCCTCTGCGTTCGATCGCCCGTTCTCGGCCAGGTTCGACGAGCAGGACGCCCTCGTCTTCTTCGATGATGTCGAGGTCCCCAAGGACCGGGTCTTCGTGGACGGCGACCCAGAGATCTACGCCAAGGTGATGTCGACCGGATGGACGGCGAACATCATGCAGCACACGACGATCCGGGCGCTCGCCAAACTCGAATTCGCCTATGCCCTGGCGACGCAGATGGTGGAGGCGGTCGGCGACCGCAACCCGGGGGCGTCGATGCTGCTGGGAGAGATCTGGAGCTACGCCGAGCTGACCCGTTCGGCGCTGGCGGCGGCGGAGGCAGGCGCCTACGAGTGGGGGAACGGGGTGTGGTTCCCCGACGAGCGGCCGTTCCGTGCCCTCCGGCCCACCCTCCCCGGCTGGTTCGCCCGGATCCGGGAGCTCTTCGAAGCCCTCGGCTCCCACAACCTCCTCACCACCCCCACCGCGGAGGAGTTGGCGAACCCGGAGCTTCGACCGCTGATCGACCGGTATCTCCTCGGCGCCGACCTCGACGCCGAGGAGCGGGCTCGGATCTATCGGGCGGCCTGGGATTTCGTGGGGTCGGCGCTCGCCTCCCGAAACTTCCTCTACGAGCGCTACTACCTGGCCTCACCGGTTCGGACCTACCCCTTGGCGCACATCGCGGCGCAGAAGGAACGGGACTGGTCCGAGGTGGTGGCCGACGTGCTGGAGCGGGGACTGGCCGCTCCCCGGA
>JALSJV010000129.1 GCA_026989215.1 Acidimicrobiia bacterium | reverse complement strand
CGACGTCGACCTCCACCGTCCCGGCATCTTCCACCACGTCGTCGACGACGCGGGCGCCGGCGAAGACCACTACCACGGTGGATCCACCTCCCGGGTCGGTCAGCGGCCTGATGGTCGACATCGGGCCCGGGAGCGGTGAGATCCTGGTGATCTGGGCTCGGAATCAGGAATCCGACGTCGACCACTACGAGATCTGGTGGTCCGAGGCGCCGGGCGGCTCGAAGGTCCTCGTCGACACCGTCCCCCACGACCCTTCCCGTCTGGGAGGGCTCAGCCAAGACCTGGGCGGAGGGCGTACGGGGTACACCGACGTGGGAGGTCGGAGCTGGGATCCGGGTCGCAACTGCTATCAGGTGAGGGCGGTGGATGCCTCGGGAAACCAGGGGCCGCTCCCTCCCGAGGTGTGCCTTCCCGACCCGGCTCCCGAGCAGGTGACGGGGCTCACCGTGGGGCCGGGCGGCGGAAGCCTGGAGGTGGGGGTGATCTGGCGACGGACCGCCGACCAGGACATCGACCACTATGAGATCTGGTACTCGGAACAGCCCGGGCAGGCGAAGGCGATGATCGCCACGGTCCCCGATGCTCCCGCCGGGGGCAGGGCCATCGACCTCGGGGATGGGCGGATCGAGTACATCGACTACCCCCGCGACCTCGTCGACGGAACCAACTGCTACCAGGTCGCCGCCGTCGACCGTGACGGTCGGCCAGGGCCGAGGTCGGTCGAAGTCTGCTATCGGGGCTGAGGTCGCCGAGGGTGGACGGGGGCGCGGTTTGGTGTGACGTTGGCGGGGCCGGGGGATACTGACCGGGTGAGACCGGTCTCGTCGCTCAGGCGTCTCGTCGCCGTCGGGGTCGCCGCGGTCACCGTGACCGCCCTGCTCGGCGTGCCGGTGACGGCGGCGGAGCAGGCCGAACCGGACGTGCTGTGGGGTTCGATCCGCTACAGCGAACGCGGGCCCGGAGCGACCTACGACGGGATCGCCAACTCCTTCATCATGGGGGCGTTCATGCCGGTCGCCGCCGCTCGGGCCGGAGGGGCGATGCAGCTCGTCATCGAGCTCCTCCAGAACCCGGCGATGGCGGAGGCGATCGGCACCGACATGGCGTCGGTCAGCGACGAGCTGCGTCGGTCGGTCCCTTCGGGGACCCCACCGATCCGGGCCAGGTACGACGCATTCATCAGTTTCCAGCTCGAGGCGAAGAGTGACGGGTCCGGATATCGGCTGAAGTCGGGTTCGATCTCGTGGTCGACGGACAACACGACCGTCGTCTCGACCGAGGACCTCACCCTCCAGGACCGCTTCCACGGGATGGACAGCGAGCTCCTCGACCCCGCCGAAGACGTCATCGACCTCACCTTCGAGGACCGGGGCGACGGTTCCATCGGATGGTCGCTCGACGTCGAGGTCACCCACGAATACTGGACTCGGGGGACGTCGAGTTGGGTGACCCCGGTCGCCACCATCAGCATGACCCGCGACCGTTCGGAGATGACGCTGACGGGAGACACGGTGTTCGGCCCCGCCCCGATCCCCCCGCTCCCGTCCGACCTGTTCGCCGACCAGACGAAGACCGTCGGGTATACGGCGGTCGGTTCCGTGTTCGTGATCGGCGACCAGATCCTCAAGACGGAGACCTGGACCAACATCCTGGAGGGCTCTCAACTGGCACAGGTCGAGATCCGGGCCGACTGCGCACCGGTGATCGTCGAGCCCGAGCCGCCGCGGCTGGCGTTCAGTGAGGCGGACGTGGGGACGATCGAGGCCACCGCCCGGGTGCTGGGTCCCGCCTTCGCCCAGCAGGCCGCCCGCTGGGAGTTCCCCGACGTTCCCTTCGACGCCGTCTACGAGCCGAAGGACCAGATCGGTCCCCGGGTGGACTTCGTGTGGCGGAAGCTCCCGGAGAGGAACGACCAGTTCGGCGAGTACGACCTCTGGGTCGAGTACACCGATCCGGCCATCGCCGCCGGATGCGGATCGGTGCGGCCTCTCACCGTGGAGGTCTTCTTCCCCATCGACGGGAGGAACAACCCCGGTGGTACCGACCCCAACTGGTTCTACTACTGGATGCAGACCTCGGCCCGCAACGGCGTCCAGGACGTCCGGGTCGTAGAGTGCGCAGGCGACGCGACCCTCGGTCACTACACCTACGGGGACACCTACCTGAACCTGTGTGATCCGGAGACCTACGAGCCGGACATCCGGGCAGCCGACGGGGTGGCGATCTCCTACATCGACGCCTTTGCCGTGATCCTCATCCACGAGAATCGCCACCGGGAGAACTACCGGAAATGGTGGAGTGCACGCTACGGCCCGAAGGACGCCTGCTGGGATCGCGACGGCGACGGCAAGGATGATCCCCGGCCGACCTGTGTGATGGACACCGACCGTGATCAGGTTCCCGACGCCGTCGAACCCCAGCAGAGGGCGCCGGACGGACACAACCTTGGTCTGGTCGTCGGCACCAAGTACTCGTGCGTGCTCGGTCCGGTGACGGCCGCGCAGGTCGTGAGTCTGGGACTCAACGATGAGGAGTGCACCGCCTACTGGGAGGAGATCCGGTGGCAGGTCGGAAGCGCCCGGGCGGAGGATTGGGCGGCACCCGGGACGCAGTGGGGAGAAGGTCGACCATGAGGCATCGGTGGGTCGTCGTCGCCCTGGCGGCTCTGCTGGTCGCCGCCTGCGGGCGGGGCGACGACCGGGGCGTCACCACCACCACCAGCAGGGGGCCGTCGTCCTCGACGGCGACCGCGGCCCCGGACCCTGTGGTTCCGTTGCGGGAGGTACCCGCGGAGCGCCGGCTGGGAGCCGCGTACGCTCTCGTCCAGGGCGACGTGCCAGCTGGGGAAGTCATCGACCAACTCGGCTCGGCGCTGGAGGAGGAGACGTCGTCGCCGAGTTCGGGTCCGAGTTTCGGGTGGTACGACTACTCCGAGACGCTCCAGGAGACCTACATGGCGGTGATGGTGGCGTTGGGATCCGAGGCCGTGCCGGAGATCGAGCGGAGGATCGAGTCGGCCGACCCGGTTTCCCAGGGCTGGTATGTGGTCGCCCTCGGCTATCTGGGGGAGCCGGTGGATGCCGAGTTGCTGGCGCTGCTGTCGGATTCCCCGACTCGCCCGATCCTCGTTCACGCCATGGAGCTGGCGGCACGTCGGGAGCTGGAGGAGGCGGTATCCGTCCTCACCGAGTACCTGAAGGACGACTATGTGATGCAGGATCTCCACCGTTCGGGAGGTCCTCCTTCCTATCCGGTGCGGGACGTGGCCGCGGGCGCCCTCAGGAGGATGGGGTACGTCGTGTATTCGCCTCCTGAACGTCCGTGGGACTATGAGTTGTTCGGACGATGACCGAGTCCCGGGAACGATCGAGACGACGCCGTGGCTGCCTCGTCTTCGGCTGCCTCATCCCGACCGTCATGGTGGTCGG
>JALSJV010000128.1 GCA_026989215.1 Acidimicrobiia bacterium | reverse complement strand
CACGCCGGCGGGCACGACCAGATACCCGAGGGGAGTGGGCGGACGGTTCGGCATGTCGGGGAGGACGACGGGGGTGATCGGCTGGTTGCCGATCGGGTCCCGCAGGGAGGCGAGAAGGGGGCGGAGGCCCTCGTCCCGGACCAACCCGACGAGGATGCGGTCGAGGGGGACCTGGGTGTTCACCCGCTCGCGAACCACCTCGCTGCCGTCGTCGGTGAGCAGCCTGATTCGGGGTGTGGAGTCCCGGGTCGGGGACGGCAGCACCACGGTGTAGGTCTTCCGGCTCCCCGCCGGGACCTCCACGTCGAGGAGGGCCGTCGTCCCCCGGACGGACGCCTCGAGGGAGCCGACGAAGAGGACGTCGGCTTCGATCTCGACGACGATCTCGAGGGGCGCGGCAGGGTCGACATACCCGTCGAATCCGGCGGTGGTCCGGATCCGGACCGGCTCGGTTTGGGCGGACGCGCTCGGTGCCGCCACCGGCAGCATGGCCACCGCCACGAACAGGCCGAGTATGCCCCTCCGCACAGTGGTTATGACGTCTCCCCTCCCCGGTTGGTTCCCGGCGCCGATCACTGACGCCGCGTCGGTATGTCCCAGGGAGGTTAGGTGTCGGGGCGGCGGAGTGGCGGGTGGACGTGGCGAGGCGGCCAGAATGGTGTCGTGATCGTCGTCGACGACGTCGGAGATCTCGGGCCGGTACGGGTGGAGGTAGCCCCCGGAGGCGGCCCGGTGACGCCCGCCAGTCGGGTCTGTGCCCGGGCCATCGCCCGATGCCGTGATCTCCTTCGGGGAGTGGGGATCGACTGGGGAACGGGGACGGGGCTGCTGGCGATCCTGGCCGCCAGGATCCCCGCCGTGGAGCGGGTGGTCGCCGTCGAATACGACCCCTCAGCCGTCGCCGTGGCTCGCGCCAACGCCGCGTCGAACGGGGTGTCCGATCGGGTCGAGGTCATCCGAGCGGACCTGTTCGCCGCCTTCGACCCCGCCGACCGGGCGACGCTCCGAGGGCTCGAGGGCCGCGCCGACTTTCTCCTCGCGAATCCCCCGGCTTCCGACGACGGGGACGGTCTCGAATGGCGGCGGCGAGTGCTCGGCACCGCCCGGCCGCTGCTTCGTCCCCGGGCGGTCGTGCTCCTGCAGGTGGCGGCCCACTACGGCGACACGCGGATCCGCGGCCTCGTCGACGAGGGGTATCGGTACGAAGGGCTGGTGGAGTCCTCTCCCTGGGTCCCCTTCGACCTCGGGCGGGAGGACCTGCGGCGAGCACTTCGGGTGTACGCGGCGGAGGAGGGGCGGGGAGGCCTCCCGTACGACTTCCACCTCGCCGACGGGCGTCGGATCTCGGCGCAGGAGGCCCTGGCCGGGGTCGGTGACCCGCTGACCCGCTGGCAGGTGCATCGGTACCGAGCCTGAGGGCGGGAGAAGGCGGGGTTTCGCCGACGCCCCGTGACCGGTCCGAGGGGGTCGGGTTCCACCTATCCTGGAGCCCCAGGTATCCGAGACGTGAGTTCCGTCGCCCACGACCGCTCCGATCCCCGGCGCACCGAGGCGCCGGGCTCGGGCGCGTACCGACGGCCCCGCGCCCGGAAGGGCGAAGGGGAGCGCCTCCGAGACGAGATCCTCGAAGCCGCCACCGCCCTCCTCGCCGAGCGGGGAAACAAAGACGCCGTCTCGATCCGAGCAGTGGCCGAACGGGTCGGCGTGAGCCCCCCGGCGATCTACCTGCACTTCGCCGACAAGGACGAGCTCTTCTACGAGTGCTGCCGGGTCGGGTTCGAAGAGCTCTCCCGACGGCTGGAGGAGGCGGCGGCGACGGCGGGGACGGCGCTGGAGCGGCTCGGGCAGATGGGTCGGGCCTACATCGACTACGCCCTGGAGCGCGGACCGCAATACCGGGTGCTGATGATCGGTGGTCAGACCGGGTCGGTCTCTCCGGAGCTGATCGAAGATGACCCGGGGCTGCGGGCCTTCGCCGTGCTGGTGGGCACCATCCGGGAGGGGATCGAGGCCGGGGAGATCCGCGACGACCAGGATCCGGTGGCGCTGGCGGTGGCCGTCTGGGCGGCGGTGCACGGCGCGGTGATGCTGTTGCTGTCCCGGCAGGCCGCCGGGGAAGCCGCCTCCGAGGTGATGCCCGACCTGCCACCGGTCGAGACGGTCGTCGATGCGGTCTTGGCGCTGGTGCGGTCGGGGGTCGTCAAGAGCGGCTGAGCGACCGGCCGTGACGGGGAGGGAGATCGGGTCTGCCAAGATCGGCGGATGCGGTCGGATCTCCTCACCCCTGCGTTTCGGCGTGCCTTCGTCGCCAACTTCTTCTCCGACCTCTCCTTCACCATGTTCATCCAGTTCCCCGGGTTCCTCGCCCGACTCGGCGCCCGGGAGGCCCTCATCGGCACCGTCATCTCGGTGGCGGTCCTCGCCTCCATCGTCAGTCGCCCCTTCGTCGGGGAGAGCCTCGACCGGATCGGGCGGATCCCGGTCGTCACGGCGTCGGCCGCCCTTCGGGTGGTCACCGTCTTGTCCTTTCTGCTCATCGACCGGATCGGGCCGGCGGTGTTCGTGGCACGCGCCGTCTACGCCATCGTGCTGGCGGTCACCTTCACCGGGCTCTTCACCTATGCCGGTGACGTGATCCCGCCCGGACGGCGAGCCCAGGGCATCGCCATCTACGGTCTCTCCGGCATGCTGCCGGGCATGTTCGGTCCCGCCCTCGGGGATCTGCTCATCGGCTTCGGCGGGTACCGGGCGTTCTTCATCGCCGTCGCCGCCGTCGACCTGGTCCTGCTGCTGGTGGTTCGCACCCTCCGGCCCCTTCCCGATGCTCCGTCGCTGGCGGGCCGGACCCCGTTCCTCCGCTTCGTCCGTGAACCTGCGCTGCGTCCCGTCTGGATCCTCACCCTCGTGTTCGGTCTCGCCTTCGGCACGATCATCACGTTTCTCCGCACCTACGTGGACGCCGTGGGCTTCGGTTCGGTGGGGCTGTTCATGTTCGGCTATTCGGGGACGGCGGTGGTGCTGCGACTCACCGTGTCGTGGCTCCCAGACCGGGTCGGTCACCGGAGGGTGATCCCGGTGGCGATCGGTTTCCTCGTCGGCGCGTTCGTCCTGTTGGCGGTCGCCGACGGCGTGGGGATGCTCGTGGCGGCGGCGATCCTCGGCGGGACCGGCCACGCGTTCCTGTTCCCGATCCTCGGGAAGCTGACCGTGGATCGGTCCCCGGCGGCGAACCGGGGAGCCGGCATGGGGATCTTCACCGCCGTGTTCGACCTGGCGATCCTGGTCGGCGGCCCCGTGCTCGGGCTGGTCATCGAGGCCTTCGGCTATCCGGCGGCGTTCCTCACCGTCGCCGGACTGGCTGTCATCGGCGGTGCCGGGTTCTTCGTCGGAGATCGGACCCGGGCGGCGACGACCAGAACGGCGTGACGGGGTCAGCTCCAGGGTGGGCCGGAGAGGTACTTCCAGCCGGCGTCGGGGAGGAGGGCGAGGGCGGTCCCGCCGTCGCGACTGAGGGTTTCGACGGCGGCGTGGAGGATCGCTCCCGACGATGTGCCCACGAACATCCCCTCGGTTCGCATCACCTGCGCCACCATCTCGGTGGCGGTCGCCGCAGCGACCTCGTGGCGGTCGGTGACGAGGGACAGGTCGGCGATCGGAGGTTGGAAGGGATCGTCCTGGGAGCGCATCCCGCCGATCGGATCGTCCACGTACGGCTCCACGGAATGAATCCGCAGATGTGGCCAACTCATCGAGAGTCCCCGGCTGTTGCCGGTGAGGGTGCCGCCGGTGCCGTAGGCGGCGAAGAGGTGGGCGGGAGGCCGGTCCAGGGGCCACTGACGCAGGATCTCCCGGGAGGTCCCGAAGAAGTGGGCGTACACGTTCCACCGGTTCCCGTATTGGTACAGCATGTGGCCTTCCCCGGCGTCGACGAGACTCCGGGCGTGGGCGATGGCGTCGTTGGGCCCTCCGTCCACTTCGATGAGTTCGGCGCCGTAGGCCCGGAGGAGCTGTTTCCGCTCCTCGGTGGCGGTGCGGGGGAGGCAGATCACCATGGAGTGCCCGTGGATGATCGCCAGTCGGGCCAGACCGATCCCCGTGTTACCCGACGTCGCCTCGATGAGCGGCTCACCCGGTCGCAGCTTCCCGTCCTCGAGGGCGTTGCGGAACATGTACCAGGCCGGGCGGTCCTTGATCGACCCGGTCGGGTTGAACCACTCCAGCTTGGCGAACAGACGCGTCCCCGGGGGTGCCAGGTGCCGGAGCTCTTCGAGGGGGGTGTTGCCCGGTCTCACCGGAGGCAAGGTAGCCGACGGGTCCGCCGACTACCCAGCCCAGGGCCGTGGACCACCGTGGCGGTGGTCGCGAGCCCTGGGCCGGGGGCAGGGGCGACCCGGATCACATGACGCCGAGGCTCCCCATCCCCACCATCAGCTCGCTCACCACCTTGGGGTCGCAGACGGCGTCGATCACCGCGCAGCGTCCCTCCTCCGCCGCCGTCCACGCCCGTTCCAATGCCTCGGGGGCCCGGTCGAAGGTCTCGATCCGTTCGCCATGACCGCCCACGGCGGTCGCCAGGAGGTCGTAACGCATCGTCGAACGCGCCGACGGGCCGGCCTCGTCGGACGCGGGGAGGTCGTCACTCCACCCGCCGTTGTTCACCACGACCACCATCAACCCCCGACCCGACCGGGCAGCCGTGTCCACCTCGATCGCCGAGAGGCCGAAGGCGCCGTCCCCGGTGAACAGTACCGCTGGTCGATCCCACGCTCCGGCTGCCGCGATCGAGAACGGCAGTCCCACTCCGAGGGTCCCCATGGCCGAACCGATGAACAGGTGGCTCCCCGGCGCCCAGGCCTCGGCGAAGGCGAGGCCCCAGAGGACGCTGTTGCCGCCGTCGACCACGAAGGGAGCCCGTCGGGCGGCGGCGAACCGCGCCGTCGCCTCGGCGAGGCGACCAGGGTGGATGCCCGCGGCGGGCCGGGATGCCTCGGCCGCCCACTGGTCTCGGCTCGCTGCCGCCGCGCCGAGGGCGTCGGCTCGCCAACCGTCGAACCGGTCCGACGGGAGCTCCCAGGCGGTTCGCAGGGCCTCGAGGGTGGCGGCGACGTCGCCGACCACCGCCATCGCCGGGACCCGTTGGCCTCCGAGGTGCTCGGGATCGAGATCCACCTGGATCACCCGACCGTCGGGCGCGAACAGCGGGGGACGGCCGTAGAGGAGGTTGGCGTTGAACCGCGACCCCAGCAGGAGGACCACGTCGGCGGACAGGGTGACGGCGCCGCCGTGGACCAGGCCCCCGACGCAGCAGGGGTGACCGTCGGGGATGAGTCCCCTCGCCGCCGACGTCGTCACCACGGGGATCCCGGTGCGTTCGGCGAAGCCCTCGAGGGCCGGTCCGGCGCCGGAGAAGAAGGCCCCCGACCCCGCCAGCACCACGGGCCGTTCCGCGCCGGCCAACAGGTCGACCATCCCGCCGAGGGTGGTGGCGTCTGGCACCGGCCGCGACGGCAGGCGGTGACCGGGACCGAGCGGGGAGAGGGAGAGCTCCGCCGCACCCTTCAGGACGTCGTCGGGGATCTCCAGGTAGGCGACGCCGGGACTTCCCGTCGAGGCGTGATGCAGGGCGGCCTCCACGTATTCGGGGATCCGCGCCGTCTCGAAACAGGTGGCGCGCCACTTCGTGACCGGCGCGACCAAGGCTGCTTGATCGAGATCCTGGACGGCCCCCCGGCCTCGCTGGACCAGCCCGGTCCGGCCGGCGATGACGACGACGGGGAGACCCGAGGCGTGCACCTCGGCGATGCCCCCGACGGCGTTGGCGAGCCCCGGACCCGCCGTCACACACGCCACGGCCGGCCGACCGGTGGCGAGGGCGTGGCCGCCCGCCATGAGGACGGCTCCTTCCTCGTGGCGGGTGACGACCAGTTCGACGCCGGCAGGACCGAGGGACCGGAGGAGGGGATCGACGTGGCCTCCCGGGAGTGCGTAGACGACCTCGACCCCCAGGCGGCGAAGGGTCTCGGCGGCGAGTGAGCCGCCCTGCTCGGGGGAGCTCATCGTGGCCCGAGTATATTCGGCGTGCCGATCCCCACCGGGACGGAGGACGATCGAGATGGCGGATCCGGGAGCCACCATGCGGGCTCTCTTCCTCCCCGCAGCTCGACGCCTGGAGCTGCGGCAGGTCCCCGTGCCACGCCCCGAACCGGGTGAGGCCCTGGTCAGGGTGCGGGTCTGCGGGATCTGCGGCTCGGATCTGTCGGTGTTCAAGACCGGCGCCCTCGCCGGACCCGGCACCGTCCTCGGTCACGAGGTGGTCGCCGACGTGGTCGACGACCCCACCGGGACCTGGAAGGTGGGAACCCGGGTGGTCGTCTATCCGCCACGGGGCTGCGGTGAGTGTCATTGGTGTCGGCGGGGAGAGCCTCGTCACTGTGAGGGGGCCGACGACCGACGCCGATGGGGAGGCTTCGCCGAGTACGCCACCTACCCGGCGGCTCACCTGCTGGCGGTACCCGACTCCCTCCCCGACGAGGCCGCCGTCCTCGCCGACCCCCTCGGGGTCGCCCTCCGTGCCGTCGACCTGGCCGGGGCTCGGCCGGGGATGCTGGCCTACGTCAACGGGCTCGGCAGCATCGGCCTCTGTTCGGTGTCGGCCCTCGTCGCCGCCGGATGCACGGTCGTGGCGGGCGACCCGATCCGAGAACGCCGTGACCAGGCCGTCCGTCTGGGAGCGGTGTCGACCCTCGACCCCGTACGAGACGATCCCTACGAAGCGGGCCGGGCGCTCGATCCAGCAGGTCCCCGGATCGCCTTCGAATGTTCCGGGGTCCCCGAAGGGCTCCAGGGCATCTTCGACGCCGGCGGACCCGGTGCCGCCATCGGGATCCTCGGGATCCCCACCGCGCCGGTGCTGTTGTTGCGGATGACCGTACGGGAGCAGCGGGCGTTCTCGATCGCCGGGCCGTCCATCGAGTCGATGCGGGCCGCCCTCGCCCATCTGGCGGCGCGACCCGAGCTCACCGAGATCGTCACCGGGCGGGTCGGGCTCGACGAGGTGGAGGTGGCCATGGAGAAGCTCATCGTCGGCGACGGCGGGATCAAGGTCATGGTGGATCCGAGGCGCTGAGGCAGCCATGGGCCGCCCTGCCGAGCGCAGGCTCCTCGCACTCCTGGCTCCCGCCACGTTCTTCGAAGGCTACGACGCGCTCCTGTTCGGGCTCGCGCTCCCGCTCATCCGGACCGAGTTCGGGCTGAGTCTCGTGCAGGCGGGGGTGTTGGGTTCGGTCGTGTTCGCCGGGGCCTTCGGGTCACTCCTGCTGCTCGCCCTCGCCGACCGATACGGGCGTCGGCCCATGCTGGGTGTCACCATCGCCGGCTACACCGCCGCGACGACCCTCACGGCCCTCTCGGCAGGGGTGGTCGACTTCGCGGCCTACCAGATCGTCGCTCGGGCGTTCCTCGGGGCGGAGAAGCCCCTCGCCTCCATTCTCGTGGTGGAGGCGGTGGGTGAGGACCGGCGGGGTCGCGGTCTCGGCGTGTTGTCGTCGATGGTGGCCTTCGGTCAGGCCACGGCGGGTGTGGGGTTCCTCCTCGTGGTCGCCACCGGAGCCTCATGGAGGATCCTGTACGCCATCGGGGTCGTCCCCCTCCTCCTCATCGGTTTTGCTCGGCGGGCGCTCCCGGAGACCCTCGAGCCCCGTGCCGCCCCGGCGTCCCTCGGGCTCGCCGACCTGCCGCGGCGGTGGGTGACGGGCGCCGCCCTCCTCGCATTCCTCATCGCCGTCTACCCGAGTGCCCTCACCGTGTTCGCCTCCACCCTCGTATTGGAGGAATGGGCCTGGGAGCCGGGGCGGATCGAGCCGTGGTTCTTCGTCGTCTGGGCGGCCGGAGTCTCGGGGTTCTTCGTCGCCGGACGGTTCATGGATCGCCGGGGTCGTCGCCCCGCCGCCTTCATGTTCCTCGGAGGGGCGAGCCTGGCCGGGCTCGTCGCCTTCACCGCCTCCGACGACGTGATGCGCGCCCTGGGTCTCGGTGCGGTCATCTTCTTCCTGACGGGGAGCGTCCCCGTCGGCTCCGCCTTCACGACCGAGCCGTTCCCGGGCCCTTTGCGGGGACGGGTGGGAGCGGTGACGCGACTGTTCGACATCGGCGGGGGGGCGGCCGCGCCGGCGCTGGTCGGTGTCGCCACCGGCGTTTTCGGGAGCCTGGGTGCGGCGCTCGCCGTCGCCGGCGCCGGCCACGCGCTGGGGGCGGCGACGATCGCCGTCACCCTCCCCGAGACCCGTGACCTCCAGGCGACGGTCAGTAGTCGACGTCGATCCCGCCCATGGCGTCCTGGAGTCTGGAGAGGGCCCCCTGGGCCATCATGAGCTTGGCGACGTTGCCGGACACCTTCAGCTTTCCGGTCATGAAGGCCGTCGCCGAGTTGATCTCCCCCCGGGAGATGCCGGCTGCGGTCTCGTAGCTGTTGCGGATCCGGGCGTCGGGGTCGTTCAACGTCCCTCGAGCCATCTCGCCTCGCCCGTCGGCGATGCGGATGTAGTACTCGAACTCTCCCTCGCCGGGGGCGTCGGTGACGGTGAACTGCATCCCCAGGTCGAGACCCTCGATCGCCGAGAGGAACTGCTCGTCCTCGTTCATGATCCTCGTCGCCTCCGCCATGTACTCGTCACTCAGGAAACGGACTCCCACGGCGACCTCCCAGTCTCGTCGGACGACGACCGAGGGTACCGTGTGTGCCCGGGCTCAGGCGGCGACCGGCTCTGCGATCGCTTCGAGCCAGCCCCGCACCCGGAGGGGGCCGATCGCCTCGACGTGACGGTCGTCGAGGGCCACCTGGTCGGGATCGTGCCCCGCATCCACGAAGGCCCGGGCGACGTGGATCATGCTGGTGGGAGAGACCACCTCCCCGTACCGGCCCTCCGACGGCAGGTGGTGGTAACCGATGGCCTCGACCACGCCGGTGGGGAGTGCCCACAGGGACGCCAGGTAGGCGCCGATGTCGGCATGGGTGGCGCCGAAGATCTCCACCTCCGAACGGTCGGCGTCGGTGGGGTCGATCTCCAGGTACTCCTCGGGCCAGTTCCGGAAGAACACGATCTGGCCGACGTCGTGGAGGAGTCCGGCGACCTGCGTCTCCTCCACGTCGGCGGCGGTGAGGTCCTCCAGGCGGGCGATCCGTCGGGCCAGGGCGGCGACCTCGACGGACTCGTTCCAGAGCTGTTCGAGGAACCTCCGTTCGATGCTGCGTCTGGCCTGGAACAGGCCGGCGGCGAGGACGAGGCGGGAGACGGTGTTCATCCCGAGGAGGGTCACCGCCTGGGTGACGTCCCCCACCTCGGTGCGGAGTCCGAACAGGGTCGAGTTGACCACCTTCAGGATCCTGACCGCGATCCCCGGGTCCTCCTCGACGATCGCTCCGACCCGGGCCGGGGTGGGGTCGTCTCCGTCGAGCTCCTCCTGGATGCGCAGGTAGACGTCGGGGAGGCTCGGCAGGTTGTCGGCGGCGGTGACGATCTCGGCGAGGCGGGCGGTGCCGAGCCGGTCGCGCCACCGGAGGGTCGCCCACATGGCACGGCGGAGCAGATCGACGTCGAACCGGTGGGGGACGACGAGGTGACAGGGGACGTGGCCCGCGATCTCCGGGTATCTCGACAGGACCAGCCGGCCGATCTCTGGATGACCGGTGGCCACCTCCCGCACGGTGTCGGCGGCATCACCGGTGGGGTCGTCGACGGCGGCGACCATCAGATCGAAGGAGACCCGTCCGAGCTGGACGGGGACGTCGTCGGGGAGGGCGAAGGCAGCGGCGATCGGGATGCCGCGGTCCTGGATGAAGTTGCGCGTGGCGGCCAGCCGGGCGGGGTCGTCGTCGACGAAGAGCACGTTCATGCCGATGGTCCCGTCGGCCCCGTCGAGGGCCACTTGAGGACCGGGGTGTCCCGGCCCGGCTCCTCCACGGAGAGCTGGTACCAGTGATCGTGGGCCTCGTAGTGATGCCGCCCACCGCAGCGAGGACACTCGTACCCCTCGTACACCATGAGGGCGGCGAAGGTGGCCCGATCCACCTGTAGGCCCGCCTCGAAGGGGGTCGCACACTCGGGACAACGCACCCACAGACGCTCCGGCATCGTCACCCTCGCGTCGGCCGGGCCCGAGCCGGATCGTCGGGCCAGGCGTGTTTCGGGTAGCGGCCCGCCATCTCCCTTCGAACGTCGTGCCACGAGCCCGCCCAGAAGCCGGCGAGGTCGGCGGTGATCTGCATCGGCCGCCCGGCCGGGGAGAGCAGGTGGAGCACCACGGGGAGGCCCGCCACCTCCGGGGTGGTCGTCGTCCCGAACATCTCCTGGACCTTCACGGCGATGCTCGGCCGCTCCCCCGAGTAGTCGACACGGATCCGACGGCCGCTGGGGACGGAGACCCGGCGGGGGGCGAGGCGGTCCAGCTCACCGCCCAGCCGGTGGCCGAGGCGCCCGCGCAGGACCTTGGCGAGATCGAGGCGGGCGACGTCGTCGAGGCCGGTCGCGCCGACCAGGGAGGGTCCCAGCCATTCGTGCAGGCTCTCCTCGAGTGCGGCGTCGGACCAGTCGGGCCACGGATCTCCGAATCGGGCGTGGAGGAAACGGACGCGGTGGAGGAGGTCGCGGGCGTCGTCGGACCAGGGGAGGGCGCCGAGACCTCGGCGGCGGAGACGGTCGAGGATCGCCGACGTCGTGGCAGGCCCGGGTTCGGGACGCCGGTCGGACCGGTCGAGGGTGACGCCTCCGAGTCGGCGGTGGGTTCGTTCGACGAGACGGTCCCGATCCCAGACCAGCTCGGTCTGGACCACCACCTCGTCCGCGTAGCGTTCGGTCACCTCGTCGGTGTCGATGGCGGCGGCGAGTCGGATACGGGCGTCTTTGCGACGGCCGTCGACGTCGACGGCGACGACGAAGGGCTCGGCGGCGAGGGGGTCCCGTTCCGGGATCCACGCCGTCGTCCCGGTGCGGAGCTGGAATCTGCCCGGGCCGCCCCGACGGATCGCCAACCGGTCCGGGAAGGCGAGGGCGAGCAGCGAGCCCGCCCGGTCGACGGAGATCTCCCCCGGTGCGGCCCCGACACGACGTGCCAGGTCGTCGGCGATCCGACGGACCCGGCGGACCCGGCCCGTCCGACGGTTCGGGTCCGCGAGCAGCGTCAGGCGGACCGCGACGTCCACCGGCAGCTCGTCGGGTCGGCCCTGGAGGACGTCCCGTTCCTCCACCAGCGCCGCCAGCAGGCACGCCAGATAGGCGTCCTCGTCGGCGGCGGTGACCATGTGGGCGAGGCGGGGATGGAGGGGCAGCGTCAGCATCGCCTTCCCCTGGTCGGTGAGGAGACCGTCGGCGTCGACGGCACCGAGCCGGACCAGGAGCCGTCGGGCCTCGGCGAAGGTTCGGGGAGGGGGCGGGTCGAGGAAGGGGAGTGTCTCGGGATCGGCCGTCCCCCAGCCGGCCAGCTCGAGGGCGAGACCGGCCAGGTCCACCTGGGAGATCTCGGGGTCGATGTGGGGTCGGCGGGCGGCGTGTTCGGCCTTCGACCACAGACGGTAGGCGATCCCCGGCTCGGTTCGTCCCGCTCGGCCCGCTCGCTGGTCGGCGGACGCCTTGGAGATCGGGATCGTGCGCAGCCGGGTCATGCCGGTGCGGGGGTCGAACCGAGGGGCTCGGGCGAGGCCCGAGTCGACCACGACGCGGACCCCCTCGACGGTGAGGCTGGACTCGGCGACGTCGGTGGAGAGCACCACCCTGCGGAGCGGTCCGGGTCGGAGGGCGGCGTCCTGCTCGTCGGGTGGGAGGCTGCCGTGCAGCATCCGCACGTCGGCGGGGAGGCCGGTGGCGGCGAGCCGTTCGGCGACGCGTCGGATCTCGGCCATCCCGGGGAGGAAGACGAGGATGTCTCCCGGCTCGGTGTCGACGGCACGGTGGAGGACCGTCGCCACGTGGTCCTCCATGCGGGCTCGGCGGGCGGGGGGAACCCAGCGGATCTCCACCGGGTGGGTGCGGGCGTCGGCGGTGATGACGGCGGTGCCGTCGCCGAGCAGGCGTCCCACCCGCTCCGCATCGAGGGTCGCCGACATCACCAGGATCCGCAGGTCGGGGCGGATCGTCCTGCGGACGTCCAAGGCGAGCGCCAGGCCCAGGTCGGTCTGAAGGTTGCGCTCGTGCATCTCGTCGAAGACGAGGCAGGCGGTGTCGGGGAGCTCCGGGTCGCGTTGGAGGCGCCGGGTCAGCACCCCTTCGGTCACCACTTCGACGCCCACCCGGGGTCCGGTACGGCGATCGTCCCGGGTCACGTATCCGATCCGGTCCCCGACGGGGGAGCCGACCAACTCGGCCATCCGGCGGGCGGCGGCCCGGGTCGCCAGGCGTCGCGGTTCCAGCACGACGACCTTGCGTCCCCTCGCCCATGGCTCTCCGACGAGGTGCAGGGGGACGACCGTCGTCTTGCCCGAACCGGGAGGAGCGACCAGCACGGCCGTTCCGGCCTCGGCGAGGGCTGCCCGCAGGTCGGGGACGACCGCCTCGACGGGGAGTCCGGTGGTCGGCGGGCCCATCGCCGCCTCCCGCTCAGAGGAGTCGGCGACGCCGCCGGGACCGTTTGCGGGCACCCGACCGGGGCTGGACGGGTCGTTCGGCGGGGATGCGGTCGCCTCCGGTGTCGAGGGAGGAGACGTCCGGCTCGTCGAGGACGATGGGGAGGCCGAGCTGGCGTTGAATGGCGTGGATGGGGAGGCTTTGATCGTCTCGCACCAGGGTCACGACCACGCCGGCGGCGCCCGCCCGGGCCGTCCTCCCGGAGCGGTGGAGGTAGGCCTTCGTGTCCTTCGGCGGGTCGAAATGGACGACGGCCGCGACCCCGTCCACGTGGATGCCTCGAGCGGCGACGTCGGTGGCGACCAGGGCGTCGACCCGGCCCTGCACGAACCGATCCAACGCCCGGTTGCGATGCTCCTGGGGGCGGCCGCCGTGGATGGCGGCCGTCTCGACCCCGAGGCGCCGGAGCTGGGTCGTGACGCGGTCCACTCCGGCCCTGGTCTCGCAGAACACGATCGTCGGGTGGGCTCGCCGGATCACCTCGGCGGTGAGGGTCAGACGGTCGGTGTGCCCCACCCGCCAGAAGAAGTGGCGGGCGTCGGAGCCCTCCGGATCCGCCGCTCCGACCTCGTGTCGCACCGGGTCGTTCTGGTAGTAGTGGGTGAGGGCGGCGACGTCCCCGTCGAGGGTGGCGGAGAACAGCAGGGTCTGGCGCCCGGGCGCGGTTCGGTTGAGGATCCACTTGACCTCGGGCAGGAACCCCATGTCGGCCATCCGGTCGGCCTCGTCGACCACCACCAGCTCCACCTGGTCGAGTCGGGCCTCGCCCTGCTCCATCAGGTCGGCGAGCCGCCCCGGGGTGGCGACGAGCACCTCGACACCCCGGCGGAGGGCCTTCTTCTGCGGCTGGTAGGCGACGCCACCGTAGATCGGGGCGATGCGGACGTCGAGCGCCGACGCCAAGGGGGCGAGCTCGGCGTGGATCTGCTCGGCGAGCTCTCGGGTGGGGGCGAGGACGAGGGCGCGGGGATGGTGGGGCTCCGCCCGGTGGATGCGAGCCAGCATGGGGATCCCGAAGGCGAGGGTTTTCCCCGAGCCGGTGGGGGCTCGCCCGCAGACGTCGCGTCCGGCGAGTCCGTCGGGGATGGTGGCGGCCTGGATCGGGAAGGGGGTGTGGATACCCCGTTCGGCGAGGACGTCGACGATCTCCGGCGGTGTGCCCAGGTCGGCGAAGGTGGTGGTGGTCATGGATGTCATCTGGTCTGCCGCGTCTCCTGTCTGGCGTTCGTCGCCGGGTCGGCGACGGTGCGGCCCTTCCGGCGGTGTACGACCGGTCCGGGGCGGCATCGAGGCGGGGATGCACGGGAAAGGACCTCCGCCGCCCGGGGGCGCTGTGACGCGCTCGCCTCCCTGAGGGTGCGACGGTGACCTCAGCCTAGCCGGAGGGAAGGGCTAGACCAGGATCCTTCTAGGATCGCCGCCCATGGTCGAAGCCCTCTTCTCCTTCGACGGCGACCGTTTCGTCCCCACCGAGCTGTGCCGCGGCGGCTGGTCGGACGACGCCCAGCACGGCGCACCTCCCGCCGGTCTGCTGGCACGGGCGGTCGAACGGGTCCCCACGGCGGTGCCGATGCAGGTGGTCCGATACACCATCGACCTGTTCCGACCGGTGCCGCTCACTCCGCTGGAGGTGACGACGACGGTGAGGAGGGACGGACGGCGGATCCAGGTCGTCGATGCCTACCTGTGTGCCGACGGGGTGGAGGTGGGCCGGGCGTCCGCCCTCAAGATCCGGGTCCTCGACCATCTGGAGCTTCCGGACGGCGAGACCGAGACGTGGGATCAGCCCCCGGGCCCGGAGGCGGGAGAGCCCGTCGACTGGGGAACGTTCTTCGTCGACGACCCCGGCACCGTCCGGTTCCACTCCCATGCGGTGGAGATCAGGAGCATCGGGGGGAGCTTCCTGCGGATGGGGCCGGGGCTGTCCTGGTTTCGGCTCCGGTACCCGGTCGTCGCCGGGGAGACGACCAGTCCCTTCCTTCGGCTCGCCACCCTGGCCGACATGTCCAACGGCAACAGCCAGGCCCTCCACCCGCGCCGCTACCTGTACGTCAACCCCGACATCACCCTGTACGCTCATCGGCTCCCGGTGGGGGAGTGGGTGGGGATGCGGTCGGCCGCCCATCAACATCCGTCGGGGATCGGACTCGCCGACACGCGGGTGTTCGACGAGGCGGGCCCCCTCGGACGGATCAACCAGGCCCAGCTCCTCGACCGCAGGGACTGAGACGAGCGGGATCCGATCAGCCCGGGCGACTCGACATCACGTCAAGTTTTCGGGGAGATATGCTCCCCGCCATGGCTCAGCCACATCAGAGCCGGATGGTCCGTGGTGTGTTCATCGCGCTCGGATTCATCTGCGTGGGGCTGGGTACGGCCGGGGTGGTGCTGCCACTGCTTCCCACCACCCCCTTCATCCTGCTGGCCGCCTTCTTCTTCGCCCGTTCGTCCCCCCGATTCGATGCCTGGCTCCTTCGGCATCGATGGTTCGGCTCCCTCGTGCGGGACTGGCGGGCGGGGCGGGGCCTCTCGGTCCGGGCGAAGGTGATCTCCCTCGTCGCCATCGCCATCACCTTCACCATCACGATCGTCTTCGCCATCCACACGACCTGGCTTCGTGTGCTCCTCGTCGTGATCGCCTTCTCCGTCTCGACGTTCCTGCTCCGTCTCCCCACCAAGGGCCGCCGGCCCCTCGAAGTGGGCTGACGTCAGCCGTTCCGATCCGGGCCCCGGCCTTCGTGCGTCGCCCGGACATCGTCGGGGCCGTCTCCGAGCAGCCTCCCCCGGAACTCGCCCGCCGAGCGGACGAAGAGCACGGTGGGGAGATCCCGGACGAGCTCGGCGAGGCGCCGGGAGTAGGAGGTCTCCTGGCCCGAATCGACGGCCCGCAGACCCATGAGGACGATGTCGGCGCCGCGCGACTCGGTGCAGATCAGCGACGTGACGGACACCTCGGCAGGTCTGAGCATCACCTCGGTCTCGGCGCGGATCCGGGCCGAGCGGATCAGGCGGTCGAGCAGGATTCGGTTCCGCTCGAGCATCATGGGAGAGGTGGCGATGCTCTTGATCGAGATCCGGGCGTCCCGCCACTCGGGGTTGAGGGAGATCAGGTGGGCGAAGAGCACCAGCATGTCGCCGTTGTGCTGCAGTCCACCCCACCACACGTCGATCCGGCGACGTCGCGGACGGGTGACGTCCAGCGGGTGGGGATGGCAGATCACCGAGGAGATCCCGAGGGCGGCGAGCTGTTCGATCACCCGTAGGACGTTCGCTCGCCGTTCCGGCTTGTCGCTCCAGCCGAACATGACCGTGTTCGACTCGATGCCGGCGATCCCGTTGGCCTGGGCGACGGCGACCGCCCCCCGTACGAAGTCCTCGACGATGTCCACCTCGCCGAAGGCGACGATCCCCAGGTCCTCGAGCGCCTCGTCGAGTTCCCGCTCGAGGGCGGGGACCGTCGGTGCCAGCTCCTCGAGGTCGCCGACCCGCAGATCGGCGACGGTGAGGATGCCCCGGTCGTGGACGAGCCAGGAGGCGAGCCGGACCAGCGCCGCCCGTCGACGGACGTCCCCGGCGAACAGGAGGATGTTCGGTCGCCAGTTCCGGGGGTCGTGGGGGAGTCGGCGGAGTTGGAGGACCGTGGATCGGACGAGCGCCATGAGCGCTCCCCGCCGCAGATCGCCCCAGGGTGCGGCCAGGGCGCGGCGGCGCATCACGAGATACACCCCGACCTCGACCACGACCGCGATGAACAGGGCGAGGGGGCTGATCAGGAACATCACCCAGAAACATCCGAGCGCGCCCGCCAGGGACACCCACCAGGGGACCCGCAGCGTCGGACGGAAGGAGGGGTCGCCGGTGAGCCGCTCCACCCCTGCGACGAGGTTCACCATCCCGTAGGTGGTGAGGAAGAACATGGTCAGGGCGGGAGCGACGGCGTTGAGGTCGCCCAGGGTGACGGCGCCCAGTGCCACCGCCAGGGAGACGAGGAGGGGGATCCCGGGTCCGCGGATCGTTCCGATCCGACGGCCGAGGAACCGGGGCAAGACCCGGTCGTCGACCATCGCCTCCAAGGTGCGGGGGGCTCCGAGGACGCTCCCCACCGCCGAGGAGAAGATCGCCCCCCACAGCCCGGGGAAGATGAGAAACGACAACCCACCGGCGAGGGTGAACCAGATGAGGTGGTCCTCCACCAGGGTGGCGGCGTCGACCGCCAGACCGAGGGCGACCACCACCCCCAGGTAGACGAAGAATCCGACCAGCACCGAGCCGATGGTCCCCCACGGGATCGCCCGTTCGGGGCGCTCCAGATCTCCCGAGAGGGAGACGCCGGCCATGATCCCCGTCACCGCCGGGAAGAAGACGGCGAACACCGGCCAGAAGCCGGGTGACCCGTCGATTCCGGTCACCGATCGGACGGTGGTCGGGTTCGCCTCCACGACCCCGACGACGAGGACGACGAGCGACACGAGGATCCCGGCCATGATCGGGAGCTGCAGGCGAAGGGCCACGTCGGCACCGCGGGCGGCCAGCAACGCCACCGCCAGCACGGTCGCCGCTGCCACCGGGCGGAGGGGCACGTCCGGCCAGATCAACCGGAGGCTCTCCGCCAGGCCGAAGGCGTAGAGGGTGACGCTGAAGGCCTGCGCCAGGAACAGCGGGATCCCGATGGCGGCGCCGACCTCCACGCCGAGACTGCGGGAGATGATGTAGTAGGCACCTCCGGCTCCGACCCGCATGTTCGTGGCCACCGCCGCCACCGACAGGGCGGTGGCCAAGGTGACGGCGTTGGCGATCACCACCACCAGGATCGCCCCGCCGAGACCGACGTTGCCGACGACCCAGCCGGTCCGCAGGTACAGGATGACGCCGAGGATCGTGAGGATGGACGGGGTGAACACCCCCAGGAACGTCCCCAACTTCTCGGGCCGGGGGCGCCGGGACGGGAAGGCGGTGGAGCGGGTCATCGGTCGGCGGCAGCATACGGATCGAGCTCCGAACGTGCGGCCCGAGGTCCTCAGGGGCAGAAGAGCTCGACGCCGAACATGCCCACGTCGTCGCCGCCCCGATCCCAGCCGCCGCGGATCTCGGCACGGCAGGTCGCCGAGCCGAAGGCGTCGATCGTCTCCGCCACCAGCGGCCCCAGTCGCTCGGCGTCGTCGGGTGCGAGCACGCCCACCGTCAGGCCGCCGATGCGCACCTCGATCACCCCGTCGTCCGTTGGGACCAGCTCGGCGACGGCCTCCATCTGCACCCCGGCGTAGGAGCGCCGCCCACCGGTGAGGGCCAACAACTCGTCCTGGTGGGCGGCTTCGCCGATGACGGCGACCGGCCGGTCACCGGCCATCGTCACCCGGCGCCGTGGTCCGGCGAAGCCCCGGATGCGGCGGCGCAGGCGCAACGGGTGGGCCTCTCCCAGTCGCTCCCGCAGCCGACCGATCCCCCCGCCGTCACGGCAGGCGAAGCAGTACCACCGGCATCCTTCGGCGTCGACGTGGAGGGACGGGTGATGGTCGTCGTGGAAGGGGCACAGGTAGGAGTTGTCTCCAGGGCGGAGTACGACGCCCGCCCGCCGCCAGGCAGCGGAGAACTCCGCTCGTTCGGCCTCGGTGCGGACCGGGACCGTCCCGCGACGTCGGCCGGTTCGGAAGCCCGTGCCGGCGACGAGCCGAATCCAGTCCGGGAGGGCGGCGGGGGATCGTGCCATCGGGGACCGCCCCGGCTCCCATCGGTATCGCCGTCCCGAGCGGTGAAGGCTGGGAGGCGCCACCACCATCGCTCCTTCGGCCTTCAGCTCCACGCCGTCGGCGAGCACCGTCGAGGCCGGTGGCTCTGTCGCCTGGAACCAGAGGTGACGCCCGCCGCCGCCGGTCGTGGACGACACGGTCTCTCCCAGCGCGCCCCATCCGGCCTGGAGGTCGTCGAGGGCCACGTCGCCGCCGTGACGGGGGTCGATGTCGAGGACGGCGAGGCGGGAGACGGCTCCGGTCACCACGCCCACGTTGGCGTCGGGCCAACGTCGCCACCACGAGGCCACCTGGGCCGGGGAGGCCGGTCGCCGTTGGGCATCGTCCCAGCGGAGGCGGGGATGCTTGCCGGGGGCGGCACAGTCGGTGCGGCCGCAGCTACACCTTCCCTCGTGGACGACGTGGACGGGGATCACCGACCACCCCAGCTCCGCGTAGGCGAGGGCGGCGGCGGCGGGTGCGAGACTCTCGGCGTCGGGCGTGATCACCTCCGCACCGTATCTCCCCGAGCCGCGTACCGCTTCCGGTTGGACGGGGACGGTGGGAGACTGCGGGCATGCTCGCCGAGCCGATCCGACGTCGAGTCGTGGCCGCCGCCACCGGTCCCTTCAGCCACGCCCCGTATCCTCTGGCCCACAGCCTGGACCACCGGGGAGATCCGGGTCTGTTCGGGCCGGATTCGGTGACCTGGCGGGTCATGGGTGACGTCGCCACCATCGTCGGCGGGATCCGTGCGCTGCTCATCCAGGCCGCCCATCCCGAGGTCGTCGCCGGCGTCGCCGACCATTCCTCCTACCGCACCGACCCCATGGGGCGGCTGTCGCGGACCTCGGCGTATGTGACCGCCACCGCCTACGGGGCGATGCCGGAGGTGGAGGCGGCGGTGGCCGCGGTCCGGCGGGCCCACCGGGGGGTGGCGGGCCGGTCCCACCGTGATCGACCCTACGCGGCGACCGACCCGCCCCTCGCCGCCTGGGTCCACAACACCCTCACCGACTCGTTCCTCGTCGCCCATCAGGCCTTCGGGGCCGAGCCCCTCACCTCCGAGGAGGCCGACCGTTTCGTCGCCGAGCAGACCAGGCTCGGGGCGTTGCTCGGTGCGGCCCCGCTGCCGGAGGACGCGGCGTCCCTCGGCGCCTGGGTCGCCGAGCATCCAGAGGTCGAACCCTCGCCGGGGATGACGGAGGCGGTGGGCTTCCTGTGCGACCCACCGCTCGGCCGTGGCCCGCGCCAGGGCTACCGGATCCTCCTCGAGGCGGCGGTCGCCACCATCCCCGCCCGGATCCGTCGGGTGTTGGGGAGGCCTCGGAGACGAGGAGCGGTCGCCGTCGGGCGGGTGGCCGTCGCCGGGCTGCGATGGGCCCTGGGGTACTCGCCGTCGTGGCATCTGGCCCTGGTGCGGGTGGGCGCGCCCGTCCCGGAGGGGCGGTTCCGGGCCCCCCTCCCGGAGGGGGCGGTCGGCGCCACCGGTCGGCCCACGGCCTGATCGGCGTTCGGCGCCGCAGGCGAACGTTCTATCCTGAAGCCCGGTCCGAGGTTCCTCGACATGAAACAGGATGAGTACGTCCGCATGCGAGGGAAGGTGGTCCAGGTCCTGCGGGACGCCACCTTCAAGGTCGAGCTGGACGGCGGCCTGATCGTCACCGCCCGGCCCGCCGGTCGCATGCGGCGCGGCCGGATGATCCGGATCCTCCCCGGTGACGAGGTCGAGGTGGAGGTCTCCACCTACGACCCGACCAAGGGCCGCATCGTGTGGCGTTACCGCTGATCCGACCCGGGGCGTCGGACCCCCACCGTGCGGCGTCGGGGATCGAGCCGGCGGCGGCCGAAGTCAGGCCGGACCGACCGAGATCACCCGGCCCTCCTTGAGCTCGACGAGCTCGTCGACGGCGTCGAGCACCTCGGGGCGGTGGCTGATGAGGAGCACCGCCGGGCGGGGTCGAAGCGCGGCGATGTTGGCCATCACCGACTCCATCGACGCCCGGTCGAGATGGTTGGTGGGTTCGTCGAGGATGAGGATCGCCGGCCGGTGGATCACCGCCCGGGCGATCGCCAGACGCTGTCGCTGCCCTCCCGACAGAAACACCCCCTCCTCACCCACCTCGGTCTCCAGACCGTCGGGGAGCCGCCACACGAAGTCGGCCTCGGCCACCTCCAGCGCGGCGCGGACGGCCGCCTCGTCGACGTCGCCGCGACCGTAGGTGACGTTGTCGAGGACCGAGCCGTTGAGCAGGATCGTCTGTTGGGGGACGACGCCCATCGATCGGCGCAGGGTGACGAGATCCACGTCCGGGTAGGGGATCCCGTCGGCGAGGATCTCCCCTCGCTGCGGTCGATAGAAACCCAGGATGAGGTTGACGATCGTCGACTTTCCCGACCCGTTCGGCCCGGCGACGGCCGTGACCTTGCCCCGTTCCAGCTCCAGCGAGACCCCGTGGAGGACCGGCTCGGTGTCGTAGGCGAAGGTGACGTCCACCAGTTTGATGTGTCCGGAGGATCGGATCGCCCGGGTGCCCGTGTATGGACGCGTCTCGGGTTCGTCGAGGAGCTCGATGAGGTGCCTCAGCGAGGTCATCCCCTCGATCACGGCCGGCACCCGAATGGCGATCCCGGCGAGGGGGCCGCGGAGGAGCGCGAACCCGGCGTAGAAAGAGATGAGGTCCCCGAGGCTGAGTCGCTCCTGGACCACCAGCACCCCGCCGACGATCAACACCGAGGCCCCGGCCAGGACGAGGAGCGTCGACTGGGTGACCGCGTAGACGTTGCTCCACACCGACCGGGCCACCCCGGCGGTCTCCAGCTCGGCGGATCGTCGGTCGAGCCGCTCCATCTCCAGCTTCTCGGCGCCGTGGATGCGGATGAGGTCCATGGCGCGGAGCACCCGCAGGACCCCGTGGCTGAAGCGCTCGAAGGCGTGATGTTGGCGCCGGACCCTCGTCTGGACCGTCCTGCCGAGGAACCTCCCGGCGACGAAGATGACCGGCCCGAACGCGAGGGTCACGAGGGC
>JALSJV010000127.1 GCA_026989215.1 Acidimicrobiia bacterium | reverse complement strand
GCCGCTTCGGCGGCGCCGTCGCGGGCCATCGACGACGTCCGTGGCGCGTCCTGGTCCGGTGCGTCCTGGTCGGGTCGTGGCGCCTCGTGGTCCGGTGCGTCCTGGTCGGTGGTGCGACGCGGCGCCTCCTGGTCGGGCTTCGGGTCGACCTGACGCCCTGAGGGAGCTCGGTGGCGCCTCCCCCTCCCTCTCGTTCCGGGCCCTCACGATCCCTGCGGCGCGTCTGGGCGCTCGACGTCGTCGTCGTCGCCGCGGCCGGGTTCTTCGCCTACGGGCTCGCCGACCTGGGGCCCTTGCCCGCGCCCCTCGAGCTTCCCTGGTGGGTCTTCATCCCCCTGGTCTTCGTCGCCGAGCTCAGCGTCGTCCATCTCAAGTTCCGGGAGGACGCCCACTCGTTCTCGATGAGCGAGATCCCCCTGGTGGCGGGTCTCTTCCTCACCGATCCTCTGGGGCTGATCGCCGCCCAGTTCCTCGGCAACCTGGCGGCCCTGGGTCTCGTGCGGCGCCAACCGCCGGTGAAGCTGGTCTTCAACCTGGGTCAGTTCACCCTGCAGACGGCGGTGGCGATCCTCGTGTTCCGCGCCATCGTGGCCGAGGCGGATCCGGTGGGCATCTGGGGGGTGGCGGGGACGTTGGCCGCGGTGACCGTGTCGCTGCTGGTGGCGACGGCGCTCATCACGGCCGCCATCAGGTTGAGCGGTGGACGGGTCGAGCAGACCGAGGTCGCCGAGATCCTCGTCCTCACCTCGTTGGCGGCGTGGATGAACGCCGGCCTCGGATTGGTGGCGGTCACCGTGATCTGGGCGCAGCCGCAGGCGATGTGGATGGCGTTGGTGCCTCCGGTGGTGCTGTTCCTCGCCTACCGGGCGTACGCCACCCAGCGGCTCGAACGCCAGCGCCTCCAGGCGCTGTACGAGGCGACGAGGATCCTCCACCGTTCCCCACAGATCGAGGCGGCGATGCTGGCGGCCGTCACCGAGGCCCAGGCCATGTTCGGCGCCGCCTCGGCCGAGATCGTGCTGCATCCCGACGGACCCGACCAGCCGGGATTCCGCACCGCCGCCGGACCCGACGGGGAGCGGGAGGTGATGAAGCCGATCCCTCCGGACCGGGGCGACACCCCCTGGTCGGCCACGGTCCGGTCCGGGCAGTCGAGGCTCATCGTCGACCGTCCGGGCTCCCGGGGGAGGCGGGGAGCCGACGGAATGGTCGTCGCCCTCGGGGTGCGGGGTCGGGTGATCGGGGCGCTCGTCGTCCACGACCCCCTGGGGGACGTGTCCAGCTACGGGGTGCACGACCTGCGCCTGCTGGAGACCCTGGCCGCCCAGGTGGGCGTCTCCCTCGAGAACGGACGCCTCGAGGACTCCCTCGTCCAGCTCACCCGCCTCAAGGAGGAGCTCCGCCATCAGGCGCTCCACGACGCCCTCACCGGTCTCGCCAACCGCTCCCTGCTGCGTGATCGCCTCGCCGAGTGCGTGGTTCGAGTCGGCGGGGAAGGGCGAAGGGCGGCGGTGATGTTCCTCGACCTCGACGACTTCAAGACGGTCAACGACGCCTTCGGTCACGGCGTCGGCGACCAGCTGTTGGTGGCGGTGGCCCGGCGGCTGGAGGCGGCGTCTCGGGAGCACGACACGGTGGCCCGGCTCGGCGGCGACGAGTTCGCGGTGCTGTTCGATCGTCTCGCCTCCGAAGACGACATCCACACGGTGGTGGAGCGGATCCAGGCGGAGTTCGCCCGTCCGTTCCAGATCGGCGGCCGGAACCTGGCGGTCACCGCGTCGATCGGGATCGCCTTCGTCCGCCCCGACGTGCTGCCCGACGAGGTGATCCGCAACGCCGACCAGGCCATGTACGGGGCGAAGCATCACCGCAAGGGGTCCTATCAGATCTTCGAGGACGGCGGCCACCGGGCGTTGGTCCGCCGGGCGGCGCTCCGGTCGGGGCTGGCGGCGGCGATCGCCGAGGACGAGCTGCAGGTCGAGTACCAGCCCATCGTCGCCCTCGACGGAGGCGACCTGTTCGGGATCGAGGCGCTCGCCCGGTGGCGCCACGTCGACATCGGCGTGGTCTCCCCCGACGAGTTCATCCCCGTGGCCGAGGAGACCGGCCTCATCGTCCCCCTGGGCCGCTGGATGCTGCAGCGGGCCTGTCGTCACGCCGCCCGCTGGCAGGAGCGCTTCCCGGGGGCGTTCGAGGCGGTGACCGTCAACCTGTCCCCCCTGCAGCTCACCGAGACCGACCTGCTGGCCGACGTCGACCAGGCCTTGGCCGAGTCCGGCCTCGAACCCCGGCGTCTCGTCCTGGAGATCACCGAGAGCGTGCTCATGCAGGCCTCGGGCCGGGTGCTGGAGGACCTGCGGGGGATGGGGGTGCGGGTGGCGATCGACGACTTCGGGACCGGGTACTCGTCCCTCGGGTATCTCGACATGCTCCCCATCGACATCCTCAAGGTGGACAAGTCCTTCGTCGCCCGGGCCGAGGGTCCCCAGGAGTCCCCGCTGTTGAAGATGGTGGAGCAGATCGGGGAGGTGCTCGACCTGATCACCATCGCCGAAGGCGTCGAGACCCGGCGCCAGGTCGAGCGGCTCCTCGCCCTCGGGTTCCGATTCGGGCAGGGATTCCATCTGGTGCGGCCCCTCACCCCCGACGCCGTCGAGGCCTACTTCGCGGAGAGGTTCGGACGTCTCCCGGTGGCGGCCGCCGATCAGGCGGGCCGGTAGGGCACGATCCGTACCCGGTCGTCGCCTGCGGGCAGGACGAGCACCCGTTCGGCGTCGATCGTCGTCAGGGCCTCGGCGAGCTCCGAGCGGGGAACCTCGACGGTGTCGGCCGCCAGCCAGCGGACGACCTTGACGTCGGTGGCGGCGTCGACCGCCGCTGCCAGGTCGGTGTCGTCGGCTCCGGTCACGAGATGCACGGTGCCGAGGCGACGCCGCGGTGCGAACCCCGATGCCCGGTCGGATCGCCACACGACGAGGTGGTATCCGGCGACGGTGCCGGAGGCGAACAGGATGCCGAGGGCGGTGGAGGACGAGTCGAGGAACGCCGCCATCGACGTCCCCTCCAGGACGGCCTCGAAGAGCCGGAAGGCGATGACCAGGAGGGTGATGAGCGCCGCGATCCCTGCAACGCCGAACAGGACCACCAGGTAGACCCGGCGCCAGGTGCCGGTGAGCTCGGTGGCGGGGTCGGCTGCCGCCGCCCGTTGCAGATCCCGCCAGGTGAGGGCCCACAGGGGTCCGCCGACCCCGAGGGCCGTGATGCCCGCGAGGAGGGTCTCGGTGGCACCGCCCACCGTGGCAACCGGCCCCGCCAGGGACTGGAAGATGGACGCGACGACGACCCCGAGCCCGCCGGCGGCGGCGGCCAACCCGATCCCCGCCTGGAGGTATCGGGCAGCCCGATCCGGCTCGGTGACGTCGGTGCGGGAGGGATCGCGGACCACGGCACGGTGGTAGGCCCAGACGCCGCCTCCGACCACGAGGGCGGTGACGGCACCGGGGATGGTGTCGAAGTGGGTCGCCGCCGTCACGCCTCGGGGTGGGGCGAACCACCAGGTGAGCAGGGCGAAGACGACGGAACCCACCGCCGTCAACGCAGTGACGAGCCCGCCCATGACGCCCAGCCCCAGCGTGTGGAGGAGCCATCCGCCCCGCGGGTCGAGGTGACGTCCATGCAACCACCAATGCCAAACCCAGATGGCGGCGCCGACGGCGGCGGCGGCGACACCATCGTCGAGGGTGGATCCGCGTTCGGCGATCACCGTCCCGCCGAGGGCACCGTAGGCGTCGCCGAGGAGCGAACCGAGGGCCAAGCCGACTCCGGTGGCGCCGACGACGAGCCCGAAGGCGGAGCCGAGGAGGATCGGGAGGTTGGGGAGGGTCCCGGGTTTCAGGTCGGGCTCGGCCCAGATCCGGCGGTGCCACAGCCAGAAGCTGCCCCAGGCGATGAGACCGGCTCCGTTCCGGGCGAGGTCGGCAGGATCGGGTCCGATCAGATCGGCGAGCAGGGCGATGGCGTGGACGGCGGCGACGACCAGGGAGAGGGTGAGGGCGGTCCCCAGGTACAGGCCCCAGAGCATCGACCGACGCTCCGTCGTCGAAGACCGGAGCCTGGACGTCAACGAGCTCCACAGCAGCGTCGCCGCCGGGCCTCCGACCACCACGAACGCCAGATCCCGGGCGAGGTCGCTCGCGCCGCGGCGGACCAGCGTCGACCCGAGGCCGAAGAGCCGCTCCAGGAGGCCGCCGACACCGACGGTGACGAGGATCGAGGAGGCCAGGAGCAGACCGAGGACGATCAGCCGGATGAGGGCGGATTGCCGGTCGTCACTCCCGACTCGGCCCCGGATCCGCCGGTGGGTCCAGAACGCCACGCCGACGATCAGGGCGAGGACGGCGAGGAGGGCCACGGCGTTCATGGTGGGGGGATCCGTTCGAAGCAGGGGAACGGCCACTCCGCCGACGTGATGATCCAGCCGGTGTCGGTCCGTTCCAGCCGATAGGAGGCGTCCTGGGAGTATTCGTAGCCGCCGAAAGGGGGGTCGCCGCCGGAGCGGACGATGCGCACCTCGACGGTGGCGACGTCGTCTTCGACCTCGCTCGAGACGAGGGTGATCCGCACCGACTCGCCGGTGGCGACGTCGTCGACGCACCGTTCGTCGAGGTCGGGGGCGAGGAGCTCGCGGGCCCGTTCACGGTCTCCGTCGAGGAGCGCCTGGAGGAAGATCTGGACGGTACCTTCGGGGGTGGACGGGTCGTAGGACCGTGGGGGACGGGTGGCGAGCACGGCGGCGACGACGAGCAGCACCGCCACCCCCGCACCGAGCCACCATGCGATTCGCGTCGTCCTCATCACGTTGCCTCCTTACCTATCTTCGTACCGGGCGACGAGGATCGACAATGGGTGAAGGTCCCGATTCGTCTCTCAGGGTGTGACCGGTCATCCCGCGACGGATGCTCGCTTCGCCGGGCAGGGGGACGTGGGACTAACCTGGCTCGCCATGACGGTGACGGCGACCTGGTGGTGGATCGGCTAGGTCGTCGCGCGCTCGGGACACCCTGCGCCGGCGGCCACCGCCCCGGCGCTTTTTCGATGGAGGCGAGTCGTGACGAAGCGAGTGTTCTCGGGGATCCAACCCAGCGGAGAGCTACATCTGGGCACCCTGCTCGGAGCCCTCGACAACTGGCGGAGGATGCAGGACGAGTACGACTGCTACTACTGCGTCGTCGACCTACATGCGATGACGGTCCCCTACGACCCGGTCGAGTTCCACCGCACCCGACTGGAGACGGCCAAGGTGATCCTCGCCGCCGGCATCGATCCGGATCGGGTGCTCTTCTACTACCAGTCGCAGGTACCCCAGCATCCCGAGCTCGCCTGGATTCTGGGGACGATCACGGGTGTCGGGCAGCTCCAGCGGATGACCCAGTTCAAGGAGAAGGCCGACAAGGCAGGCCAGAACCTGGGACTGTTCGCCTACCCGGTGCTCATGGCCGCCGACATCCTCGTGCACAAGGCCCATGCCGTCCCCGTCGGTGACGACCAGACCCAGCACCTCGAGCTCACCCGTGACCTGGCGGAGCGCTTCAACTCCCGGTTCGGCGAGGAGTTCCCGGTCCCGGAACGGATCACCCCGAAGATCGGGGCACGGGTGATGTCGCTGCAGGATCCGCTCTCGAAGATGTCGAAGTCGGACCCCGACCCCCGGTCCCGCATCCTGCTCGTCGACGACCCCGACACCATCCGCAAGAAGGTGAAGGTCGCGGTCACCGATTCGGAGCGGTACGTGGAATACGACCGGGCCCGGAAGCCGGGGATCTCCAACCTCTTGGAGATCATGTCGTTCTTCACCGGCCGGTCGATCGACGCCCTGGTGGCCGAATACCACGACTCCGGGTACGGCGTCTTCAAGCAGGCCGTGGCCGAAGCGATCGTCGAGGGGCTCGCCCCGCTTCGTACCCGGTACAAGGAGCTCTCCGACGCCGACGTGGCCCACATCCTCCAGAAGGGCGCCCTCGACGCCCGTCAACGGGCGGAGGAGACGATGGTGTCGGTGCGGCGGGCGGTCGGCCTCGACAGCCACTGACCCGGTCACGAATCGGCGATCAGCGCCCAGTCGGGTGCCGTCTTGTCGATCCGTCGGCCGGCGGCGGGGAGGGGGTACTTCAGGCCGTTGCCGCAGTTGAACAGGACCACCCGGTCCTCGGTGGAGACGAGACCCTCGGCCAGGGCTCGGAGGTAGGCAGCGTAGGTCGCCGCTCCCTCGGGGGAGGTCATCAGACCCTCGACCGACCCCAGTTCCCGGCTGGCCTCGACGATCTCCCCGTCGGGGACGTCGATGGCGAACCCTCCCGATTCCCGGAGGGCGCGGAGGATGAGGAAGTCCCCGATCGCCGCCGGCACGCGGATCCCGGCGGCGATCGTGTGGGCGTCCTCCCACCGTTCGGCGTGGGTTGCTCCGTCCCGCCACGCCTTCACGATCGGCGCGCATCCGGCGGCCTGCACCGCCACCATTCGTGGTGGGCGGCCCGTCGTCCAACCCAGGGTTCGCAGCTCCTCGAACGCTTTCCACATGCCGATGAGTCCCGTCCCGCCGCCGGTCGGATAGAAGATGACGTCGGGCAGCTCCCAGCCGAGCTGCTCGGCGAGCTCCAACCCCATCGTCTTCTTGCCCTCGATGCGGTAGGGCTCCTTCAGGGTGGAGAGGTCGAACCATCCCATCCGCTCGGTGCCTTCGGCGACGATCCGACCGGCCTCGTCGATGAGCCCGTCGACGCGGAACACCTTCGCTCCCGCGTGGGCGATCTCCCGGACGTTCACCTCGGGGGTGTCCTCGGGGACGAAGACGTAGGCCTCCAGGCCCGCTCTGGTGGCGTAGGCGGCGAGGGCTGCTCCGGCGTTGCCGTTCGACGGCATGGCGAGTCTGCGAATTCCCAGCTCCCGGGCCATGGACACCGCCACGGTCATGCCTCGGGCCTTGAAGGATCCGGTGGGGAGACGCCCTTCGTCCTTGACGAGGAGCCGGGCGACGCCGAGACGGCCGGCGACGGAGGGGAGATCCACGAGGGGGGTCATCGTCTCGCCGAGCGAGGTGATGTGTTCGGTGTGCCGAACCGGCAGCAGCTCCCGATACCGCCACAGGTCGGGCGAGCGGGCGTCGAGGGCTTCGGGAGCGACGGTTCGGGCCACCCCGTCGAGGTCGTAGCGGACGAGGAGCGGCTTGCCGACGTCGGAGAGGCCGTAGATCCGGTCGGGCGGATACCGGGTCCCGGTCTCCGAGCATTCCAGGTGGGCGACGAAGGTGGGACGGTCGGTGGTGAGGGAGAGGTCGCTGCGCATGGTCGGAGGGGGAACGCTACCGCCTGCCGTCGGGCGACGGTGACGTCAGGGGGCGACGACGATGACGATGGCGGCGACCAGGTTGAATCCGGCGTGGGTGAAGATCGCCGGACCCAGACGACCCCGACGCTGGGTCAGCCGGGCCAGGACCACACCGACGATGAAGAGCTGGGGGAGGACGAGCGCCGCCGACCGCAGGACGTCGCCGGTGATCCCGAGAAGATGGAAGAAGGCGAACACGGCGGCGCTGGTCACGAGCGCGACCTGGGGACCCCGCCGAACGGTCACCGCCCGGAGGAGGATGCCCCGGAACATGGTCTCTTCGATCACGGGGACGACGAGGGCGATCATCACGACGAGCAGGGCCCGCACCGCCGGCCCTTCGGATGCGGCGAGGAGGTCGCCGATCGCCTGGCTGGGCTCTTCCACCCCGAGGAGCTGGGCGAAGGGGGCGAAGAGGACGAGCAGGCCGAACTGCAGGGCGACCCCCAGCAGCACCGCGACCCCGTCGGCCGGATGGACGACGAGGCCCAGCTCCTCCAGGTCCAGACCCTTGCGGCGTGCCAGATGGCGGATCGTGACGAAATGCCCGGCGTACTGACCGACCAGCAGCACCAGCAACGCCTCGCCCTGACCAGGGAGGAAGGTGGCGGGGACGGCGGCGGCGAACGCGCCGATCACCCCGCCGAGGATCGCCCATCCGAAATCGCCGACGGTCCAGTCGGTGGTGGGTTCTTCGGCCGGTGTCGGGACCATCCCGGCGAGCCTACCGCTCGTCGGGGCGGCCCCGGTCCGGTGGTACCCTGCGACTCTCTCAGGGCGGAGGACAACGTGGAGATCGACATCGGCATCGGCAAGTCGGGTCGTCGGGCCTTCGGCTTCGACGACATCGCCATCGTCCCGTCTCGGCGAACCCGAGACCCCGACGACGTGGACATCTCCTGGCAGGTGGACGCCTTCGCCTTCGGGCTCCCCATGCTCGGGGCGGCGATGGACTCGGCGATCAGCCCCGCCACGGCGATCGAGATCGCCCGGCTCGGAGGGCTGGGGGTGCTCAACCTCGAGGGGCTCTGGACCCGGTACGAAGATCCCGAGCCGTACTTCGAGGAGATCGCGTCGCTTCCGCCCGAGAAGGCCACCCGCCGGATGCAGGAGATCTACCTGGAGCCGATCAAGCCCGAGCTGATCGGCCGTCGGGTCGAGGAGCTGGCGGACGCCGGCATCGTCACCGCCGGCAGTCTCACCCCCCAGCGGGTCGCCACGCTGTCGCCCTACGCCCTCGAGGCGGGCCTCGACATCCTCGTCATCCAGGGGACCGTCGTCTCCGCCGAGCACGTCTCCAGCCGCTCCGAGCCCCTCAACTTGAAGGAGTTCATCGCCGAATGCGAGGTGCCGGTCATCGTCGGCGGGTGTGCGTCGTACTCGACGGCCCTCCACCTGATGCGTACCGGGGCCGTCGGCATCCTCGTCGGGGTGGGTCCCGGCGCGGCCTGCACGACCCGAGGGGTGCTCGGGGTTGGGGTCCCCCAGGCGACGGCCATCGCCGACGCCGCCGGGGCCCGGATCCGCTACCTCGACGAGACCGGCCGGTACGTCCACGTGATCGCCGACGGAGGGATGCGGACCGGAGGTGACGTGGCGAAGGCGATCGCCTGCGGAGCCGACGCCGTGATGATCGGCTCACCCCTCGCCGCGGCCGCCGAAGCGCCGGGGCGGGGATTCCACTGGGGGATGGCCACCTTCCATCCCACCCTGCCTCGGGGAGCACGGGTCGAGGTCGGGACCCTCGGCACCCTTCAGGAGATCCTGGTGGGGCCCGCCCATGAGAACGACGGGCGACGCAACCTGTTCGGGGCGTTGCGGGTGTCGATGGCGACCACCGGGTACTCGGACCTGAAGGAGTTCCAGAAGGCCGAGGTGATGATCGCGCCGTCGCTGCAGACCGAAGGGAAGGCCCTTCAGCGGGCGCAGCGGGTCGGGATGGGATGACCGACGCCTTCGACACGGTTCTCGTCGTCGATCTCGGCGCCCAGTACGCCCAACTCATCGCCCGTCGAGTGCGGGAGGCCCACGTCCATTCCGAGATCGTCCCCCGGGACATCTCGGCGGCGGCGATCGCCGCCCGCCGTCCCGTCGGGATCATCCTCTCGGGTGGCCCCGCCTCCGTGTACGAAGAGGACGCCTACCGGATCGACCCCGAGATCTTCGACCTCGACGTTCCGGTGCTCGGCATCTGCTACGGCCACCAGCTCCTCGCCGCCGAGCTGGGTGGGGTGGTGGCGAAGACCGGTCAGGCCGAGTTCGGACGGACCGAGCTCGAGGTGGTCGCCGACTCCACGCTCATGACCGACCTCCCCGCCACCCAGGTCGTCTGGATGAGCCACCGCGACGCCGTCACCGAGGTGCCGCCGGGTTTCGTGTGCACCGCCCGGACCGAAGGCTCCCCGGTGGCGGCGATGGAGGACGTCACCCGTGCCCGATACGGCGTCCAGTTCCACCCCGAGGTGGCCCATACCCCTCGTGGGATGGAGGTCCTCAAGCATTTCCTCTACGACGTCTGCGGGGCCCGGCCCACGTGGACGAGCCACTCGATCATCGAGCAGGCGGTGGAGCAGACGAGGCGACAGGTCGGTTCGGACCGGGTGGTCTGTGGGCTGTCGGGAGGGGTGGACTCGGCGGTCGCCGCCGCGTTGGTGCACGAAGCCGTGGGAGATCAGCTCACCTGCATCTTCGTGAACACCGGCCTGCTGCGTGAGGGGGAGCCCGAACAGGTGGAGGAGACCTTCCGAGGCCATTTCTCCATCGACCTGATCCACGTGGACGCCTCCAAGCGGTTCCTGGATCGGCTCGTGGGGGTGACCGAACCCGAGGAGAAACGGAAGATCATCGGGGAGACCTTCATCCGGGTCTTCGAGGAGGTGGCGGCGGAGCTCAGCGACGTCCGTTTCCTCGTCCAGGGCACCCTCTACCCCGACGTCATCGAGTCGGGGACCGGTGACGCAGCCAAGATCAAGAGCCATCACAACGTGGGTGGGCTCCCCGAAGACATGGAGTTCGCGCTGGTCGAGCCCCTCCGCGACCTCTTCAAGGACGAGGTGCGGGCGGTGGGGGAGGAGCTGGGCCTTCCCGAGGAGATCGTCTGGCGGCAGCCCTTCCCCGGCCCCGGTCTGGCGGTGCGGGTGATCGGCGAGGTCACCGAGGAGCGCCTCGCCATCCTCCGCCAGGCCGACGCCATCGTCCTGGAGGAGATCCGCCGGGCCGGGCTGTATCGGGAGATCTGGCAGGCCTTCGCCGTCCTCCCAGCCATCAGGACGGTCGGGGTGCAGGGCGACGGTCGGACCTACGCCTACCCCCTCATCGTGCGGGCCGTCTCATCGGAGGACGCGATGACCGCCGACTGGGTGCGGCTGCCCTACGAGGTGTTGGAGCGGATCTCCAACCGGGTGATCAACGAGGTCGAGGGGATCAACCGGGTCGCCTACGACATCTCCTCGAAACCGCCCGCGACCATCGAGTGGGAGTAGCGTCGGATCGTCACCACCCTCAAGCCGACCCACCCGTCACCCGATAGAGAACGGAAGGGCGCGCGAGGTGAGTGTTCGTGAACTGGAGTGAATCCCCCGAACTGGTGGACATCTACCTCTCGGAGGTGGACGAACGTTCGGCGCGGCTCATCCGCGGCGCCTCCCTGCTCAGCTCCGGGCCGGTCGACAATCCCGACCTCGACCTCGACGAGCTGGTCCGGGACGCCCACACGTTGAAGGGCTCGTCACGGATGATCGAGCGGCTGGCGGTGGGGGACGCCGCCGCCCTACTGGAGGAGGCGTGGAAGGAGATTCGGGCGGGGACGGTCCGGCCGGGGACCCAGCTCGCCGGGGCGATGCGGGAGGTGTCCGGCCTCCTCGCCGCTGCCGCCCGGGAGGAGGAGGGGGCCCTCCAGTCCCTCGCCGAGGCTGCGCAGCGTCTCCGCCGCGCCCTCGACGCCGACCGGGCCGTCGAGGAGCCGGCCCCGGTGGTGTCCGACGCGTCGAGGCCCGAGCCCCGTCCGACGGGGGACGACGCCGGTCTCTCCCTCGGAGGTCTGCTCGAGTCCATCGAGAACGACCTCCGGGAGGGCGTCACCCGGGTCGACACGGGTGAGCTCTACCGTCTCATCAACCGCGCCGTCGAAGTGGGGCTCGACGCCGAGGCCCTCGCCGACCTCACCCACGTCTCCTTCGAAGGTGCCGACGTGAACCGCCTGCTGGCCGCGTGGCGAACCCAGCTCGAACGGCTCAGCGACGACGTGGCGAGCCTCCAGGACATGGCGGTCGCCCTCGCCAACGTCCCGTTCCGGGAGGCCGTCGAGACCTTCCCACAGTTCATCCGATTCCTCTCCCGGAAGACCGGGAAGGAGGTGCGCTTCGAGACGGCCGGGGACGACGTGATGGTGGATCGCCAGATCGTCGACATGCTCCGAGAGCCCCTCCGGCATCTCATCGTCAACGCCGTCGACCACGGGATCGAGCCCCCCGCCGACCGCCTCGCCGCCGGCAAGGCCCCCGGGGGGACGGTGGCGCTTCGAGCCCGAATCGACCACGACCGACTGCTCATCAGCGTCTCCGACGACGGGCGGGGGATCGACTGGGAGGCGGTGGCCCAGACGGCCGCCCGCCAGGGTCTGAGCACGGATCCGGCGGACCTGACCTCCCACCTGTTCCTTCCCGGGTTCTCCACCCTGCGGCAACCCACCTCCTTCAGCGGCGGGGGTGAAGGGCTCGCCATCGTGGCCGAGATCCTCGACCGGGTCAGCGGCGGCATCCGTCTGGAGAGCCTGCCGGGGGAGGGGACGACGGTCTTCCTCACGGTCCCCGTCTCCCTCGTCCTCCAACACGTCGTCGTCGTCGCCGCCGGCGACCAGTTCTGGGGGATCCCGGAGGCCGCGGTCCTGGGGACGGTCTCCCTCGCCGACGGGGTGAGCAACGGTACCGACGGCCGCCGGGAGATCTCCTTCCACGGCGTCGCCGTCCCCCTCGTCTCCCTCGCCGAGGCGTTGGGGATCAACCAGCCCGACCTGGAATCGGAGGCGGTGGTCGTCAGCTCCCGGGCGGGGACCGTGGCGGTGGCGGTCGCCGAGATCCTCGACAGTCGCCGAGTCGCCGTGAAGAACCTCGGTCCCATCCTCGAGGGGAGCAGCCACCTGGTGGGGGCGGCCCGCCTGGGAGGAGGGGAGATCGTCGTGGTCGTCGACCACAACTTCCTCGGGGCGGTCGCCCGGCGAGATCAGCCCAGTCCGACCGACCGGCCCCGCATCCTCGTCGTGGACGACTCCGCCGGGGTCCGTCAGCTCATCTCGGCCACCCTCACCGGCCGGGGATTCGACGTCCAGGTCGCCGCCAACGCCCGCGAGGCGGTGCGGGCGATGGCGGACCGCCGCTACGACGCCCTGGTCGTGGACTATTCGATGCCCCAGTCGAACGGGGTGGAGCTGGTCCGTGCCCTCCGTGCGGTCGGGGTGGCGATCCCGATCATCATGGTGTCGGGGGTCGCCACCGCCGAGGACCAGGCGGCGGCCTGGGAGGCCGGGGTCGACGCCTACCTCGACAAGTACGACCTGAGGCACGGGGCCCTGGTGGCGTCGATCCGCCAGCTCCTCGAGGAACGTCGGCTCACCGCCTCCTGACATGACCCTCGCTAGTGTCGCGCCGATGACGGAGAAGACGGTCCTGGCGGCTCAGACGCTCCTCGGGGTCGACGTCTCCCTGATCGTCCTGCTGGTCGGTGTGCTGTTGGTGGTGGCGGCGGCCGTCGCCGTTGTCGTGAGCCGCCGCGCCGTCGCCCGAGCCCGGCGCCAGGCCGAGGAGGCCGAGCTGGCGGCACAGCAGGCCAACGCCATCAAGAACGACTTCGTGGCGATGGTCAGCCACGAGCTCCGCACCCCCCTCACCTCCATCGCCGGGTTCGCCGAGACGCTTCGGGAGAGCTGGCAGACCCTCCAACCCGAAGAGGTCGACGAGTTCCTCACGATCATCGGAAAGCAGTCCGCCTACCTGGGCGAGCTCGTCGAGGACGTCCTGGTCATCCCCCGTCTGCAGGCGGGTCGTCTCCGCCTGTACCCGGAGACCTTCGACCTCGGCAAGCTGGTGCACGACGTCTCCGACCTCCTGTTCCCTCCGGGTCAGGGTCGGGAGGCGTCGGTCTCGATCCCGGCGGGGGTCCGAGTCCACGCCGATCCTCGGCGCACCCAGCAGGTGATCCGGAACCTGCTGGAGAACGCCCGCAAGTACGGGGGAGATCAGGTCCTGGTCGAGGGGTTCCCCTACGGGGACCACTACGTCGTCGTGGTCTCGGACAACGGCCCCGGTGTGCCCGACGAGGCCGTGAACCTCATCTTCGAGCACTTCGAACAGCTCTCCAAGGGCGACTCCCGTTCCGCCAGCGGCATCGGCCTGGGGCTGCCGATCGCCCGTAAGCTGGCCCGGGCGATGGGCGGCGACGTCTGGTACGAGCGGAGGTTCCCCACCGGCAGTCGCTTCTGCTTCTCCCTCACCATCACCGAGGCAGCGGCGGCGCGCATCGAGGCGGAACGTCGAGCGGCCGAGGAGGCAGAGGCGGAGGCTGCCGGGAACCGGCGCTGAGACCGTGGTGTGGGATCTCCCCGCCCGCCCGGTACGATGGCCGCCGTGCAGTCCCAGTGGCTCTCCGCCGACCTTCCCAGCGACTCGCCGCTGTTCGAGGACCTCAACCCCGCGCAGCGGGAGGCGGTCGCCGCCACCGAAGGTCCGTTGCTGGTGGTGGCGGGCGCGGGCTCGGGGAAGACCCGGGTGCTCACCTACCGGATCGCCCACCTGATCAGGGACCTGAGGGTGCCTCCGTCGGCGATCCTCGCCATCACCTTCACCAACAAGGCCGCCGACGAGATGAAGCAGCGGGTCGCAGCCTTGGTCGGTGGGGCGGCGAAGGCGATGTGGGTGAGCACCTTCCACTCGGCCTGCGTCCGCATCCTCCGCCGGGAAGCACCCCGGCTCGGCTATCGGTCGGGATTCTCCATCTACGACGAGGCCGACGCCCTCCGGCTCCTCACCATGTGCGTCAAGGACCTGGACCTCGACACGAAGCGGTTCCCGCCTCGCAATCTGAAGGCGGCGATCGGTCGGGCCAAGAACGAGCTCGTCGACTACGAAAGCTTCCGGGACCGGGGGGAGGGCTTTTTTCACGAGCAGGTCGCCGACGTGTACCGCCTGTACCAGCAGCGGCTGCTGGAGGCATCGGCGATGGACTTCGACGATCTGCTCATGGTCACCGTCGAGCTCTTCGGGGCGTTCCCGGAGGTGCTGGCCCACTACCAGGAACGCTTCCGGTACGTCCTGGTCGACGAGTACCAGGACACCAATCACGCCCAGTACGTCCTCGTCAGCCGGCTCACCGCCACCCATCGGAACCTCTGCGTCGTCGGCGACGGCGACCAGAGCATCTATCGGTTCCGGGGGGCGGACATCCGCAACATCTTGGAGTTCGAGCGCGACTACCCCGACGCCCGGATCGTCGTCCTCGATCAGAACTACCGGTCCACCGAGACGATCCTCGAAGCCGCCAACGCCCTCATCGCCAACAACCCGCGGCGTCGGCCCAAGCGGCTGTGGAGCGAACGTGGTCGGGGCGATCCGATCGTCCGCTTCGAAGCGGAGGACGAGCACGACGAGGCCGGGTTCGTCGCCGACGAGGTGGACCGCCTACGCGACGCCGGCTACGACCTGTCCGACATCGCCGTCTTCTACCGGACCAACGCCCAGTCTCGGGTCATCGAGGACGTGCTGGTGAGACGGGGCATCCCCTACGTGGTGGTGGGGTCCGTCAAGTTCTACGACCGAAAGGAGATCAAGGACGTCCTCGCCTACCTCCGGGCCGTCGTCAACCCCGACGATCAGGTGGCCATCAAGCGGATCATCAACGAGCCCCGGCGGGGCATCGGGGACACCACCATCGCCCACCTCGACCGTTTCGCCGAACGGATGCGGTTCTCGGAGGCGCTCGCCCGCGCGGACGAGGTTCCGGGGCTCGGTGCCCGGGCCGTCGCTCGGATCGCCGAGTTCAACGAGATCATGGCGGGGATTCGGCGCCGGGTGGAGTCCGACGGTGTGGAGGCGGGCGTCGCCGCGGTCCTCACCGACACCGGCTACCTCGCCAACCTCGAGGCGGAGCGCACGATCGAGGCGCTGGGACGGATCGAGAACCTCCGGGAGCTGCAGTCGGTCGCCGCCGAGTTCGAGCAGGCCAACGTCGGTGCCCTCGTGGGCGACGAGGCGTGGGACGACATGGACAACCTCCGCCGTCTGGAGCTGTTCTTGGAGTCGGTGACGCTCACGAACGACGTCGACGATCTCGACGAAGGTGCCGGCGCGGTCACCCTCATGACGATCCACAACGCCAAGGGCCTCGAGTTCCCGGTGGTCTTCATGGTGGGACTGGAGGACGGGGTCTTCCCCCACGTCCGGACCCTCGGCGACCCCGAGGAGTTGGAGGAGGAGCGTCGGCTCGCCTACGTGGGGATCACCCGGGCCCAGGAACGCCTCTACCTGACCTCGGCGTGGAGTCGGATGCTGTGGGGCTCGTCCAGCTACAACCCGCCCAGCCGCTTCCTGAAGGAGATCCCCGACCATCTCATGGAGACGGCGGGGAGACGAACCCGACGATCGTCGGAGGCGGCGAGCCCGATCTCGACGGTGGACCCCGGCGAGATCGGTCCGGGGGTGCGGGTCCGCCACGACACCTGGGGGGTGGGAACGGTGCGGGAGGTGACGGGGACGGGGGACCGGGCCGAGGCGGTCGTCGACTTCGAGTCGGGAGGACGGAGACGCCTGCTGCTGGCGTGGGCGCCGCTCAGCCGGATCTGAGGGGGGTCGCCCCGACGAGGACGTGGGGTCCCGAACCGGGGAGGCCGTCGAGCCGCACGGCGGTGATCCGGGCGATGAGCGTCTCCTCGGTTCGGCTGCGGAGCGGCAGCAGCGTCGTCGAGATCTCACCGGTGTCGAGGGTCGCGGCGAGGAGCCATTCGAACCAGGGCCGCACCGCCGACGAGACCGAAGGGGCGACCAGTCCCAGCACCTCGCCCGGCTCCCAGCCGAGGAGCTCGGTCATGCCCCGACCCCAGGCGACCACCCGGGCCCAAGGGTCGTAGGCGGCGACGGCGCGGATGGGGGAGATGGCCATGAGGGCGACGGGGGGCGGGTCGGTCTCCAGGGCCTCGGCGATGGCCCGTTCACCGGTGGTGATGGGGCCTTCGTCGGGGGAGGCGAGGAGGCTGTCGAGGATCGACGGGTCACAGGTCGGAGAGGTCGTCACTGGCACGTTCCTTCGGCTCTTGGTGGGGACGTGGACGCCGTGACGGCCGGTGGGGTGCGAGAGGCGGGAGGTACACCGGAGGTTCGGCGACGATCGCTGCCGTCACGACGTCCACCAGGCCATGGTGCGGGGTGCCGGACGACACGTCCATACCGGCGGTGTGGGATCGGTCTACCGAGGGTCCGGTGAACGCGTACCGGCTACCCGGTAGAGGGTGAATCGTCCTCCAGGATCCGGTCGCCGACGAGCATGAGGTCCTTGCGGTTCGAGAGGCCCGCCTTGCGGAGGATGTTGCGGACGTGGGTGGCCGCCGTGGAGGGGGAGATGTAGAGGGTGTCGGCGATCTCGTCGTCACTGGTCGAACCCGACACGATGAGCTCGAGGACCTCCAGCTCCCGGGGGGTGAGTCCCCAGTCGGAGACGGACATGTCGATGATGGCCCGTTCGGTGAGGACCGAGACCATTCGCTCACCGCGTTCGAGGCGCCGAAGGGAGCGCCGGATGAAGGTGAGGCCCGCCACACCGAAGGCGGCTCCGGCGGCGACCAGGATCCACTGACCTTCGAGCAGGACCACGTCCCGCACCACCGGGGGCAGGGCGCCGGCCTCGGTGGCGACGAGCAGGGCCCGCTGGGTCGAGCCGATGATGAGCACGGCGAGGACGAGCAGGAAGGTGAGGGTGAGGGAACGGATGGTCTCCGACCGGGCCCGCCGATGGATCCGCAGACAGACGACGAAGAGCGACACGAAGATCACCCAGTTGACGGCGATGAGTCCGATCAGGAGCCCACGCATCTCCACGCTCACCTCGACTCTGGCTCCCGTCCGGAGGCCGAGTCGGCCGAGACGATACCCGTCGGGACGGGCGGATGTCCCCGGAGAGGGGCCCTCATGTGGTGAGGGCCGCCCGTTTCTCCCCCAGGTTGGCGATCAGCTCCCGGTAGGAGGCGACGAACTTCTCGACACCCTCCCGTTCGAGGGTGGCGGTGACGTCGTCGTAGTCGATCCCGACCGCCGCCAGCTCCCTGAGGGTCGCCCGTGCCCGGGCGATCTCCTCGGGTCCGAAGATTCGCGGTTTGGCCGGACCGTGATCCTGGTAGGCGTCGATGGTGCCGAGGGGCATCGTGTTGACGGTGTGGGGGGCGACCAGGGTGTCGACGTACAGGGTGTCGCGGTACGCGGGATTCTTCGTCGAGGTGGACGCCCACAGGGGGCGCTGGATGCGGGCCCCGGCAGCGGCCAGCTCCTCCCATCGGGGTCCCCGGAAGACGGAGAGGAACTCGTCGTAGGCGGCCCGTGCGTTCGCCACCGCGGCGGCGCCGCGGAGCGCCAGGGCCTGGGGGGTTCCGATGGTCTCGAGACGCCGGTCGACCTCGGTGTCCATCCGCGAGACGAAGAACGAGGCGACCGAGGCGACGGCCCCGAGGTCGCCGCCGACCTGGCGGAAGGTCTCGAGGCCCCTCAGGTAGGCGTCCATCACCTCCCGGTATCGCTGGAGGGAGAAGATGAGGGTGACGTTGACGGAGATCCCCTCGCCGATCAGCCTGGCGATGGCGGGGATCCCGGCGGGGGTGGCCGGGACCTTGACGAGCAGGTTGGGACGATCGACCCGCTTCGACCACTCCCGTGCCTCGGCGACGGTCCCGTCGGTGTCGTCGGCGAGCTCGGGGGAGACCTCGACGGAGACGAAACCGTCCCGGCCTTCGGTCGCCTCGAAGACGGGGCGCAGCACGTCGCAGGCATCGCGGATGTCGGCGGTGACGAGATGGGCGTAGATCTCCTCCACCGACGCGCCGCGGTCGACGAGTTCGGTGAGGGCGGCGTCGTAGTCCTCGGAGCCGGTGATGGCCTTGGCGAAGATCGTCGGGTTGGAGGTGACCCCGGTGACGGCGTCGGCGCCGATCCGGCGCGCCAGCTCACCCGAGTCGAGCATCGCCCGTGAGATCTGGTCCGACCAGATGCTCTGTCCGGCGAGGGCGACGGCGTGGAGGTGTGAGTCCATCATCGAGGAGTCTCCTGAGCTGTGTCCCTCCAACCTACAACACTCCGCGTCCGCCGCCGTCGCCCAGCCGTGCCGGAGGCGGCCCGGTTCGGGGCCATCGCCGAGGAGAAGGGATTCGGCTCGGCGTGGCCGCTCTAACCTCAGGGTTCGTGCGTCGCATCCTCATCGCCAAGCCGGGCCTCGACGGACACGACCGGGGCGCCAAGGTCATCGCCCGGGCGCTCCGAGACGCCGGATGTGAGGTCGTCTACACGGGTCTGCATCAGACCCCGGCGCAGATCGTCGAAGCGGCGCTGCAGGAAGACGTCGACGCCATCGGGCTCTCGACGCTCTCCGGAGCCCACATGACCCTCTTCCCCGAAGTCGTCCGGCTCCTCGCCGAGCACGGCGCCTCCGACGTCGTCGTCTTCGGCGGGGGGGTCATCCCCGACCAGGACATCCCGAAGCTGAAGGCGGCCGGGATCGCGGAGATCTTCACCCCCGGCACGCCCCTGTCCGAGATCACCCGCTGGGTGGAGGAACACGTCCCCGACCGACGAGGAGAACGACGGTGACAGCAGGAGAGACCCGCCGATGAAGATCCACGAACACCAGGCGAAACAGCTCATGGCGGAGCGGGGGATCGCCGTGCCGGTCGGCCGGGTCGCCACCACCGTGGACGAAGCCGTCGCCGCGGTCCGCCCCATCGTGGAGGAGACCGACAATCCGGTGGTGGTGGTGAAGGCGCAGATCCACGCCGGGGGGCGAGGGAAGGGCCGGTTCCGGGAGCATCCGGACCTCGGAGGCGTCACCGTCGTCACCGCCGGGGTCGACGGGGGCATCTCGGCCGCCGAGGAGGCGGTGCGGGAGCTCGCCACCAAGATGCTCGGGTCGACCCTCGTCACCGTCCAGACCGGGCCGGAGGGGAAACAGGTCAACCGGCTGTACATCGAACAGGGCATCGACATCGCCCGGGAGCTGTACCTGTCGATCCTTCTGGACCGGGCCGTCTCCCACGAGATCGTGATGGCCTCGACCGAAGGGGGCATGGAGATCGAGAAGGTGGCGGAGGAGACGCCCGAGAAGATCCTCAGGGCCGACATCGACCCGTGCGTCGGGCTGTTGGGTTTCCAGGCGGCGGCGCTCGGCTGGGGACTCGAGCTGGAAGGGGAGGCCCACGCCAACTTCGTTCGCTTCGTCCGGGCCCTCGCCGAGGCGTCGGCGGAGTGGGACACCGACCTGATCGAGATCAACCCCCTCGTCGTCACCACCGGGGGCGAGGTGATGGCGCTCGACGGGAAGATGGCCTTCGACGACAACGCCCTCTTCCGACACCCGGAGGTGGTGGCGATGCGCGACGTCAGCGAGGAGGATCCCGACGAGCTGGAGGCGAAGGAGGCGGGGTTGTCCTACATCAAGCTGGACGGAACGATCGGCTGCATGGTCAACGGGGCAGGCCTGGCCATGTCGACGATGGACATCATCAAGTACTTCGGAGGTGAGCCCGCCAACTTCCTCGACGTGGGGGGAGGCGCCAACGCCGAGCAGGTCGCCACCGCCTTCCAGATCATCACCCGCGACCCCAACGTGAAGGGCATCTTCGTCAACATCTTCGGTGGGATCATGCGCTGCGACACGATCGCCACCGGCATCGTCGACGCGGTACGACGGGTGGGCCTCGAGGTGCCGCTGGTGGTGCGGCTCGAAGGGACCAACGTCGAGTTGGGCAAGCGGATCATCGACGAGTCGGGGTTGGACGTGATCTCCGCCACCGACATGAAAGACGGCGCCCAGAAGATCGTGGAGCTGGCCAGATGAGCATCCTCGTGAACTCCGACACCAAGGTGATCGTCCAGGGGCTGGGCAAGACCGGCCAGTTCCACACGGACAAGGCCATCGCCTACGGCACCCGGATGGTGGGGGCGGTCCACCCGTCGAAGGCGGGGACCGTCCACGTCTTCGAAGGCCAGACGGACGCCTCGGGTGTCCCGGGCCGCGACGAGACCTACCGCGTGGAGCTGCCCATCTTCCGCACCGTTCGGGAGGCGGTGGCCGAGACCGGGGCGAACGCCTCGGTCGTCTACGTGCCTCCGCCCTTCGCCGCCGACGCCATCATGGAGGCGGCGGATGCCGGGATCGAGCTGATCGTCGCCATCACCGAGGGGATCCCCGTCGCCGACATGGTGCGAGCGAAGCGGTATCTGGAGGGGCGGTCGGTCCGGCTGGTGGGACCCAACTGTCCCGGGGTCATCACCCCTCGCGAATGCAAGATCGGGATCATGCCCGGGTACATCCACACCCCGGGCAGGATCGGCGTCGTCTCCCGGTCGGGGACCCTCACCTACGAGGCCGTGTACCAGCTCACCAAACTGGGCCTCGGGCAGACGACGGCGGTGGGGATCGGAGGCGATCCGGTGAACGGAACCGACTTCGTCGACGTGCTCGCCATGTTCGAGGAGGACCCCGACACCGACGGGGTGATCATGATCGGCGAGATCGGCGGCACCGCCGAAGAGGACGCCGCCGAGTTCGTGAAGTCGGAGATGACGAAGCCCGTCGCCGGGTTCATCGCCGGGATGACGGCTCCTCCGGGGAAGCGCATGGGACACGCCGGGGCCATCATCTCGGGGGGGAAGGGCACCGCCGCCGCCAAGGTGGCGGCGATGGAGGCCGCCGGGATCGTCGTCGCTCCCACGCCGACCGACATGGGTCAGGCGATGCTCGAGGCGTTGGGGAAGTGAGGGATCACCG
>JALSJV010000126.1 GCA_026989215.1 Acidimicrobiia bacterium | reverse complement strand
CGGTGGTCGTCGTCGCACATTCCGCTGGGGCGCATCTGGCCTTGGTGGCCGCCCGCAGGTCGGGACGTGCCGGACGACCACCGGACCTCGTCGTCTCCCTGGCGGGGGTGACCGACCTGGTCTCGGCGGTGGCCGAGGAGCTCGGCGACGGTGCCGTCGGTGAGTTCCTCGGAGGAGCCGATCCGGCTTCGGCGTCGCCTCTCCATCTGCTCCCCGTCGGCTCCCCGTTGCTGGTGGCGTGGAGCCGGGGGGACGGTTCGGTCCCACCGGAGACGTCCCGCCGTTTCGCCGCCCGGGCTGCCGAGGCGGGAGACCCGGTGGAGACGGTCGAGGTCGACGGCGACCATTTCTGCTTTCTGGACCCGGAAGACGACGTGTGGTCGACGGTCGCTCGCATCATCGAAGCCCGATTCGACGACCCCTCATCTTCCAGGTCCTGAAAGGGGCCGGGTTGCGGGACGTCTCCCGCCATCGGTAGATTCCGGAGCCTGCGGAGTCCCTCCCTCGCTGGCGGGAGGTGTCTGAGGAAGGGCGGACTCTGATGCGTGCACATCGGTTGGTGCTGCTCGCCACCTGGGCGGTGGTCTCACTGCTCGCCGTGGCGGGATTCGCCGCCTTCGCGACCCCGTCGTCGGAGACGGCGACCCCGGTCCAACCCAACGCGCCGACCGAGCTCGGTCGGGGTGCGGGCGCGGTCGCCGCCCTCACCTTCTCGTATCTCGCCGAAGGACAACCCGTCCCCGCCACCACCATCGACTTCGACGCCGTCGTCCAGGCCGCCGTCGAGCACCGCGCCGCGACGACCACCACTGCAGCGGCCGAGGAACGATCCCGCTCCGACACCACCTCCCCCTACCGTCGAAGCCGCTACCTCTCCGAGCTGGAGATCCGAGAGCTCGTCTCCAAGTATTTCCGGCCCGAGGACGTCAACAAGGCGATCAGGATCGCCTGGTGCGAGTCGTCCTTCAACCCCTACTCGGTGAACCCCCAGACCCAGGCGTCCGGACTCTTCCAACACCTCCCCCGATACTGGGAGGAACGCTCGGCGGAGGCCGGATTCGAGGGAGCCGACATCTTCGACCCGGAGGCGAACGTCGCCGTCGCCGCCTGGCTCGTGTACGAAGGGGGAGGCTGGACCCACTGGACCTGCCGACCCTGACCGAACGGACGTCGGCGGATTCCGCCACACCGGAGCCGGGCGGTAGCCTCGGGGCCCGGACGAACACCCCTGAACGAGAGGACACGGCCCCTTGCGTGACCTGACTTCCCACGGCATCGAACCACGACGTCGCGTCCACTGGGACCTCACCACCCCGGTCCTGGTCGAGCACACGCTTCGGCACGGCGACGGCTGCCTCGCCCAGCGAGGCCCCCTGGTGGTGGAGACCATCCCCTACACCGGCCGAAGCCCCAAGGACAAGTTCATCGTCCGAGAACCCGACACCGAGGGCGACATCTGGTGGGGCGACGTCAACCATCCCATCGAGCCCGAGGTCTACGAGGCGTTGTACGCCCGCGTCACCGAGCATCTCTCCGACCTCGACCTCTACGTCCAGGACGTCTACGCCGGCGCCGACCCCGCCTACCGACTCTCCGTCCGCTCCATCACCCCCAGCCCATGGCACTCCCTGTTCTGCCGCAACATGTTCCGGCTCCGGGAGGACGTCGACGCCGAGGATGAACCCTTCGTCCCCGACTTCACCATCGTCCACGCCCCGGACTTCAAGGCGGTCCCCGCCCGTGACGGCACCCGGTCGGAGGTGTTCATCATCATCAGCTTCGCCCACCGAGTGCTCCTCATCGGCGGCACCAGCTACGCCGGGGAGATGAAGAAATCGGTGTTCTCGGTGATGAACTACCTCCTCCCGAAGGCCGGTGTCCTCCCCATGCACGCCTCGGCCAACGTGGGACCCGACGGCGACTCGGCGGTGATCTTCGGGCTGTCCGGCACGGGGAAGACCACCCTCTCCACCGACCCCACCCGTCAGATGGTGGGCGACGACGAGATCGGATGGGGGGAGCGCGGCATCTTCAACATCGAGGGCGGCTCCTACGCGAAGGTGATCAACCTGAGCCGCGACGACGAGCCCCTCATCTTCCAGGCCGCCAACCAGTTCGGGACGATCCTCGAGAACGTGGTGGTCACGGTCGAGAGCCGCCGGCCGGTCTGGGACGACGCCTCGAAGACGCAGAACACCCGGTGCTCCTATCCCCTGGACCACCTCCCCAACGCCCTCCCCTCCGGCATGGCCGACCATCCCAAGAACCTGGTGTTCCTGTCCGCCGACGCCTTCGGGGTGTTGCCCCCCATCGCCCGCCTCACCAGGGAGCAGGCCATGTACTACTTCGTCTCCGGCTACACGGCGAAACTGGCGGGGACCGAACGGGGCGTCACCGAGCCGGAGGCGACCTTCTCCCCCTGCTTCGGCGCCCCCTTCCTGCCGCTCCCCCCCGGGTACTACGCCGACGTCCTCGCCACCAAGATCGACGAATTCGACCCTGGACTCTGGATGATCAACACCGGCTGGACGGGCGGCCCCTTCGGGGTCGGCCACCGGATCCGCATCCCCCACACCCGGGCGATGCTCAACGCCGCCCTGGCGGGCGAGCTGGACGACGTCGCATACCGCACCGACCCGGTGTTCGGATTCGAGGTGCCCACCGCCGTCCCCGGGGTTCCGTCGGAGCTGCTCGATCCCCGATCCACCTGGGACGACCCCGACGCCTTCGACGCCCAGGCCCGGAAGCTGGCCGCCATGTTCCGGGACAACTTCGCCACCTACGCCCCGGACACCGCCCCCGAGGTGGCACGCGCGGGACCGCCGGGCTGAAGCTCACCGGAAGTCACGGCTGCGGAGTCCGGTGACGGGGAGCGGTTCGAACCTGCGGGCCACCAGGTTCGTGACCCCGTCGGCGTACTCCACGGTCCCGTGGACGATCAGTCCCGAATGGCGGCGGGCGACGTCCCGTTGAGCCTCCCAGACTCCGGGAAGGACGACGACGTTGACCAGCCCGGTCTCGTCCTCCAAGTTGAAGAAGATCACCCCATTGGCGGTGCCCGGGCGCTGACGGTGGGTGACGACCCCACCCATCGACACCCGCATCCCGTTGCGACGCAACCCCAGGATCTCCGCCGCGGTGACACATCCCCGTTCCGCCAGCTCCTCCCGGACGAAGGCGAGGGGATGGACGGGTGACACCCCCGTGGCCCACAGGTCGGCGAGATGGCTCTCCCGTTCGTCCATCCCCGGCAGCGGCGGGGCTTCGACCCCGGCGGTGAGGGGAAGACGCCCAGGTCGGATCTCGGCCAATGCCCCCGCCGCCCACAGCCCCGCCCGGCGATCGAGACCGATCGACGCCAACGCCCCGGCGGCGGCCAGACCCTCCAGGGCGGCCACCCCCAGACCGGTGCGGAAGGCGAGGTCGGTCGGATCGGTGAAGGGCCCCCCGAGGTGGCGAGCCACCTCGATCCGGGCGATCTCCGTCGGACCG
>JALSJV010000125.1 GCA_026989215.1 Acidimicrobiia bacterium | reverse complement strand
GCCAACGGCGAAGGCGGCGTCGGACCCGCCCTCACCGGGGTCCTCTCCACCTTCGGAGCCTGCGGAGAACAGGTCAGATGGGTCGAGCTGGGCTCGGCGGGGTGGCCCGAGGGCACCTACGGCGACCTCGGCACCCCCGTCGGCGGAGGGATGCCCGGCTTCGCCTCCTCCCTCACCGAAGAACAACTCCGCGCCGTCACCGCCTTCGAACGCGTCCGGTTCGGAGGAGGAGATCCCGACCAGGTCCTCGCCGACTGCGGTCTCGGCGGGGGCGAGGCCGAGGGCGAAGGCGGAGCCGCCGGTGCCGGACTCCCCGCCGACGTCGTCGCCCTCGGTGAGCGGATCTACCGGGGTGAAGAGGTGGCGGCGGCCAACTGCGCCGCCTGCCACGGCGCCAACGGCGAAGGCGGCGTCGGACCCGCCCTCACCGGGGTCCTCTCCACCTTCGGAGCCTGCGAAGACCATGTGAAGTGGATCGAGCTGGGCTCGGCGGGGTGGCCCGAGGGCACCTACGGCGACCTCGGCACCCCCGTCGGCGGAGGGATGCCCGGCTTCGCCTCCTCCCTCACCGAAGAACAACTCCGCGCCGTCACCGCCTTCGAACGGATCCGGTTCGGAGGCGCACCGGCCGAGGACGTCCTCATCGACTGCGCGGGCTGATCCCCAGCCGGGCCCGAAGCGCCGCCACGAGCAACGGCCCGAAGCGCACGGTGCCTTCGGCGAGCACCCGGTCCTCGTGGTCCAGCACCACGGGGATGGAGAAGGCGTACCGTCTGAGAAGCTCGTCGTCGGCCTCGACGTCGGCGAGCCGCACCCGGGCTCCCACGAGCCGGGCCACCCGGTCGACGACGGGCCGCGCCTCGTCACAGAGGGGACAGTGGTCGCGAGTGACGAAGGTCAGGAAGAAACCCCTCAAGTGGTGGGCCCTCCGGTCCGAAGTATGATGCCGACGGGTCCACGGACCCGACGAGATGGGTACAGGCTCCGCCTCGACGTCATACCGAGGGCACGTTCGAAGACCCTAGGTGTGATCGGATAGCCTCCCAGCCCGCCCCACGAGCGGAGCCTCCATCTCGGATCGACGAAGCCCCCCTGCCCCGGGGGCTTCGTCGCGTCGGTACCCTGGGGACCGATGCGACCAGCCACCGCCATCGTCGTCCTGATCCTCCTGGCCATCATCGCCGTCGCCGGGATCATCCAGGTGTGGGCGCTGCTGTCCGGCTGAGCACGACCGCCGTCCCCTCCGCCACGTTGAAGCGCTCGTCCGCCCGTCCGCCGCGCACCGCCAGCGCCAGCATCCCGGCCGAGTCCACGTAGAGCAGCGGGTGCCCCTCCTCGACGTCGCCGTACGCCGCGGCGAGCGGAACGACGACCTCCGTGATCCCGACACGCACGGTGACCGGATCGCCGATCCCTGCCGCCTCCAGGTCGTCGGGACCGACGTTGAGCTCGACGTTGCCGAAGTGATCCACCCACCAGGCCTCGCCCACGATCCGGCCCGGCTCGATCTCGGGCAGGGGGAGCAGCAACGGGACCACCGAGTCCGGATCCACCTCCGGCCCGAGGTCTTCGGGTCTCGCTTCACCCGAGGCCAGCACCGCCGCCGCCGGCGCGAAGACGTCCCTCCCGTGGAAGGTGGCCCCGCTGCTGGGGATCCTGAAGCGGGCGTCCTCCAGGCGGTGGATCCGCCGTGCCCCGCCCACCATCGCCACCGCCGGTGACAGCAGCCCGTTGTCGGGTCCGACGAAGGGTCCGAAGGCGGTCTCGGCGACGATCGCCCGCCGCGCCGTCCCCACCCCCGGATCGACGACGGCCAGGACGACCCCCTCGGGGAGATACTGGATGGCCCGCATCAGCGCCAGGGCGCCGGCTCGCACATCCCCCCGGGGGATCCCGTGGGTGAGGTCGATCACCCGGACGTCGGGCGCGATCCGGGCGATGACGCCGTGGACGACCCCGACGAACTCGTCGGTGAGACCGAAGTCGGACAGGAACGTGATCGGCTTCGTCACCGGCCCGAGCATAGGCCGCCGGTGCAGACCACCGGCCTCGGTACCATCCACCCCATGGCTGCCGATCCCACCCACGAGACCCTGGCCGGCGAGCTGGCCGACCTCCGCACGGTCATGCTCATCGGGGCGATGGACACCGGGAAGACCACCTTCGCCCGCCGGCTCGCCCAGGCCGCCCTCGCTGGGGGCCGACGGGTCGCCTTCGTCGATGCGGACATCGGCAACAGCACCGTCGGCCCACCCACCTGTGTCGGCCTCCGGCTCCTCGACCCGGCCGAACCCGACGCCGCCCTGGAGCGGGCCGACGCCCTCCACTTCGTGGGCGCGGTCACCCCGGACCGGCACATCCTCCAGCAGGTGATCGCCACCGCCGCCCTGGCCGAACGGGGCCGCGAAGCCGCCGATCTGGTCGTGATCGACACCTCGGCGTCGGTCTCGGGGGTGATCGGCGAGACGCTCAAGTACCACAAGATGGAGCTGTGCCGACCCGACCGGGTCGTCGCCCTCCAGCGGGGGAGCGAGCTGGAGCCGCTGGTGGGGATGCTGCGCCGCTTCTTCTCCGCCGAGGTGACGGTCCTCACCACCGAGCCCGGTATCGCCACGGTGGGGCCGGTGGAACGGTCCGCGCAGCGAACCGCCAAGCTGAAGGAGGCGTTCGCGGAGCCCCTCGAACGGTGGCGGGTACGGCCCACCGTGTTCGCCCCCACCCTCCCGGCAGGCCTCGACCTCGGGCGACTCGACGGGATGCTCGTGGGAATCCAGGACGGCGACGGGCACTGTCTGGGATTGGGGCGCCTGGAGTACGACGACGGGATCCTCCGGGTCCTCACCAACGCCGGGGAGGGGATGCAGGGCCTGCGCCTCGGCTCCGTCAGGATCGACCCGGATGGGTTCGAGTGCCGCCCGGTGAACCTCCGGGAGCTGATCTTCGGCGTCTGAGCCGGAACTCTCCTCAAGGCTCCCCGCCGATGGGCCGATACGGATCGAGTGCCCAGCCCCCTTCGACGCCTCACCCTCGCCCTCGTCGTCGTCCTCGTGGCCTCGAGCCTGGGACCCGTCACAGCCCTCGGCAGCCCCTCGGACGAGGCCCGGTTCGTCGACTTGATGAACGCCAGCCGGCGGGCCGCCGGACTCGCCCCCCTCACCGTCGACCCGGACCTGATCCCCGACGCCCGCCGCCACACCGCGGAGATGATCGAACGGGGCGACATCTTCCACAGCTCCAGCGCCGAGCTGGCGGGAGCCACCTCCGGGTGGACCCTGCTCGGCGAGAACGTGGGGATGGGCCCGAACCCCGACATCCTGCATCAGGCGTTCATGAACTCCGCCAGCCACCGCGCCAACATCCTCGGCGCCTTCAACTACGTGGGTGTCGGGGCCGATCGTGCCGAAGACGGGACCCTGTTCGTCACGGTGATCTTCGCCCAGAAGCCGGTGCCGGCCGTCGCTCCCACCACCACGACCACGACGCCGCCTGCCACCACCACGACCACGACGCCCCC
>JALSJV010000124.1 GCA_026989215.1 Acidimicrobiia bacterium | reverse complement strand
CCCGCCGGGGAGTCCCCTCGGTGCGCACTATCTGCCGCCGTCGGAGGATTTCACCCGTCCCGGTGGCGTCTGGTATTCGCTGGCCGACCCGCACCACATCCCCCTCTACCAGGAGGTCTCCACCGCCTACCACGAAGGCTTCCCCGGCCATCATCTCCAGATCGGCACGGTGATGGTGAACCGGGACCGGCTCAGCCGGGCCCACCGGCTGCTGGTCTGGTATTCCGGCTACGGGGAGGGTTGGGCGCTCTACGCCGAACGGCTGATGGACGAACTGGGCTACCTGGAGAACCCCGAGTACCGGCTGGGGATGCTCGCCAGCCACCTGTTCCGGGCGGCGAGGGTGGTGGTGGACATCGGGCTGCATCTGGGTTTGGCGATCCCCTCGGGGGCGCCGCTCCTGGCCGACGAACGCTGGGATTTCGACCGGGCGGTCCGGTTCATGACGGAGGTGGGGATGCAGTCGGAGGCGGTGGCCGACTCGGAGGTGAAGCGCTATCTCGGCTGGCCCGGCCAGGCGATCTCCTACAAGCTGGGGGAGCGGGAGATCCTCCGGCTCCGAGACGAGCTCCGCCGCCGGCAGGGTTCGGGGTTCGACCTGAAGGCCTTCCATTCGACGGTGCTCACCTGCGGTGAGGTCCGGTTGGACCATCTCCGCGAGGTGGTGCTGGGCTCCTGACGGCCCGGCGACGGTGGCATCGCCACGACGTCGCCGGCGCCCGCCATCTCCTGGATGGTCGAGAAGGTCTCCAGTTCGCTGACGCGTAGCGGAACGCCTCGAGCGGAGACCGCACCGCCATCCGAGGCGGGTTGGCCCCGCGGTGCGTGGGTGCTGCCATGTGCGCCTCCACCGGGTGCTGTGGGTGCGTCAACCGCCGCTCGGAGACGTCAGGGTTGCGGTGACGTGACCGATTCCCTGCCGGCCCATGCCGGTTGGGTCGGTGAGCGTGGCCTGCCAACCTGGGGCCTGTGACCGAGCCGATCCCGCCCCTGTTCCGGTTCCGTGACGTGTCCGTCACCGTCGACGGGGTGACGATCCTGGACGGGGTGACCGCCGAGGTGGCGGACCGGGGGATCACGGTGGTGACGGGGCCGTCGGGTTCGGGGAAGTCCACCCTGCTGCGGCTCTGCAACCGGCTGGAGGTCCCCACCGACGGCATCGTCGAGTTCCGTGGCACCGACGTCTCCCTGCTCGATCCCCGCGAGCTGCGGCGGCGGGTGGGCATGGTGTTCCAGCGGCCCACCGTCTTCCCCGGGACGGCGGCCGACAACCTCACGGTCGTGGATCCGGACGCCGACGTCGAGACCCTGCTCGAAGCGGTGGGGTTGCCGTCGGAGCTGGCCGACCGTCCCGCCGACGTCCTGTCGGGAGGCGAACAGCAGCGCCTCTGCGTGGCCCGGGCGTTGACGACCCGTCCCGAAGCGCTGCTCATGGACGAACCGACCTCGGCCCTGGACCTCGACGCCACCCTCCAGTTGGAATCCCTGGCCCGCCGCCTCGCCGACGACGGCATCCCCATGCTGTGGGTCACCCACGACGAAGCCCAGGCCGAGCGGATCGGAGACGCTTTCCTCCGGCTCGAAGGTGGCAAGCTCGTGGAGGTGGATCCGTGACCGACATCGGGTTCGGTGGGTTGGCACCGGAAGCCCCGGAGATCGGGCCGTGAAGTTCCGGCCCAGCAGGCAACCCCGCCGTGGCGCAGCATGAGGCGGTGCTAGACCTTTCTGAGGTGTGCGAGTTCCGATACGGTTTGGAGGGAGCGAGACCTTGTCATCCCTCCGAGAAGAAGGACGGAATCGCATATTGCGAACACGGTGGCCGCGGGAGCCAGCCTAGCGATGAGTTCCGCGGTCCCTTCAGTGTTGCTGGCGATCACGATCACCGTGATCGCGCCGTTTCGCACCAAAAGCCATCTGATCGAGTGAACTCCAGCCATTGGGAGGGAGCAGCCGCAGGTCCCATGGCGGCTGATCGCCCAGATCCCGAACGTTGTGAACGTCGTGATCACGAACGGAAACACCAAGAAGGCCCATTGGTCGGACCGTAAGAGACCGACTCCAGTCCCGATTTCGACAAGACCTACACCCCACACGATCATCAGCCATGCTCTTGGATTGATGAACCGGGGTCTGGGTGCCGATACATATCCTGCATGAGCTTCGGACAGATGATTCAAACCTGCGAGGATGAAGCCGACTGCGACGGTGAGTCGCGCCGATGCTGACAGAAGTGGCGTATCCGATCGCGAGAAGAAGCTCAGCGTTGTCGGTTGAGATGCTCCAAGCGCTCGAGAAGATACGCGGCAAGGACGCCTTGTGCTTGTGTGATCAGGTCTTGCGCTTGTTGTTCATCGATGATCACCAGGTTGTCGGGGCCTTCGATGTACTCCAGGCCTCCGGTCGCCTCGCCGTTACTGTATGCTTGGAGGTGGACGATGCAACGGCGATTGAATCGAGAGTATCTCGACCGGAGGTCGCTTGAGTCCGCCCCCTTGTGCACGTGATATGGCAGGAGGCCGGACAAGAAAGATCGGAGCACCCAAACATGGGCGTCGTCGATGGTCCTGAGAAATTCTGTATCAGAGGCCATCCACGAAAAGTGTTCGACGGTGGCGCCGTTGAGGATGGCGGTTGCAGTAGCAACAACGTGGCGATCGAAGGAGTCGTGTTTGTTGAGATGGTGCTCCGACATGGTCAGGGCTCCAGAGCGGTCCAATGGGATGCATCTCTTTCTTGACTGAGATTGCGTGGAGATCTGTCATTCGTAACAGACACAGCTACATCCGCAAGCGCTGCTGTTGCAGACGCATACCCGGCCAAGAGCATCAGGAGGACCGTTTCCATACGCTTGTCCGTCGGTAGCTGTCGGGAGCCCTGAATCGTACAGGGGGGGTGAATGTCGATGCTTCGGGAACCTGCGCCATGCGGAGCCTGTCTGAGATGAGGGAGGTGGATCCGTGACCGACATCGGGTTCGGAGGGTTGGCGCTGTCGTTGGTGTTGGTGGCGATCGCCGTCGGGGTGTCGCTCTGGCAGCGCCTGGGGGTGGAGCGGGCGGTGGCGTGGGCGACGATCCGGGCGATCGCCCAGCTCCTCGGCATCGGACTGGTGCTGGGGTTCATCCTCGACCCAGACACGTCGCTGGCGTGGTCGTGGGGCTGGGTGGCGGTGATGGTGGGCTTCGGGGCGGTGACGATCCGCCGGCGCGCTCCCGAGGTGCCGGGCCTGTTCACGTTGGCGCTGACGGCGTTGGGGGCGGCGGCAGTGGTCACCCTCGGGGTGATCTTCGGCTTGGGGGTGTTTCCGCTGGAGGCCATCGCGTTGGTGCCGCTGGCTGGGATGATGGTGGGCAACTCCATGAACGCCACCGTGGTGGCCGCCCGGAGGGTGGTGGAGGAGCTGGCCGACCATCGTCTGGAGCTGGAGGCCCGCCTCGCCTTGGGAATGGACTCCCGACAGGCTGCCCGGCCCTACGTCCGGTCGGCGCTCCGCACCGCCCTCACCCCCCAGATCGAGACGACGAAGGCGGTGGGTTTCGTCTTCCTGCCGG
>JALSJV010000123.1 GCA_026989215.1 Acidimicrobiia bacterium | reverse complement strand
CCCGACACGAGCCCATTCCTCGCCTCGCCGAACCCACGGCACACCCGACGGGATATCCGCTGCCATCGGACAGACAACGCGGGAGTGACGATGACGTCGATCAAGGACCCAGGTCTCCCCTCGGTACGACTCCTCGAAGGCGACACCGATCGATCCCGAACCGAGCCCTTCGTCACCTTCGGGCGAACCGAACGTCGGCGAGACGATGACCTACGACCCATCGTCGTCGGCGATCCCGTAGGGTGAGATGGGTGCGACGGTCGACACCGAACTTGACCTTCCTGTCGACTAGAAGCTCTAGCGTCGTGCGTGAGCCCGTGTATCAACACAGGAGGTGAACCGTGAAGGTTCTCAGCGTCCCAGGGTCTCGGGCCCCGGCGGCAAGGATCGTCGCCGTGGTGGCCGTCCTGGGACTCGTGTCGTTTCTCGGGGCCGTGCCCGCCCTCGCCCACGGCGAAGAAGGCGACGCCGACCCCGTCGACCTGGTGGAGCAGGCCCTCGCCATCGTCGTGAACACCCCCGAAGCCGTCGGTGAGGCCCTGGAGCGGGTCGAAGCCGCCCTCGAAGCAGAGACCGAAGAGCCCAGCGGCGAACTCGACGTGGACGCCCTCACCGAAGCCGCCGCCGCCCTCGAAGAGGGACGGCTCCACGATGCCGAGGACGCCCTCGTCCAGGCCCTCGGCCGCGATCCCCATCCCGACGAGCCGGGGACCGAGACACCGTCCACGACCGCCACCCCGGCACCGTCCGTCCCGGACGAGACCACCCAGTCGCCGCCCGACACGACCGGCGGCCCCGCCGAGGTCGGCCACGACGACGAGGGTGCCGAACCCGACCACGACGACGAGGCGACGGCCGAACCGTCCCACGGTCTGACAAGCCGTGTGGAGGGGGGATTCACCGCCCCGGGTCCGGCAGAAGCGACCGCCCTCGCCGTCGCCGCCGTCCTCGCCGCCGCCGGCCTCTTCCTCGTCCGTGGAAAGGAGTGACCCGATGACCGTCGAACGGATCGAAGACCGGGCTCCGTCGAGCCGATGGGAGCGGTTCGCCGCCGCCCTCGACGAGCGGCTCGGGCTCTCCGCCCTCCGCTACCCGGTCCCTCGCCACGCCAACTCGCTCGCCTGGACGCTGGGGGGCCTCACCCTGACGTCCCTGCTCATCCTCATCGCCACCGGCATCCTCCTCGCCCAGTTCTACACGCCCACACCGGAGGCGGCCCGGGAGAGCGTGCTCCACATCGAGACGCAGCTCCAGCTCGGCAGTTTCCTCCGGGGCATCCACATCTGGGCCGCCCAGGCCATGTTCGTCCTGGCCTTCGCCCATCTCGCCCGGGTGCTGATCACCGGGTCCTACAAACGACCCCGCGAAGCCAACTGGCTGGTCGGGCTGGGGCTCCTGGCGATGACGTACCTCCTGCTCTTCACCGGATCCACCCTCCGTTGGGACCAGGAGGCCTTCGAGGCCGTCGAACACAACACCGGCCTGGCCAGCCTGGCGGGCGGGCTCGGTACCTGGTTCACTGCCGAGTTCGGGGCCGGCACCCCGCTCGTCACCCGGCTGTACCTGGCCCACGTCTCCTTCCTGCCCGCCCTCGTCTTCGGGCTGTTGGTGATCCATTTCGCCTGGATCAAGTACCACGGGATCTCGGCCCGTCCCGAGGTCCCGGTGGGCGCCCCCGACCCCGACGAGACGGTGCCCTTCACCAGCCACGCCCGACACCTCGTCGGCTGGAGCCTCATCCTGTTGGCGATCCTCATGGGTCTGGCCGCCACCACCGTCAACCCGGTGGGCGCGGCACCGGTGGAGGGCATCGAGGTGACCAAGCCCCTGTGGCCCTTCTTCTGGGTGTATCAGATCGAGAACTGGATGGGGATCCGTGGCCTGTTCTGGGCTCCGATCGTCGTGTTCGTCGCCCTCGCCGCCCTCCCCTTCCTCGACCGTGGGCCCGAACGGAGGCCGCTCCGCCGCCGCTGGGTGATGGTGTCGGCCCTGGTGCTGTTCGGAGCCTGGTCGGTGCTCACGGTGATGGTGGCGCTGTCGGGTCCGGTGGCCCATCTCGGATAGCCGGGAGCGGGACGCGGGTCTGACAACGTGGCATGGGGTGTCGGAGCCCTGGGGCGGGACCCGGGCCTAGTCGCAGGCCTCGGCGCCGACCACGTCGGCTTCGAGCCGACCGCTCGCCCCCGGATGCGGCCAGGGATAGGTCTCGAAGCCGTCGTTCTCGGAGATGGACGTCGGCTCGCCCTCCACGACGATGACGGCGGTCCCCGCCTCGCGATCGACGGTCAGCGAGAACGTGCCGATCCCGGTCCCCGAGTAGCTGAAGGTCGCCGAGTATCCCTCCACCGTCGCCGAGACCTCCCCACCGAACACGAAGACGATGGAGGTCGTGGCCGACCCGCTGGGCGCCGGCAGCTCGACCTCGACGTCGGAAGTGGCGGTGATCGCCCCGCTCGTCACGGCCACACCCTCCGTATCGGGAGGGTCGACGAAGCGGTGCTCGAACAGCCCCGTCCAGGTGGTCCCGTCACAGGTCCGCAGGTCGGCGGTGAGCTCCACTCTGACCCCTTCGAAGCTGGAGGTGGCCTGAGCGGAGATGGTGGCAGCGGCGTCGCATTCCGGGATGTAGTCCTCGCCCGCCGCCCGGCGCCTCTGGATCTCGAGCGCCTTTTCGTAGAGGGCGACGGCGCCGGAGGCGTCGCCGCCGAGCAACTTGACCTTGGTGGCGGCGGTCTCCAGCCGCTCCACCTCGTTCCGGCCGGCATCGCAGGGCGAAAACTTCTCGGTCAGCTCGTCGAGCTCGGCTTGGAGGATCGAGAGCGCCTTCGCGAGCGCCTCCTCGCCCAGTTCCTCCAGACCCAGGAGCAGGGCGGCGGCGGCGAGCCGTAGCAGCTCCCGGGGATCGTTGGTTCGCTCGATCGCGCCCGGCTGGTCTCCGCTGCCTTCCAGGTAGCTGGCGAAGGTGTCCTGCGCCTTCGTGAAGGCCTCCTGGCCCTGCTCTTCGAGACCGAGGAGCGTCGCCTGGGCCGCCAGCTCGAGAAGTTCGCCCGTGTCGTTCGTGGTCTCGATCGCACCGGCGTGATCGTCGTCCCCGTCGAGGTAGGCGGCGAACTCCTCACGTGCCGTCTCCCACGCGTCGTCGGCGGCGTCGTCCATGCCGAGCTCCTCCGCCTTCTCCGCGGCGGCGACGGCGTCCCTGGCGCCCTGCAGATGCGCGTCCGCCGAGTCGGTGGCGGCCGCCAAGACGCCCGCCGCCACCACACCGACCGCGAACACGCCTCCCGACGGGGCAGAAGCCGACGCCTTTCCTTCCACGATCTCTTCGAGGAGGCGACGTGCCTCGTCGAGATCCCCTTCCGCCACCGCCCGGTCCACCGCGTCGAGCACCGTCCGAGCCGAAGGCGAGACCTCGACCGAACACAATCCGACATCTGGGCCGCTCCCCGGGAAGGTCGATTCGACGTCGACGCCCGAACCCTCCGAGGCCCCCTCTTCACCGGAGAGCCTCGCCAACGCCTCCGCATCCACCAGGCCCCGATCGGCCAGCAGTTCGACGGACGAGCCGGC
>JALSJV010000122.1 GCA_026989215.1 Acidimicrobiia bacterium | reverse complement strand
AGAACGAGAGCAGACACCCGTTGGGGATGGTCGTGGGCGAGACGGGCGGCGATGGTGGCCCCCATGGAATGGCCCGCGACGACCACCCGCTCGATCTCGAGATGGTCGAGGACGGCGATCAGGTCTCGGACGTGGACGGCGATGCCGTAGGGCCCTGGGAGCTCGGCGCTCTCACCCCGACCCCGCAGATCCACGGTGAGGGTCCGGATGGCCGGGGAGAGTGCCCGACGAACCGGGACGAAGGAGAGGGCGGAGGCGGTGATGCCGTGGAGGAGGAGCACGGTTGGGGCCTGGGCCGGCCCCGAGTCGTACACGGCCAGCTCCCCGCCTTCGACGGGGACTCGGATGAGACCCTCCACGCCTACCTCCTCGCTCGGGAACCTCACAGTACCGTGGGGCATCGAGCCGCCGGGGATCGAACAGACGTTCGATTATCCTTGGGGTGGTGTCCCGCTACGCCGAGCTGCACTGTCACACCAACTTCAGCTTCCTGGATGGTGCCAGCCATCCCGAGCGACTGGTGGAGCGGGCAGCCGAGCTGGGGTATCGGGCGCTGGCGGTGACCGACCACGACGGTTTTCGGGGAGCGGTGAAGACGATGCTGGCCGCCCAGAGGTGGGGGATGCCGGTGGTGTACGGGGTCGAGGTGGCGATGCCGTCGACGGAGGCCGAGGGGGGTGACCCGTTCGTCCGGGCCGAGCAGTGGGACCGGGAGCGAGCCGGGACGTGGGACACCCGTGCCACCGAGGGGCTCGTCCGTCGGGGACGGACACGGCGAGCCCACGGGACGAAACCCGCCGGGCCGGTGGAGGGGGACCATCTGGTCCTGTTGGCGGGGAGCGCCGAGGGGTATCGGGCGGTGAGCGCGTTCGTCACCAAGGGCCAGCTCCGAGGGGAGAAGGATCGACCTCGCTACGTCTGGGACGACCTCCGGGAGCTGGGGGGACGGGGTGACGTGGTCGCGCTCACCGGTTGTCGTCGGGGGGCGGTTCCCCGAGCCGCGGCCAGGGGAGACCTGGCCGGGGCGATGGAGGCGGCGGTTCGTCTCCGTGAGGTCTTCGGTGCGCGGCTGGTCATCGAGCTGTGGCACCACGGCATGCCCGAGGATGATCCCCGCAACGATCTGCTGTGGGAGCTGGCGCAGCGGCTTCGGATCCCCGTGGTCGCCACCAACCAGGTCCATTACGCGGACCGATCCGATGCCGACCTCGCCGAGGTGTTGGCGGCCATCGCCGGGCGCCGGAGCCTCGCCGACGCCGACGGGTTTCGCCCGGCGACCGACGAGCGGTATCTCAAGGCGCCCGAGGAGATGGTCCGTCGGTTCCGGCGGTTTCCGGGGGTGGTGGAGCGGGCAGCCGAGCTGGGGGAGGAGCTGGCCTTCGACCTGCGGCTGGTCGCGCCCCGTCTCCCACCCTTCCCCATGCCGGGGCAGTTCCGCGACGAGATGGAGTATCTGCGGTATCTGACCTTCGAAGGGGCTCGTCACGTGTATCCCGACGGTAAAGGTCACGTTGAGGTTGAAGCTCAAGCTCGACTGGAGCATGAGCTGGAGGTGATCGGCCGGCTGGGGTTCGCGGGGTACTTCCTGGTGGTGAAGGATCTGGTGGATTTCGCCCGTTCCCAGGACATCTTCTGCCAGATCCGGGGCTCGGGGGCCGACTCGGCGGTGTGCCGGTGCCTCGGCCTCACCCGGGTCGATCCGATCCGCCTGGGTCTCCCCTTCGAACGGTTTCTCTCCGAAGAGCGGGGCCGGCCTCCCGACATCGACCTGGACCTGGAGGCCGACCGTCGGGAAGAGGTGATCCAGTACTGCTACCGCCGGTACGGGCGGGAGCGGGCGGCGATGGTGGCGAACGTGATCACCTACCGGGCCCGGTCGGTCCTGCGGGACGTCGCCAAGGCCTTTGGATTCACCCAGGCGCAGGTGGACGGCCTCTCCCGCTACGTCGACACCCGGGACCCGAAGAAGCTGCGCCTCGACGACCCCCTTCCCCACGGGTTGACCGCCGAGATGATCTACGACCTCTGCCATCGTCTCGACGGATTCCCCCGTCATCTCGGGATCCATTCGGGCGGGGTGGTGATCGCCGACCGGCCCCTTCACCAGGTGGTCCCCTTGGAGTGGGGGCGGAGGTCGGGGCGGTCGGTGCTCCAATGGGACAAGGACGACTGTGCCGCCATCGGGATCGTCAAGTTCGACCTGCTGGGGCTGGGGATGCTCAACGCCCTCCACCTCACGACCGACCTCATCGCCGACGTCCACGGCGTCGAGATCGACCTGGCCGCCCTGCCCCAGGAGCCTGCGATCTACCGGATGCTCACCGCCGCCGACACGGTGGGGATCTTCCAGGTGGAGTCACGGGCACAGATGGCGACCCTGCCGAAGATGAAACCCCGGACCTTCTACGACCTGGCGGTCGAGGTGGCCCTCATCCGTCCCGGGCCGATCCAGGGGCAGTCGGTGCATCCGTATCTGCGGCGTCGCAACGGGGAGGAGCCGGTCCGGTATCCCCACCCCCTCGCCGAGCCGATCCTCGCCAAGACCCTGGGGGTGCCCATCTTCCAGGAACAGCTCATGGAGCTGGCCCGGGTCTGCGCCGGGTTCGACGGGGGACAGTCCGACCGGCTCCGTCAGGCGATGACCCACAAACGCTCCGAGGAGGCGATGGCCCGACTTCGAGACGAGGTCTACGCCGGGATGGCCCGCAACGGGATCACGGGCCGAGCCGCAGACGAGATCTGGGAGAAACTGCAGGGGTTCGCCAGCTTCGGGTTCCCCGAGAGCCATTCGGTGAGCTTCGCCTACGTCGTCTACATGTCGGCCTGGCTCAAATACCACTGGCCCGCCGAGTTCCTCGCCGGGCTGCTCAACGCCCAGCCGATGGGGTTCTACAGCCCCAACTCCCTGGTCCAGGACGCCCAACGCCACGGGGTGGTGGTGCTGGCTCCCGACGTCAACGCCTCCCGTCACGACTGCACCGTCGAGCCGATCGTGGCCGACCCGGACGACGTGGTCGAGTATCTGGGGGGTGCGTGGCGTCGAGGGCGGGGACCGGTGGAGGATCCGCTGCGTCCGGCGGTGGCGGTGCGGATGGGACTGCGGTACGTCCGCAACCTCGGTCCGACGGAGATCGCCCGGATCGAGGTGGCTCGCCACCTCGGGGGGCCCTTCACCGATCCGACCGACCTCGCCTTCCGCACCGGTCTGGGGGTGGCCGCCCTGGAGGGTCTGGCCGCTGCCGGGGCGTTGGAGTCGATCGGCCTCGATCGCCGGGCGGGACTGTGGGCGGCGGGGGCATTGGCCGAGATCCGACCCGGGCGTCTTCCCCTCACCGCCGGGGTCGAAGCCCCGCCGCTGCCGGGGATGGACGAACGGGAGAGCCATCTCGCCGACCTGTGGGCCACGGGGGTGTCACCCGTCCATCCCCTCGCCTTCGCTCGGGAGGAGCTGGCGGAACGGGGGTGTGTCACCGCGGCGGAGATCCTGGGGTTGCGTCGCAACGGGGTGAGGGTGTCGATGGGTGGGGTCGTCACCCACCGTCAGCGCCCGGGCACCGCCAATGGGGTG
>JALSJV010000121.1 GCA_026989215.1 Acidimicrobiia bacterium | reverse complement strand
GGAGCCTACCGGCCCGCCCGAACCACCGGCCGGCCCGTGTGCACCAGCATGCGGAAACCACCCTCCCGTGCACACGACAGACGGGTGTCGGTTGGTACCCTCCCGGCGTGGCAGAGATCGTCCCCGAGCTCATCGACGTCCGACCCGACGAGCGCCTCGACACCGACCGGCTGGCCGACTGGCTGCGGGGTCGGCTCCCCGGTGCGGACCGCCCCCTCACCATCCGTCAGTTCGGTCGGGGGAAAGCCAACCTCACCTATCTCCTCCGCTTCGGCGAAGGGGACGACGCCGTCGAATACGTCCTCCGCCGCCCACCCCTCGGCCCCGTCGCCCCCGGATCCCACGACATGGCCCGGGAGTACCGGGTGCTCTCCACCCTGTGGAAGGCCTTCCCCTACGCCGCCCGGGCCTACCTGTTCTGCGACGACGAGACGGTGATCGGCGCTCCCTTCTTCGTGATGGAACGGAAGCACGGCATCGTCGTGCAGCAGGTGGTGCCGCCCGAGTTCGGAGGCGGAGAGGACCCGGTGGCGAACCGGAAACTCTCCGAGGTGGTGGTGGACACCCTCGCCGAATTCCACGCCGTCGACCCCGCCGACGCGGGCCTCGCGGATCTGGGGCGGCCCGACGGCTTCCTGGAACGGCAGGTCCGGGGCTGGACCGAACGGTGGCATCGGGCCAAACACGAGGAGAACCCCCTCGCCGACGACCTCGCCGCATGGCTCATCCGGACCATGCCGACCTCGCCGCCCCCCACCCTCCTCCACAACGACTGGCGGCTCGACAACATGGCGGTGGATCCCGACGACCCGGGCCGCTGCGTCGCCGTCTACGACTGGGACATGGCCACCCGCGGTGACCCCTTCGCCGACCTGGGGACGGTGATGGCGGTGTGGTACGGGCCCGGTGAGATGGCCTCCGAGCTCAACCCCATGCCCACCCTCACCCCCGGGTTCATGACCCGGGCCGAGGCGATCGAACGCTACGGGCAGAAATCGGGTCGGGACGTGTCGGGGGCCGGCTGGTACGTGGTGTTCGGAACCTTCAAGATGGCGGTGGTCCTCCAACAGATCTACATCCGATGGTTGAGGGGTCAGACCCAGGATGAGCGTTTCGCCGTGTTGGGGGACGGAGCCAAACATCTCCTCGAGCTCGCCGCCCGACGGCGGGCCGACGAGACGTGAGGGAGGACGGGGGGCGGACTGTGACTGTCCCCGGCGCCTTCCTAGGCTCGTCGGCATCATGACACGCAACCGCATCCTGCTCATCGCCCTCCTCACCTCGATCGTCCTCGCAGCCTGCGGCGGAGGCGCCTCGCAACCGTCCGACGACACCCAGGCCCTCTCCGGAGACGGTTACACGGACATCTCCCCCCGGGAGCTGGAGACGATGCTGGCGGAGAAGGACTTCTTCTTCGTCAACGTCCACATCCCCTACGAGGGCGAGATCGCCCAGACCGACGCCTTCGTCCCCTTCGACCAGGTCGAAGCCCAGCTCGTCGCCTTCCCCGCCGACAAGAACGCCAAGATCGTCGTCTACTGCCGCAGCGGCAGCATGAGCGCCATCGCAGCCCGGGAGCTGGTCCGTCTCGGATACACCAACGTGTGGAACCTCGACGGAGGCATGATCGCCTGGAAGGCGGCGGGGAACGAGCTGATCCAGCGCGACGCCTGAGCCCCTACCACGTCTCCCAGTGGGTGACCTCGGCGGGGTTCCGACGGGGCGCGACCCCGAAGGCGCCGCGGGGCCTCCCCATGGGGACGAGGGCGACGATCTCGAACCGTTCGGGGATCCCGAGGAGCTCCCGGAGCTCGTCCTGACGGCTCCACCAGACGGTGGTGAGCACCGTCCCGATCCCGAAGGAACGGGCCGCCAGCATGAAGTTCTGTACCGCCGGATACACCGACGCGTAGAGGGGCCCGATCTCCACCGTCCCCTCCTCGTCCCGGGGGGCGATCGAGATCTTCGGCAGGCAGAACAGCACGAGGGCGGCCGCTTCGTCGAGGTGTTCGGCCAGATACCGGGATGCCCGCAGGCCCCGCAGGAACGTCTCCCGGTCCTCGTCAGAGCGGAACGGGGGGAGCGCGGCGAGCTGGGCCCGTTCCCACCGTTCGTAGGCGGCCCGGTAGATCTCCGCCACCCGACGCCGCGCCTCGGGTCCGGTCACCACCACGTAGTGCCACGGCTGGGCGTTGCCGCCGCTCGGTGCCTGCTGGGCCGCACGGAGGCAGGCTTCGATCTCCTCGGTCGTCACCGGCTCGTCCGTGTAGCGGCGGATCGCCCGGGTGGTGAGAATGCCTTGGTAGAGCTCCATCAGCGTCCCTCGAACCTCGGTGGCCGACCTTCCCGCCAGGCTGCCAGGGCCTCCCGGTGGTCGGCCGACCGCAGCGTCACGACCTCGTAGGCGGTGGCGACGTCGAAGGCGACGTTCAGGGCCTCCTTCACCCACTTGTTCACCGCCAGCTTCGTGTAGCGGACCGCCAGCGGTGCGCCGGCGGCCAGCCGTCCGGCGAAGGCGACCGCCTCATCCCGGATCCGATCGGCGGAGACGACGTGGGTGACCAGCCCGATCCGGTGCGCCTCCTCCGCGCCCAGCGGATCGCCGGTGAGGAGGAACCGTTTGGCGAGGGCGGGACCGACGGCGAGGGGCCAGATGGCGGTGCCGCCGTCCCCGGCGACGATCCCCACCCGCACATGAGGGTCCCCGATGGTGGCGTCGGCGGCCATGAAGATGGCGTCGCAGAGCAGCACCAGGGTGGCCGCCAGACCCATCGCCGGACCGTTCACCGCCGCCACCACCGGGATCTCGACGTCGAGGAGATCCCAGATGAGCTGCTTCCCCGCCCGGCGAAGCTCCTCCAGCGCCGCCGGGTCGTCCAGGTCGGAGAACCAGGCGAAGTCCCCGCCCGCCGAGAAGGTGTCCCCGGCACCGGTGAGGACGACGGCCCGACCAGGCGGGTCGTCCCGGAGTCGGGCGACGAGGCGACAGAGGTCGGCGTGGAGGGCGGCGTCGATGGCGTTGACGGGCGGACGGTCGATGGTGACGACGGTGACGTCGCCCTCGGATGCGATCCGCAGGTGCTCGAACCCGGGGTTCACAGGGTCCCCGTGTCCGTCTCGAGGCCGAGGAGGATCCTCCCCGCCAGCTCCCAGGTGGGCGGGGCGATCGCCATGTGCTGGGAGGCGGTGTGGACGTCTCGAAACCGGCGGGCGAGCCCCCACGTCTCGTACACCGAGGTGCCGCCTCCCACCTCGTACATGGCGTCCACCACCGCCACCGACGTCTCGGCGGCGAAGGTGGCGGCCATCCGGAGTCTCGCCTTGGCGACGTCGTCGATGCGGCCCTCGTCGGCGGCGAGCTCGTACGCCTCGGCGGAGGTTTCGCAGAGGAGTCTGCGGGCGGCGAGCAGCCGAGCTTCGGAGGAGGCGATCGCCGCCTGGGTGTGGGGCCGTTCGGCGAGCCGACGTCGGCTGCCGGTGGGGACCTTCTCCGAGGCGAGGTCGAGGAGCTGGTCGATGGCACCCCGGGCGATGCCGAGCATCACCGCCGCGACCCCGAGGGCCAGCATCCCGAAGACGGGGAAC
>JALSJV010000120.1 GCA_026989215.1 Acidimicrobiia bacterium | reverse complement strand
TCCGCCGAAGGTTGACGACCGCCTCCCGGAAGAGGAACCCGATGCGGCTCATGGAGCGCCCGCCTCCCCTTCGGAAGGCGCCGCGGCCCCGTCGGCCTCGGCGACCGGTTCGGCCGGGGCGTCGTCGTTGCTCGGCGGAGCCTGCTGCGGCTGCATCTCGACGGTGTCACGCAGAACGGTCTCGTACCGACCGGCTCGCTGGTCACGGATCATCCGACCCTGCTCCAGGGCGACGACGCGCCGCTGCATCGCGTCGACGATGGCATGGTCGTGGGTGGCCATCACGACGGTGGTGCCGGTTCGGTTGATGCGGTCGAGGAGCCGCATGATGCCGACGGAGGTCGCGGGGTCGAGGTTGCCGGTCGGCTCGTCGGCCAACAGGATCGGAGGGCGATTGACGAAAGCCCGGGCCACCGAGACCCGCTGCTGCTCCCCGCCGGAGAGCTGACGGGGATACCGGTCGGCCTTGTCGGAGAGCCCGACGAGCTCGAGGACCTGCTCCACCTGGGGTCCGATCACGCCCCGAGGCCGACCCAGCACCTCCAGCGCGAAGGCCACGTTCTCCCGGACCGTCTTGTTGGGCAGCAGCTTGAAATCCTGGAACACGGTGCCCACCGAGCGCCGCAGGTACGGGACCTTCCAGTTGGGGAGGCGGGTGATGTCCTTCCCGGCCACCCAGATCCGGCCGCGGGTGACCGGTTCCTGACGGAGCATGAGGCGGATGAGCGTGGACTTCCCCGAGCCGGAGGGTCCGACCAGGAAGACGAACTCGCCCTTCTGGATGTCGAGGGTGACGTCACGGACGGCGACGACACCACCCTCGTAGATCTTGGTGACTGATTCGAGCCGGATCATGGTGGGAAGGCGCGCTGGGCAACGGGCGCGGTGAGCCAGGCTACCAACCGCCGCCGAAGAACCTCAATCAATCGTTCCCCGTGACCTCGTGGCGTTCCCGTCGCCATCGCAGATAGGCCTGGACGAAAGACTCCAGGTCCCCGTCGAGGACCGCCTGGACGTTGCCCACCTCGACGCCGGTGCGGAGATCTTTCACCATCTGGTAGGGCTGGAGCACGTAGGAGCGGATCTGACGCCCCCACGAGGCCTCATCCTGCTCACCTCGGATCTCGGCGAGCTGCCGTTCCCGTTCCCGCCGGGCTTCATCGGCCAGACGGGCCTTCAGAATCGCCATCGCCCGAGCCTTGTTCTGGAGCTGGGACCGCTCGTTCTGGCATTGGACGACGATCCCGGTGGGGAGGTGGGTGATCCGCACCGCCGAGTCGGTTTTGTTGACGTGCTGCCCGCCTGCCCCCTGGGCTCGGTAGGTGTCGATGCGGAGTTCTTCGTCCTTGATCTCGATGTCGACCTCGTCGCCGACGTCGGGGACGACGTCGACGGCGGCGAAGGACGTGTGCCGACGCGAGTTGGCGTCGAAGGGACTGATCCGGACGAGGCGATGCACGCCCCGTTCGCCCTCCATGATGCCGTAGGCGTGCTCCCCGAACACGGTGAACGTGGCGGATTTGATCCCGGCTTCCTCGCCTTCGGTCACCTCGTCCATCCGCACGTCGAATCCGCGGTCTGCGAGGTATCGCTGGTACATCCGGACGAGCATCTCCGCCCAGTCCTGGGCGTCCACTCCGCCTGCCCCGGCGTGGACCGAGACGATGGCAGGCCGGTCGTCGTACTCCCCGAAGAAGAGGGACTCCATCTCCAGGCCGTCGAGCACCTTCGAGATCTCCGCCAGCTCGGCGTCCACTTCCCGCCGGGCCTCGGGGTCGTCGGCCTCCTCCGCCAACTCCAGGAGCACCTCGGCGTCATCCAGCTTCTGGGACGCCTCGTCCACCGTGGCGAGGAGCCGTTCGTACCGGGCGAGTTTCTGGGTGACGGCCCGAGCGCGGTCTTGGTCGTCCCAGAATCCGGGTTCCGATGTCAGCGCTCGAAGCTCGGCGACCTCGGCGGCCTTCGCGTCGAGGTCAAAGGAACCTCCGGGCCTCGTCGAGACGCGACCGAAGGTCGGCGATCTGCGCGCGCGGATCGGTGGTCTCGATGGTCATACTTCTCACTTTAGTGGCGCTTCGGATCTGAGCGGGGGGTGGTGATCCGTGGGATGTGACAGGGGTCCTGCCAATCTGGCGGTGTTCGATGCCGTCCAGATGGGAGGACCCCTGTGGAGACGAACCCTATCCGCGTGTGTGAGCTGCTGGTTGGATTGCCCGAGGTGAACGTGTTGGGTGTCGACGACGACGCGGACGGGCCGTTGCGGGTCCATGTCGAGGCCCGCGCCGGGCGGCCGGTGTGTCCTCGCTGTGGTGGGCCGGTGTGGCGTAAGGACCGGGATCGGGTGATGTTGGTGGATCTGCCGGCGTTCGGGCGGCCGGTGCGGCTGGTGTGGCACAAACAACGCTGGGAGTGCCCGGACGACGCCTGTCCGGTCGGGACGTTCACTGAGCAGGCGCCACGGATCGCCCCGGCCCGTGGGGCGATGACGGATCGGGCGGGCAGGTGGGTCACCGTCCAGGTCGGCCGTCTGGGCCGTACCGTCGCGGAGGTGGCCCGGGAACTGGGCTGTGACTGGCATACCGTCAACGACGCGGTGATCGCCTACGGCACCGCCCTCATCGACGGCGACGAGGACCGGATCGGTGACGTCTGTGCGTTGGGGTTGGACGAGACGCTGTTCTTCAAGGAAGGCCCGTGGCAGACCCAACGGTGGGCCACCTCGATCGTTGACGTGTCCGCCCCTGGCGGAGCTCGGCTGCTCGATGTCGTCCCAGGCCGCACCGCGGCGGGCCCTTCGGTGTGGCTTCAGGCCCGTCCCGCCGAGTGGCGCCAGGCGATCCGGTTCGGGGTGTTGGACCTGTCGGGGCCGTATCGGAAGACCTTCGCTGACGTCCTTCCCCACGTGACCCAGGTGGTCGACCCGTTCCATCTCGTCAAGTTGGCCAACTCCAAGCTCGACGAATGCCGAAGGAGGGTCCAGAACGAGACGCTCGGGCATCGGGGACGCAAGGACGATCCGCTGTATCGGGCCCGGCGCCTGTTGACCAAAGCGCACGAACGCCTCGACCAGCGAGGCGACCAGCGACTCGTCGGCCTGCTACGAGCCGGCGACCCCCGCGGGGAGGTCAAGACGGCCTGGCACGCCAAAGAAGTCATCCGCCAGATCTACACCATCGACGATCCCGATCTCGCCTCAGGCTTCGTCGCCCAGCTCGGAGCCGACCTCCAAGACGACTCCTGCCCGCCAGAGGTCCACTCCCTCGGCCGCACCCTGATCCGCTGGCTCGACCAGATCGTCGCCTGGCACCACGCCCGGGTGTCGAACGGACCCACCGAAGCGATCAACAACCTGATCAAACGGATCAAACGCATCGGCTTCGGATTCCGACGCTTCCGCAACTACCGGATCCGGGCTCTCCTCTACGCCGGCAAACCCAACTGGGACCTCCTCACCACCCTCACCCCCGCTGAAATCCGATGAGCCGGGAATCCAGAGGCTTCGATCCAGGCTCCAAATCGGTTAGAGCTTGCCGACCAGAATCGATGCCACCGCCCCGACGTGACGCGATCCCTCCTTTCCGGTGCACACGGATGAACGACGTCGGC
>JALSJV010000119.1 GCA_026989215.1 Acidimicrobiia bacterium | reverse complement strand
CCCCGTTCTTCACGATCGACACCATCTGCGACAACGACACCGTCGACGCCTGCAACGACGGACCGATCCCCCCCTCACCCGACGCCCCATGACACGCCGCACAATTCGCCGCATACACCGCCCCACCCGACACCGTCCCCCCAGGACCCAACGTCGTCGTCGTCGTCGACGTGCTCGTCGTCGTCGCCGACGGCGACTGCAACCCCACCGAGAACGACGACACCGCATCGATCTCCGCCTGCGACAACGACCCCGCAAACCCCGGCATCGACCCCACCCCGTTCTTCACGATCGACACCATCTGCGACAACGACACCGTCGACGCCTGCAACGACGGACCGATCCCCCCCTCACCCGACGCCCCATGACACGCCGCACAATTCGCCGCATACACCGCCCCACCGTCGGGCGGCGGGGGAGCGGTCGTCGTCGTGGTCGACGTGGTCGTCGTCGTGGTGGTGGGGACGCCCGTGCCGATCGTGACCGTCACCGTGGCGCCGGGGGCCGTCGGATCGCTCGTCGCGCCCTGATCGTCGGTGACGGTCAAGGTCACCGTGTAGACACCGTCCGCGCCGAAGGAATGGAACACCATCCCCGCCTCGAAGGCGTCGCCGGTGACGACCGGGCTACCGTCGCCGAAATCCCAGCGATAGGTGACCACCGTGCCGTCCGGGTCGGACGAGCCCGTCCCGTCGAAGAGGATGAAGGTCCCGACGTCGGCGGTGGTACGGTCGGCGGTGACCACCGCCGACGGGGGCTGGTTCGCCTGCACGGCCAGCGCCGCCCCGGTCGCCACCACCCCCACGACGACGGCCACCACGACGCCCATCACGCTCAACCGGCGTCCACGTTCGTCCATCGACTCCCTTCCTTCCGTCCCAGGAGAGGGGACCATTCGACCCTACACCAGGAGGATCGTCGTCCACAGACTGCGACCCATGGACCGACCACGTCCAGGGCCTATAGTCCACAGGGGAGGGACGAAGGAGAGGACCGTGCGACGAAGGTGCCCCTCGCCTCGGTCGGGCCGTCACGGACTCTTCGCCGCGGCCATCCTCCTCCTCGTCGTCGTCCCCGCCCTCGGGGCCCCGGCCACCACGCCCTCCGCCTCGAATCTCGGGAACGTCACGATCCTCGCCTCCGGAGACGAGATCATCCCCCAGAACGACCTCTCCCGGGGCGGTGAGATCTACCGGGCCGAATGCGCCGCCTGTCACGCCGCCACCGCCATCGGCGGAGCGCTCAGCTTCCGGGACAACGCCCCACCGCTCCGAGACTTCTCCGCCATCAGGATCGCCGCCGCCATCCGAGGCGGCCCAGGCGAGATGCCCTCCTTCGGACCCGAAACCATCTCCGACGAGGAGCTCGAACAGCTCGTCACCTACACCCTCTACCTCCAGGACCCCGAAGATCCGGGAGGGGCACCCATCGGCCGGGTCGGCCCGGTGATGGAAGGCCTCATCACCTGGTTCGTGGCCATGACCGCCATCATCTTGGGACTGATGTGGATCGGAGAACGCCGTGCGTGACACCAAAGCACCCCAGCTCGCCCTCATCATCGCCATCGTCGCCGGGATCGCCCTGCTCGTCGTCTACGCCGCCGGCGGACAGCCACAGCTCGAAGGGCTCCTCTGGTTCTACGCCCTCGGAGGCGTGGCGGTCGCCCTCCTCGTCGGCGCCGCCCGCTTCCTCCCCCACGACGAGGTCGAAGAGGAACGACATCCCCTTCCCAGCCCCGACGAGGAGCTCGCCCGACTCGACCAGGACTTCCGGCGCGGGTTCGACAACCCCGATCCCCAGCGGCGGACCTTCCTGCGGCTCCTCGGAGGCGCCTTCACCGCCCTCGGCGCCGCCCTCTTCTTCCCCATCCGGTCGTTGGGGCCGTCCCCCGGCGACGACCTCGCCACCACCCCCTTCGCCGAGGGCGTACGGCTGGTCACCGTCGACGGCCAACCCGTCAAGGCCGACCAGCTCAAAGTCGGCGAGGTCATCACCACCTTCCCGGAGGGCCACACCAACGCCGCCGACGCCCCCACCCTGCTGATCCGCTACGACGAAGAACGCTTCATCCCCCTCCCCGGCCGAGAGGACTGGGTGGCCGAAGGCCTCGTCGCCTACTCGAAGATCTGCACCCACGCCGCCTGTGCGGTGGGGCTGTACCAGAACACCTCCGGATTCCTGCTCTGCCCCTGCCACCAGTCCACCTTCGACGTCAACAACGGAGCCAAGCCCAACTTCGGGCCCGCCACCCGGGCCCTCCCCCAGCTCCCCATCGGCATCGACGACGAAGGCTACGTGATCGCCTTGAGCGACTACCCGGAGCCGGTCGGCCCCGGGTACTGGGACCGAACCTCGAGGTTGTGATGCGGAGACTGCTCAAGGGCATCGACCAACGCCTAGGAACGGCCAAGGTCACCCGCGCCCTCCTCAACAAGGTGTTCCCCGACCACTGGTCGTTCCTCCTCGGCGAGGTCGCCCTCTACTCGTTCCTCATCCTCGTCGGCACCGGGATCTACCTCACCCTCTTCTTCGACCCGAGCCAGGAGGAGGTCCTGTACTCGGGGAGCTACATCCCCCTCCAGGGGATCGAGATGTCGCGGGCCTACGCCTCGGCGCTCGACATCAGCTTCAGCGTCCGGTCGGGACTCATCATCCGCCAGGTCCACCACTGGGCCGCCCTCGTGTTCGTCGCCGCCATCGTGTTCCACCTGCTGCGGACCTTCTTCACCGGAGCGTTCCGCAAACCTCGGGAGCTGAACTGGGTGATCGGCATCACCCTGCTCATCCTCGCCTACGTGAACGGGTTCACCGGGTACTCGATGATCGACGACCAGCTCTCCGGAACCGGGTTGAGGATCGGCTACTCCATCGTCCTCTCCATCCCCCTCGTCGGCCCATGGCTCTCTTCCCTGCTCCTCGGCGGGGAGTTCCCCGGCGCCGACATCATCTCCCGGCTGTTCGTCTTCCACATCCTCATCGTGCCCGTCCTCATCGGCGTGCTCATCGCCCTCCACATGGCGATCCTCGTCCGCCAGAAGCACACCCAGTTCCCGGGACGGCGACGCCGCGAAGACAACGTGGTGGGATACCGCCTCTGGCCCGTCTACGCCGTCAAGGCCGTCAGCGTGTTCTTCCTCACCGCCGCGGTGCTCGCCGCCCTCGGCGGGCTGGTGCAGATCAACCCCATCTGGCTGTTCGGCCCGTTCCGACCCGCCGACGTCAGCTCCGCCTCCCAGCCCGACTGGTATCTGGGCTGGCTCGAAGGAGCCCTCCGCCTGATGCCCGCCTGGGAGCTCCGGGCACCCCCCTTCGAGATCCCCAACCCCTTCTACCCGGCGCTCCTCCTCGCCGGGCTCACCTTCGGAGTGCTGTACGCCTGGCCCTGGCTGGAAGCCCGATTCACCGGGGATCGGGAGGTCCACCACCTCCTCGACCGGCCCAGCGAGCGGCCCGTCCGCACCTCCATCGGCGTCGCCGGGCTCACCTTCTACGGGCTGCTGTTCATCGCCGGAAGCGACGATGTCCTCGCCGTCTGGCTCGACGTGTCGGTGAACGCGGTGGTCCGTCTCCTCCAGGCGGCGACGATCATCCTGCCGATCCTCGCCTTCTTCATCACCCGAGGCGTCATCAAC
>JALSJV010000118.1 GCA_026989215.1 Acidimicrobiia bacterium | reverse complement strand
CCAGATCGCCGAGAACTTGGAGAACACCGAGAAGAACCCGTAAAACTCCGCCGCCGCCTCCTCGGGGATCATCGAGCCGTACAGGCTGCGAGAGAGGGCCTGGGTGCCGCCCAGCACGAACCCGACGGCGGCGGCGAGGAGGTAGAACCCGACGGCGAACCCGGCCGGGAGGACGTAGGCGCCCACGGCGATCCCCACCCAGCCGGCGAGGGAGACGAGGATCGCCGGTTTGGTGCCGAGCCTCGCCGCCAAGGCCCCGAAACCGAGAGAGCCCCCGAAGGCGATGAACTGGACCACCAGGAAGGCGATGATGATGGTGGTGGCGTCGAGACCGAGGGTCTGGTCGGCGTAGGCGCCGCTGATGTTGATCACCGTCTGGACGCCGTCGTTGTAGAGAAGGAAGGCGACCACGAAGAGCAGGAGCTGGGGGAATCGCACCAGCCGGACGGTGGTGGCGAAGGTCCGACCGAACCCGATCCGGGCGTAGGAGCCCAGCCGTGCCAGGCGGCGCCCCGCCGGGGCGACCCCCGCCTCCCCCGACTCGGGGAGGCGGCGGAGGGCGAAGATCGAGAACCCCGCCCACCACAGACCCGCCCCGAAGATCGCGGCCCGAACCGCCACGTCCTGGTCGAAGGGGAGAAGTCCCCCGTCGCCCGAGGCGAGGATCACGCCCAGGGCGAGGAGCAGGTAGAGGCCCCCTCCGATGTACCCGAAGGCGAAGCCCTTCGAGCTGACCTGGTCGATCGTGTCGTCGGTGGAGATCTCCGGGAGGAACCCGTCGTAGAAGACGTTGCCGGCGACGAACCCGATCTGGGTGAGGAGGAAGAGCAGCAGGAACGGGACCACCCCCCCTGCCGGGACGAAGGGCATGAGGAGGGTCGTCGCCGCCCCGAACAGGGCGAAGCCCCGCAGGAACCGCCGTTTGGCGGCCGAGTAGTCGGCGACCGCTCCCAGCACCGGCATCGCCAGGAACAGGATGAAGGTCCCCACGGAGACGAGGAAAGCCCACAGCGCCTCCGCCGACATCCCGGCGAATCCCTCCTCCGGGACGATCTCCCGCGTGAAGAAGGCGGCGACGATCGCCCCGGTGGTGGTGGCGTAGGCCGAGTTGGCCCAGTCGTACATCGCCCACCCGAAGACGGTGCGCGGATCGTTCTTCGGCGCCACGGGTCAGTCGATGTACTGCTCGGGCCGGGGGAGGATGAACCGCTCCTCCACGGCGTAGGGCACCGGGAGGTCGCGCACCTCGGGGTTGTTGGCGGCGAGTCGCCGCCCGATCTCGGCGAACCAGGTGTCGTTGGGGATCACCCAGGGCCAACGGCGCAGGCCCACCCGCGCCCCGATGATGCCGCCGACGAGGGCTCCGACGACGCTGCCTCCGTACACTCCGCCGGCCTCGATCGCCTTGATCGGGTCCACGGTCATCGGGGCGGCGACGGTGAGCCCGAAGTAGACGCCGTCGACACCGTGCACGGAGCCGTCGGGCGCGAACCGTTCCACCTTCTCGGCGATCGGCAGCTCGACGAGCTCGGTCAGCGAGCGGAGCCGAGCGGGGATCTCCTGGGCCTCGTCGACCCCACCGAATCGATACCGCTCCTCCTCGACCCGTGCCAACGCCTGCTCCGCCGTCTCCGCCCCGGCGAGCAGCAGATCCCTCCCACCCTGGGCGAAGCAGGCCGCCGCCACCGCCGCGGCGGCGACGGTGGCCAGCACCACCGTCGAGGCGTCCATGTGGGTCATGCGGGCCACCTCCATGGCGGCCACCACCAGCTCCTCGGGTTTGCGTCGCAGCCACACCGCCAGCGGCGCCATCCGCGACGACGGCTCGGCGGACGGTTCGACCCAGGCCGCCGCCTCCCCCTCCTTCGCCGAGTCGAGCCAGGACCGCAGCTCGGGCGAGACCCCTCGAAGCGTCGGCACGTCGCCCTCCAGGTGGCCGTCCATCTCGAGGAACTCGTGCTCGAGCGCCGACCGCTCCACCTCACCTCGCACCATGATGTGATACGCCACGACGGTGGCACACTGCGTCACCGCCGAATATCCCTTGGGGTCGGCACCGCCGGCGACGTCCCCCGCCACGGCGGCCAGCATCGACCCCGCGCCTTCACCGTGAGGTAACGAAAAGAGCGGCTCGTTGGGATCGGTCATCGTCGAACGCGGTTGGGAGACGACCCCACGGTAGCCTCCGCCGTCATGGATCGTCTGCTTCTCGTCGCCAACCCGGCGGCGTCGGGATTCACCGGGGGGCTCCACCGGTCGGTCTGCCGAGTCCTGTCCCGCCGCTGGGAGGTGGAGCCGGCGTGGCCCCAATCGGCCGAACATGCCCGCTCGCTCACCGCCGAGGCGGTCCAGTCCGGCTGCCGTCTCGTCGTGGCGATGGGCGGCGACGGCATCGTGCACCACGTCGCCCAGGCGGTGGCGGGGACCGAGACGGTGCTGGGGATCATCCCCGTCGGCACGGCGAACGTCCTGGCCCGCCTCACCGAGCTCCCCCGGCGTCCCGCTGCCGTCGCCAAGATGCTGGCGAGCGGGTTCGACGTCCGATCGGTGCCGGTCCTGTGGGTCACGGCCACCGACGGCGACGGACGGGCCTCCCGTTGGGTGACCCTGTTCGCGCTGGGAATCGGCCACGACGCCGAGATCGTCCGCCGGGCCGAGGCGGAACCGTACCGGAAGTATCGGTTCGGTTCCCTCCACTACGCCCGCACCGCCCTGTCGACGGTGTGGTCCGAGCTGCGCCGCGTCCCGCATCGCCTCCACCTGGAGGCCGACGGGATCACGGCCGACACCGCCGGGCTGATGGTCCAGTTCCACGACGCCTACACGTACTTCGGTCGTCGCCCGCTCCGCCTCGGACCCCGCGGCGCCGACCCGATGGCCCTCCTGGCGATCGACGCCCTGCGGCTACGCCGAGCCCCCTCGATCCTCCGTCGCGTGCTCACCGGAGACGGGATGTCCGGCGTGAAGGGGATCCGGGTCTGGACCGGGATACGGCACGCCGTCGTCCGTGCCGACGAGCCGGTGCTCGCCCAGGCCGACGGGGAGCTGCGGGGTCGTTGGCTGGAGTTCGACCTCAGGCTCGAGGAGCGCGGTCTGGGAGTGGCGACGCCCCCGCTTCCACCCGGGCGAGGGTGAGCTCGAATTCGGTGAACGCCGCCACCCCTTCGCCGCGGCGACGGAGAACCTCTCGAACCCGCCTTCCGATCCGCTGATCGAGCTCCCCACGCAGACGAGCCTCTGCCGAGTGCCGGCGGTCGGCCACGACCGTGCGACGTCGGCGGCGATCCCACAACGAGACGACGCGTCCGGCGATGGCGGCGAGCCCACGCCCCTTCGGGACGATCGCCTCGATGTCGGCCGCCTCGATCGATGCCTCGACCGCGGAGCCCACGTCGATCGCCGTGAGCGCTTCCGCCTCTTGACCACCGACGTCGGCGGCGATGCGGGTGAGCAGGTCTCGGATCCCTTCGGTGGCCGTCCACCAGTGCTCGGCCCTGTCCTCGATGGAGGCCGCCACGAGGAGGGGCACCACCCGGTCCATGAGCTCCTCCCAACGGGTCGAGAACCCGGTGCCGCCGACGACCCCGGCGGAGGCGGCCAGCTCCCTGGCGGCACGGTCGAGCCGGGTGACGACGTTGCGCCACACCAGG
>JALSJV010000117.1 GCA_026989215.1 Acidimicrobiia bacterium | reverse complement strand
CGGCAAGTTCGTCGCCGCCTGCGACGAGGCGAAGGGGAAGGTGACCGTCCCCGACGGCTTCAACATCGGCCTGGTGACCGACATCGGCAAGATCAACGACGGCACCTTCAACGAAGGCGTCTACAAGGGATTCGCGGCCGCCGCCGAATGCTTCGGCCTCGACTCCCGCTACATCGAGACCGCCTCCGAAGCCGACTACACCACCAACCTCAACAGCATCCTCGACAACGAGCCGGAGGTGGTGGTCACCGTCGGGTTCCTGCTGGCCACCGACACCCTCGAGTTCGCCCAGGCGAACCCGGACGTCACCTTCATCGGGGTCGACCAGTTCCATCCCGAATACCCGGACAACTACGTCGGGGTGCTCGCCGCCGACGACCAGGGCGGCTGCATGGTGGGCGGTTTCGCCGGGGCGCTCACCGAGTCGAACGTGATCGGCGTGGTCGCCGGTGTGGAGGCGGTCCCGCCGGTGGTGCGGTTCGCCAACGCCTTCAAATACTGCGCCGAGCAGGTGAACCCCGACGTCGACGTGCGGATCGTCTACCACGAGTCCTTCACCGACGTCACCGGCGGCGCCGCCACCGCCGAGCAGATGCTCGGGGAGGGCGCCGACGTGATCTTCGGCGCCGGTGGGCCCACCGGCTCGTCGGGCATCAAGACCGCCGCCGCCAAGGGCGCGTGGGTGATCGGCGTCGACACCGACGAGTACTACACGACCTTCGAGGGCGGCGCCATCGCCGGGGCGGACCGGCTCGCCACCTCGGCGATCAAGGACGTCGGCCTCGGCGTGTTCCAGCAGATCGCCGCCATCCTGTCCGGCGAGTTCCAGAGCGGGATCTTCACCCTCACCGCCGCCAACGGCGGGATGGACTACGCCCCGCCCCACGACGCCCCCGTGCCCCAGGCAGCCCTCGACGTGTTGGAGCAGCATCGGGCGGGTCTGGCCGACGGTTCCATCTCGACGGGAGTCGACCCGATCACCGGACAGCCCCTCGACGGCTGAGGCCCGATGACGAGCCCCGGTCACCACGTCCTGGAGGTCCGTGGGATCACGAAGACCTTCCCGGGCGTGGTGGCCAACCGGGCCGTCTCCTTCGACCTGGCGGAGGGGGAGATCCACTGCCTCCTCGGGGAGAACGGCGCCGGGAAGACCACCCTGGTCAACATCATCTTCGGCCTGTACCGGCCCGACTCGGGCACGGTACGGCTGCGCGGCGCCGAGGTGACCTTCCGCTCGTCGGCCGACGCCATCGCCGCCGGGATCGGCATGGTGCATCAGCATTTCCAGCTCGTCCCCACCCTGTCGGTGCTGGAGAACGTCGTCCTCGGCGCCGAGACGGTACGCCGGGGGGTGCTGGAGCTGCGGTCGGCCCGCCGCCGCCTGGAGGAGCTGAGCAGACGGTACGGCCTCCCCATCGACCCCGACGCCGTCGTCGGCGACCTGTCGGTGGGGATCCGCCAACGGGTCGAGCTGCTGAAGGCCCTGTACCGGGACGCCGACATCCTCATCCTCGACGAACCCACCGCCGTCCTCACCCCCGGCGAGGTGGACGAGTTCCTCTCCACGGTGCGGGAGCTGGCGGCGATGGGCAAGTCGATCGTGTTCATCACCCACAAACTCCGCGAGGTGTCCCAGGTCGCCGACCGGATCACGGTGCTCCGCCACGGGGAAGTGGTGGGGCGAACCACCCCGTCGGAGACCTCCGAGCAGGAGCTGGCGACGATGATGGTGGGCCGACGGGTGAGCTTCACCGTCGACCGCGGCACCTCCGACCCCGGCGACGTCGTGCTGGAGGTCCGCGGGCTGGCGGTGGACGACAACCGGGGACATGCCGCCGTCCACGACTGCACCTTCGAGGTGCGGGCCGGTGAGATCTACGGGATCGCCGGGGTGGAGGGCAACGGCCAGCGGGAGCTCGTCGAAGCCCTCGCCGGGATGCGTCCCGTCGTCGCCGGCGACGTCCTCCTGCACGGCCGTTCCCTGGTCGGTCTCGACCCCCGCCGCATCGCCGAGCTGGGGGTGGGCCACATCCCCGAGGATCGGACCCGTCACGGCCTGATCGGGTCCTTCACGGTCGCCGACAACCTGGTGCTGAACCGCTACCACCGCCGGCCCTACGCCCGGGGGCTGGTGCGGAACCGGGCGGAGGTGACCCGCCACGCCGAGGAGCTGGTCGCCACCTTCGACATCCGCACCCCCGGCGTCGACGTCCCCGTCGACCACCTCTCGGGCGGGAACCAGCAGAAGGTGGTGGTCTCCCGGGAGCTGTCCCGCCCCCTGGAGGTGCTGCTGGTCGCCCAGCCCACCCGCGGCCTCGACGTCGGCTCCATCGAGTTCATCCACGCCCGGCTGGTGGAGATCCGGGACCGGGGCACGGCGGTGGTGCTGGTCTCCGCCGAGCTGGACGAGGTGTTGGGGCTGGCGGACACCGTCGGGGTGCTGTACCGGGGCCGGATCGTCGCCTCGATGCCCGCCGCCGACGCGGATCGTCACCGCATCGGCCTGCTGATGGCGACGGGAGCGGACGCGGCATGAACGGATCCTTCTACCAGCGGCTCGCGCCCGTCACGGTGCCGATCTTCGCCATCGTCACCGCCCTGGCGGTGGCGGCGATCGCCGTGTTGGCGTCGGGCTCCGATCCCCTCCTGGCCTACGGGGCGCTCATCGAAGGGGCGGTGGGCAGCCCCGAGCGGATCGCCACCACGATCGGGCGGGCCACGCCGTTCATCGGCACCGCCCTGGCGATGGCCTTCGCCTACAAGGCGGGCCTGTTCAACATCGGCGCCGAAGGTCAGATCCTCGCCGGGGCGCTGCTGGCGGCGTGGGTGGGGACGTGGTCGTTCCTGCAGGGGTGGCCGGCGCCGGTGCTGATCCCGGTGGTGCTCACCGCCGGGACGGTGGGGGGATTCGTCTGGGGTCTGGTCCCCGGCGTGTTGAAGGCCCGCACCGGAGCCCACGAGGTGATCACCACGATCATGATGAACTTCATCATGTCGCTGCTGGCGGTCTGGCTGGTGAACTCCCTCGACCCGATGATCCTCCGGGACCCCGACGTCTCGGTGGCCCGCACCCGCCCCCTCCCCCCAGGCGCCCGGCTGTGGGAGCTGGTCGACGGCACCAAGCTGCATCTGGGGCTGTTCCTCATGTTGGGTCTGGTGGTGGGCACCGCCTGGGTGCTGTCCCGCACCACCTTCGGTTTCGAGGTGCGAGCCGTCGGCGCCAATCCGGAGGCGGCGACCTACGCCGGGGTGAACGTCAACCGGATCACCGTGCTGGCGATGGCCCTGTCGGGGGCGATGGCCGGGCTGGCCGGGGCCGGTCACGTCTCGGGAGCGGAGGGGTATCTCAGTCCGGGGGTGTTCGTCAACGTCGGGTTCGACGCCATCGCCATCGCCCTGCTCGCCCGAGCCAACCCCTACGGGATCGTCCCGGCGGCGCTGCTGTGGGGCGCCCTGCTGTCGGGGGCGCCGCTGATGCAGCAGCGGGCGGGCATGTCCACCGACCTGGTTCGGATCATCGAGGCGACGGTGCTGGTGTTCATCGCCGGCGACGCCATGATCCGCTGGCTGTTCCGGGTGCGCGCCCCACGGGAGGCGGAGAGCACGTGAACGGTCTCGCCCTGCGACGTCGCCTCAGCCTCGACCGGGTCCGTGCCCTGGG
>JALSJV010000116.1 GCA_026989215.1 Acidimicrobiia bacterium | reverse complement strand
CGGAGCCCGCCGAGACGACCACCACGACGCTCGACCCGGGATCCACCGTCGCCCCGGCCTCCGGGTCGGTGCGGATGACCCGACCCTCCTCGACGGTTTCGCTCGCCTCCCGGGCCGGGACGGGTCGAAGCCCGAGGTCGAGGAGCTGGGCGAAGGCCTCGGCTTCGGACACCCCCGCCATGTCGGGCATGACGATCGTCTCCACCTCGGGGGTCCCGCCGCCGCCGAGGAGGCGCAGCACCAGGAAGACCAGCACCCCGAGGGTGGCGAGCAGGGCGAAGGTCCCGATGACGAAGGGCAGGTTGCTGGGGGGCGGCTCCTCGAGCTGACGGTACACCTCGTCGGGTGGCACGGTGGCGGGGGGGATCGGAGCCTGGATGACCCGGGTCGGGGCGTCGTTGCCGCCGACCGCCACCGGAGCGTCGCCGCTCAACGCCCGGACCAGGTCGGTGCGGAGCTCCTCGGCGGTCTGGTAGCGCTGGGCCGGATCCTTGTGCATCGCCTTGAGGACGATGGCGTCGAGCTCGGCGGGGACGTCGGGGTTGAAGGCCGACGGCGGGGCCACCTCGGAGGAGACGTGCTGGAAGGCGACCGAGACCGGGCTGTCCCCCAGGAACGGGGGCCGGCCGGTGAGCATCTCGTACAGGACCACCCCGAGGGAGTAGACGTCGGAGCGTTCATCGGCGGGGGACCCTTGGGCCTGTTCGGGGCTGAAGTAGGTGGCGGTGCCGATCACCGCCCCGGTGCGGGTGAGCTCCTGGGAGTCGTCCCACGCCCGGGCGATCCCGAAATCCGTCACCTTCACCGTCCCATCGGCGGCCAGCAGGATGTTCCCCGGTTTGATGTCGCGGTGGACCAGCCCGGCACGATGCGCCACCGACAAGGCGGCGGCCACCTCGGCGGCGATCTCGGTGGCCCGGCGGGGGAGGAGGGCACCCTCCGACCGGAGGACGTCACGCAGGGAACGTCCCTCGATCAGCTCCATCACGATGAAGTAGGTCGAGTCGTACTGGCCCCAGTCGTAGATGGCGACGATGTTGGGATGGCTCAGGTTGGCGGCGGCCTGGGCCTCCCGGCGGAACCGCTTCACGAACGCCTCGTCGGAGCTGAACTGCGAATGCAGCACCTTCACGGCGATCTGACGGCCGAGCAGGTGATCCGTGCCCCGGTAGACGTCGGCCATGCCGCCACGCGCGATGTGGGCGGTCAACTCGTACCGGTCGGTGAGAAAGGTGGGAACATCCATGGAACGGCCTCGGAATCGTAGCTTTCAGGACCTGGTGGCAAGGAAGCGTTCGAACAGGGCGCGGGCGATGGGGGCGGCGACGGTCCCGCCGGTGGCGGACTCCCCGACGTCCCCGCCGGACTCCACCAGCACGGCCACCGCGATCCGGGGACGCTCCACCGGAGCGAACCCGATGAACCACGCGTGCGGGGGGCCTTCGGGTGAGGCGGCGGTGCCCGTCTTCCCGGCCACCCGCAGGCCCGGGACGGCGGCCCTGCGGCCCGTCCCCTCGGTGACGACGAGCTCCATGAGTCCTCCGAGCACGGCGGCGGTGGCGGGGGACATGGCCCGCCCGAGGGTCGTGGGCTGGGTGACGTCGACCGGCTCGCCGTCGGCGTCGAACACCTGACGGACGAGGAACGGTGCCATCGTCTCGCCGCCGTTGGCGACGGCCGCCGCGACCATCGCCATCGTCAACGGTGTCGCCCGCACGTCGCGTTCCCCGATGCCGCTCTGGGCGAGGGCGGCCGGATCCCCCCGGATCAGGTCGAGGGGGAAGGTGGAGCGGGCGACCTCCCACGGGAAGCGGAGGTCGCGGTCGAACCCGGCGGCTTCGGCGGTCCGGGCGAGCGGTTGTGCCCCGACGTCGAGGGCGAGGGCGGCGAAGGTGGTGTTGCAGGATCGGACGAAGGCGGTCTGGACGGTCACGGTGGTGCCGTCCGCGCAGGTGCGGCCGGTGAAGTTGCGGATCGTGGCGGTCGAACCGGGGAGCGGGAACTCGGTCGGGTCCGGGTACTCGCTCTCGGGCCCGGCGACGCCCGTGTCGAAGGCGGCGGCGGCGACCAGCACCTTGAAGGTGGAGGCCGGCGGATACAGGCTGCGGGTGGCCCGGTCGAGGAGCGGCTGGTCGGGGTCGTCGAGGAGGTCACGGCGCCGGTCGACGGCGTCGGAGCCGAGGAGCGTCTCGGGGTCGAAGGACGGGGAGCTGACCAACGCCAGCACGGCACCGGTGGTGGGGTCGAGCGCCACGACCGCCCCCCTCCGACCGGCCAACGCCTCGTAGGCGGTTCGCTGCAGTTCGGGGTCGAGGGTGAGCTGCAAGGACAGCGGCCGCAGGTCCCGACCCAACAGGACGGCGATGAGGTCGGAGATGGTGAGGTCGCGGCGGGATCGCAGCTCGTCGGCGTAGGCGGCCTCCAGCCCGGCGTCCCCGACGAGCAGCGACGTGTAGCCGACCACGGGGGTGAAGGCCTCGCCCTCCGGGTACCGGCGGGCGAAGGAGCGGGGGTCGTCTTCGTCGGGGAGCGACTCGGCGAGGATCGTGCCGTCGCCGGTGACGATCACTCCCCGCTCCTTCACCGAGCGGCTGATCGCAGGCCGGGCGTTGCGGGGGTCGGATCGGTAACGGTCGGCCCCGAGGACCTGGAACCAGGTGGCGGACCCGAGAACCAACCCGAGACCCACGAGCACGGTGAGGGCGAGACGCCGGATCGGGCCGTTCACGGGGTCTCCTCGTGGGAGATCCGGGCCAGCAGGGCGACGAGGGCGAAGTTGCCGACCAGCGACGAGCCGCCGTAGGACATGAAGGGGAGGCTGATTCCGGTGAGGGGGAGGATCCGGAGGACGCCGGCGAGGATGAGGAAGGTCTGGAAACCGAAGGCGAAGGTGAGCCCGGCCGCCAAGAGCTTGCGGAACCGGTCACGGGCTCGGAGAGCGATCCCGAACCCGACGGCGACGACGACCGCGTAGGCGGCGAGCACGGCCACCGTCCCCGCGAACCCGAGCTCTTCGCCGACGGCGGCGAAGATGAAGTCGGTGATGGCGTTGGGGATGAGGTCGGGACGTCCCAGACCCGGCCCGGCTCCCGCCAGGCTGCCGCTCCCCAGGGCGAACACCCCCTGGGCGATCTGGTAGCCCGCCCCTTCGAAGTCGGCGAAGGGGTCGAGCCACGCCTGGACCCGACGCTGCACATGCCCGAACACGAGGTAGGCGGCGACGGCTCCTCCCCCGCCCAGCACGGCGCCCGCCCAGAGGAACAGACGACGGGCGGTGGCGGCGTACAGCATCGCCACCACCACGGCGAAGAGGAGGGTCGCCGCCCCCAGGTCGCGTTGGGAGATCAGGACGAGGGAGCTGAGCGCCCACACCGCCATCAGGGGGAAGACCTGGCGGGGCTCGGGGAGCTCCCAGCGGCCGAGCCGGCGATGCGTCCCCGCAAGGGACGTCCGGTCGGCCAGATAGGCGGCGAGGAACGCCACGAAGGCCAGCTTGGCGATCTCACCGGGCTGAAAGTGGAGCTCGATGAACCCCAGGTCGGCCACCACCCAGAGTCGGGAGCCGTTCGCCTCCAACCCCCGGACGGGGCCGGGGGCGTCGGAGGGGATGAGGGGAGCGGCGAGGAGCAGAAGGGTGACGGTGAACAGGAGGAAGCGGTACCGCCGGAGGACCGCCACGCCG
>JALSJV010000115.1 GCA_026989215.1 Acidimicrobiia bacterium | reverse complement strand
TGGTGGGGGACGACGCGGTGCAGGCGGCGACGACGAGGGCGACGACGGCGGCGAGGGCGGGGAGGCGACGCATCGGGCCATTCAACCCGTTCGCCCAAGGATTGCCATCCGGGCTAGCGTGCCCGCCCATGCGCACCCTCGTGACCCTCCGTCCGCCCGGGGCCGACGAGGTGGTCCTCGTCGCCGAAGACGGGTACTGGAGCGAGCCCGACGCCGGTCCCATCGACGAGGCCTACGAGACCCACGGACTGTGGGCCCTGCCGGGGCTCGCCGACGCCCACGCCCATCTGTCGGCCGACGAGATGACCCTGACGCCGGGCGACCCCGACGAGATCCGTCGTCGCGCGTTCGCCTGTGTGCAGGCGGGCGTGTTCCTCGCCCTCGACAAGGGGTGGGGGGACGACGCCGTACTCCGTCTCTTCGACGAGCCGCCCGACCGTCGCCCCGACCTTGAGGCGGCCGGTCGGATGATCGCCACGCCCGGGGGGTACTACCCGGGGTTCGCAGAGGAGGTGGACGAGGAGCAGCTCGCCGACGCGGTCGCCCGGGCGGCGTCCCGCCGGGGCGGATGGGTGAAGATCGTCGGTGACTGGCCCCGGAGAGGCGAGGGACCTCGGGTGAACTTCTCCTTCGAGGCCCTGGAGGCGGCGGTCCGTATCGCCCACGCCGCCGGCGCCCGGGTCGCCATCCACACGATGGCCCGGGAGGCGCCCTCCATGGCCGTCGCGGCGGGCGTCGACTCGATCGAGCATGGCCTGTTCCTCACCGAGGACGACCTGGCCGCCCTCGCAGGCCGGGGCGGGATGTGGGTACCGACCCTCCTTCGGATGGAGGCGGTGCGCGACGAGCTGCGGGAGGGCTCCAGCGGACGGCGTCTCCTCGGCGAGGGGCTCGCCAACGTCGCCGCCCTGCTTCCCGTCGCCGAGCGGTTGGGGGTCACCGTGCTGGCGGGCAGCGATCTGGCGGTCCCCGCCCGGAGGGTCGCCGCCGAGGCCGCCCGCCTGGCGGAGGTGGGCCTGTCGCCGGTCGCCGCCGTCGCCGCCGTGAGCCACGCCGCGTTCGCTGCCACCGGACGCGACGTCGGGTTCCGACCGGGGTTCCCCGCCGACGCCGTGTTCTTCGATCGCGATCCCACCGAGGACGTGGGGATCCTGGGACGTCCCGCCCTGGTTCTGCGTCGGGGCCGGAGGGTGCCGGCGGACTGAGTCCTCAACCCCTGGCGGGCGATGCCGACGGGAAGCGGCATGAGAAGCGTCGCTGCCGCCGTCGTCTTCGCCGTCGTCCTCGCCGCCTGCGGCGGGCTCGGTGCCGCCGACCGGCAGGCCCTCGCCAGGCTGGAGGGCCGCTGGATGTGTGACGTGCAGCGCTTCACCTTCGAGGACGTCGGCGCCATCGAATCGGAGTTGGAGGCCCGGGTCGTCGCCGCCGGGTACGCCGTGGCCGACTACGCCGAGTTCAAAGCCATCCTCGCCGAGACCCCGGACCTGCGGGAGCAGGTGCGGAAGGCGTACGAGGAGTACTGCGCGTGACGGCCACTCAAGTTTTTGCCCGTGAAATGCCGAAGGTAGAGGTATGAAGGTACGCGGACTGGGGGCATGGATACTGGTGATGCTGTTGGTCGTGGGTGCGGCGACGCCCGCCTGGGCCGACGACGGAGACGAGGACGGCGCCGACGAGGTCTCGGTGCTCGACGCACGGGATGACGGAGCCGACGTCGACCACGAAGAAGACGGTCGTGACGAGGACGACGACCGCGACGATCGTGATGACGACGACGATGACGATCGGGACGGCCGAGACGGCCGGGTGATCCTCGTCAGCGACAAGGTGCCGGCGGTGACCGCCGGTGACACCGTCTGGATCTCGCTCACCTGGCGGGCCGACGGGGTGGACGCCACCGACTTCCGGGTGGTGGCGGCCAAGACGAAGGGCGTCGACGTCTCCTACCCCGCCAACACCGGGAGCTACACCTCGCTGTGGGCCGACGACACGCTCTCGGACGGGGAGCTGGACTTCACCGCCCTCCGTCTCGACGTCCCCTACGACGCCAAGCGGGCCGTTCGGATCCAGTTGGAGGTCTCTTACAAGGTGAACGGTCAGGACCGGGCGGACGTGTACGTCGGGAAGAGGCGAACCAAGCGGGTGACCTTGAGGATCCCCGTCCAGGCCTACACGGGCGCCGACGTCGCCCAGGTGAACCTCGATCCTCAGACGGTCGTGGCCGGATCGGGCGCATGGATCGACATCGCCTACACCGGATACGCTCCCAGGGTCGACGGGTTCCAGGTGGTGGTGACCGATGCCGCCGGCCTCGCCCTGGAGTACCCGCAGGGGAACTACACCAGCCTGGTGCACGACGCCGTCCTGGAGGACGGGGAGACCGACGTGGCCCGGGTGTACGTCGACGCCTCCGGTGCCACGCCGGGCGACTACACACTCTCGGTGGAGGCCTCCTGGTCGAAGGCCGGAACGCCGGGGAGTCTCGCCGGGACCGTCGCGGTCACCGTCGTCTCCCCCTGACTCCTCTCCATCTGGCGGCTGGATTCGACATATATCGTCGAATCCAGCCGCCAAAACGCGTCCGAGTGGGGCGCTGCGGTACCCTCTGGCGGCCATGAAGGCGGCCCGTCGGGGCGAGATCGCCCCCTTCTACGTGATGGAAGTGATGAAGGCCGCCGCCTCGCGGGAGGCGGCAGGCGACGACGTCCTCCACCTGGAGGTCGGTCAACCGATGACGCCGGCGCCGTCCGGGGTCCGGCGGGCGGCCGCCACCGCCCTCGCCGACGACCGGCTCGGCTACACCTCGGCCCTGGGCGTGGAGCCGCTCCGCCGCCGGATCGCCCGTCACTACCAGGAGGCCTACGGGGTGGAGGTGGAGCCCGACCGGGTCGCGATCACCGTCGGCGCGTCGGGAGGGTTCGTGCTGGCGATGCTGGCGGCGTTCGACGTGGGTGACCGCATCGGGATCACCGAGCCCGGATACGCCGCGTACCGCAACATCATCGAGGCGCTGGGTCTCGAGCCGGTCGGGATCCGGGTGGGTCCCGCCACCCGCTACGTGCTCACCCCCGAGCTGATCGAAGCCGCCGGTCCCCTCGACGGGCTGGTCGTCGCCAGCCCCTCCAACCCCACCGGCGCCACCCACACCCCGGGGGAGCTGCTCAGGGTCGCCGGTCACTGCGACCGGGCGGGGATCCGGCTGGTCTCCGACGAGATCTACCACGGGATCACCTACACCCGACCGGCGCCGACGGCGGCGGCCCTCAGCCCGTCGACGATCGTCGTCCAGTCCTTCTCCAAGTACTACTCGATGACCGGCTGGCGCCTCGGTTGGCTGCTCGCACCCGACGACCTGATGCCCGCCATCGAACGCCTCGCCCAGAACCTCTTCATCTCCCCGCCGACCATCTCGCAGCTCGCGGCGGTGGCGGCCTTCGACTGCGGCGAGGAGCTGGACGCCAACGTCGCCCGGTATGCCCGGAGCCGGGACGTGCTGATCGCCGGCCTCGCCGCTGCCGGGATCGACCGGATCGCCCCTCCCGACGGAGCCTTCTACGTCTGGGCCGACGTCTCCCATCTCACCGACGACAGCCGTCGCCTCACCGCCGCCTGGTTGGAGGACATCGGCGTCGCCGCCACTCCGGGCATCGACTTCGACCCGTCGGAGGGACACCGGTTCGTGCGGTTCTCCTACTCGGAGTCGACCGAGGACGTCGCCGAGGCGGTCCGTCGCATCGGGGAGTGGGTGAGGGCACGTCGCTGACGGGCCGTCTTC
>JALSJV010000114.1 GCA_026989215.1 Acidimicrobiia bacterium | reverse complement strand
AGAGGAGGAACAGGCCTATTTCTCCACCGCCCGGGTCCGCGACGATGGATTGTTCGACCCCCGCGACACCCGCACCGTGTTGGGAATCGCCCTCTCGGCGGTCCATTCCGGGCCGGTGAAGGGCACCTCGGAGTTCGGCGTCTTCCGGATGTGAAGCCCCCCGTGTGCACCGAAGGGCGGAAACCACCCTCCCCTGCACACAGCCCGTCGACCGGACCCCGTGTGCGCCGGGGTGAGACCCGATCGCTAACCTCGCCGCCGTGATCGAGAAGCTGCTCGTCGCCAACCGTGGAGAGATCGCCCGGAGGATCTTCCGGACCTGTCGGACGATGGGGATCGCCACCGTCGCCGTCTACTCGGAGCCCGACCGGGACGCCCCCTTCGTGGCCGAGGCCGACGAGGGGATCGCCCTCGGTGGAGCCACCCCGGCCGAGTCCTATCTACGCATCGACGCCCTGGTCGACGCGGCCCGTCGAAGCGGCGCCGACGCCGTCCACCCCGGCTACGGCTTCCTGGCGGAGAACGCCGACTTCGCCCGAGCCGTGGGTGAAGCGGGCCTCCTCTGGGTCGGTCCGCCCCCGGAGGCGATCGAGACGATGGGCTCCAAGCTCCGATCGAAGGAGCTGGTCGCCGACGCCGGCGTCCCCACCCTCGACTCGATCGACCTCACCGGGCTCGACGAGGCGGAGATCCGCGAGGCGGCCGAGCGGATCGGATATCCGGTCCTCGTGAAGGCGTCGGCCGGCGGAGGCGGCAAGGGGATGCGCATCGTGTCCGACCCCGGGAACCTCATCGACGCCGTGGAGGGCGCCCGCCGGGAGTCGGCGGCGGCCTTCGGGGACGACACCGTCTTCGTCGAGCACTACCTGGAGGCTCCCCGCCACATCGAGATCCAGATCTTCGCCGACACCCACGGGACCACCGTCTCGCTCTTCGAGCGGGAATGTTCGATCCAACGGCGCCACCAGAAGATCATCGAAGAGGCTCCCTCCCCCGCCCTCACCCCGGAGCTGCGGGAGCGGATGGGCAAGGCCGCCGTCGCCGCCGCCGAGGCGGTCGGCTACCTCGGTGCCGGCACCGTCGAGTTCCTGTTCCAAGAAGGCGACTTCTGGTTCCTGGAGATGAACACCCGCCTCCAGGTCGAGCATCCGGTCACCGAGGAGATCACCGGCCTCGATCTGGTCCGCCTCCAACTCCTCGTCGCCTCGGGCCACCCCCTGCCGCCGGAGGCTCGGGAGCCGACGATGACGGGCCACGCCGTCGAGGCGCGCCTGTATGCGGAGGACGCCACCAAGGGGTTCCTCCCCGTGACCGGTGTCCTCGACCGCTTCCGGTTCGAACCTGGGATCAGGGTGGACACCGGGGTGGAAGACGGATCGGAGATCTCGATCCACTACGACCCCATGATCGCCAAGGTGATCGCCTGGGCCCCCACCCGGGAGGAGGCGACGGCCCGGCTGGCGAACGCGTTGCGGCAGGCCGAGATCCACGGACTCGTCACCAACCGTGAGCTCCTGGTGCGGATCCTCCGGCACCCCGAGTTCGTGGCCGGCACCTTCGACACCCACTTCCTCGAGCGTCATGATCCCGCCCTCCTCGCCCGTCCCCTCCCGGACGCCGAAGAGGAGCGTCTCGCCGCGGTGGCGGCGGCGTTGTGCGCCCAGGAGGCCCGCCGCCGGGAGGCGACGGTGCAGAGGACGATCCCGAGCGGCTGGCGGAACTCACCCTCCCAGCCTCAGCGGGTCACCTTCGAGGGTCCGAGCGGCGAGATCCAGGTCGGCTATCGGTTCGTCCCCCGTACGGGCCTCATCGTCGAGGTCGACGGGGAAGCCCTCCCCGACGTCCGGCCGATCTCGGCGTCACCGGATCGGGTGGGTCTCGAGATCGGCGGACACCTCCGCTGGTACCGGGTGCATCGGGTGGGGACCGCCCATCACGTGGACGGTCCCGCCGGCTACTCACGCCTCGTCGAGCGCCCCCGCTTCCCGGAGGCGGAGATCGAAGAGCTGCCCGGCTCGCTGCACGCTCCGATGCCCGGCAAGATCGTGAAGGTGTTGGTGTCGGAGGGCGACCGGGTCTCCGAAGGCGACGTCCTGGTCGTCCTGGAGGCGATGAAGATGGAACACACCCTCCGCGCCCCCCACGACGGAGTCGTGTCGTCGGTGCAGGCGGGACCGGACGACCAGGTGGATGCCGAGCAGGTGCTGGTCGTGGTGGACGAGGAGGGCTGAGCATGGTCGGGTTCATCGGGCTGGGGATCATGGGGTCGGGCATGGCCCGCAACCTGTTGGAGAAGGGCCACGACCTGGTCGTGTGGAACCGGTCCCGAGAGAAGATGACGCCCCTCGTCGAAGCGGGAGCGACCCCGGCGAACAGCCCCCGCGAGGTCGCCGAACGAGCCGAGGTCGTCATGATCTGCGTCTCCGACACCCCCGACGTCGAGGCCGTCGTCACCGGCGACGACGGCGTCCTCGCCGGCCTGTCCGAGGGGAGTCTGGTCGTCGACCATTCGACGATCTCCCCTTCGGCGACCCTGGAGCTCGCCGCCCGGGTCGAACAGAAGGGGGCTCGCTGGCTCGACGCACCGATCTCGGGAGGCAGCGAAGGCGCCCAACGGGGGACCCTCTCGATCATGGTGGGCGGAGACGAGGCGTCCTACCGTCGAGCCCTGCCCTACCTGGAGGCCTACGGGACCACCATCGTCCACGTCGGTGGGCAGGGAGCGGGTCAGATGGTGAAGCTGGTCAACCAGGTCCTCGTCGTCGTGAATCAGCTCGCCGTCTCCGAGGCGCTCCTCCTCGCCCAGGCCGGCGAGCTGGATCTGCGGAAGACCCTGGACGCGGTCAAGGGCGGAGCAGCCGGATCGTGGATGCTGGCGAACCGGGGTCCGCAGATGATCGACCGGGACTGGCGCCCCGGGTTCACCATCGACCTGCAGGAGAAAGACCTGCGACTGGTGCTGGAGGCCGCCGACGAACTAGGGGTGCCGCTGCCCGGGACGGCACTGGTGTTCCAGCTGTACCGGGCGCTGCAGCGCCGGGGGCTCGGCGCCGAGGGCAACCACGCTCTGGTCAAGGCCCTGGAGGAGATGTGCGGCCTGCGGGTGGGCGGCGACGACCCGCCGTCCTCGGGAAGATAGACGCCATCGAGGACGGGGCGAGTCAGGCGGCGGGACGCAGGTCTTCGACCCACGAGACACCGCAGACCTGACAGGTGTAGGTCATGGCGATCACGACCCCGGCGCCGTCCAACAGGAAGTCGGGCACGGCGGTGTCCGACGGGCAGCCGGTTCGGATGCAGCTCACGGCGGCGGTCATCTCGGCCTCCATAGGCTTTCTCCCTTCTCCCGTCGGCCGATCCGGCCCGGGTTGCGTAGCGGATCACTCGCCCTTGTCAACCCCGAATCGTCGTCTCGGCATCCACCTTCTTCCATATCCTGGGAGGGAACGGTGCCGCCGTGTGCACCACGTCGCGGAAAGCGCCGGGTCGTGCACACGGCACTTCAAGCCGCCACCCTGCGTGTGCACCGAATCGCGGAATGCGCCACCTGGTGCACACGGCGGAGCCCCCACCCGCTAGAAAGCATCCCATGAACGAACTCCTCGCCGACCTCGCCGCCGAACACCACGACCTCGACCGCCTCGTCTCCCCCCTCCCCGACGAAGCCTGGGACACCCCCACCCCGGCGGAGGGGTGGACGATCCGGGACCAGATCGGACACCTCGCCTTCTTCGACGAGAAGGCCGCCCTCTCCGCCTCCGACCCCGACGCCTTCGCCGACGACCT
>JALSJV010000113.1 GCA_026989215.1 Acidimicrobiia bacterium | reverse complement strand
GCTCCTCTCCCTCCCGGTGATGGTCCGCTACGGCTACGACCACAAGCTGGCGACGGGGGTCATCATCTCCTCGGGGACCCTCGCCCAGCTCATCCCGCCCAGCCTGGTCCTCATCATCCTCGCCCAATTCATCCCGGTGTCCGTCGGTGCCCTCTTCGCCGGAGCCCTCATCCCCGGCGTCATGCTCGCCCTCCTCTACGCCCTCTACACCCTCGTGATCGCCTACGCGAAGCCGGGGACGGCACCGCCGATCCCGAAGGAGGAACGGACCCTGAAGGGGACGGCCCTGGCCAAGGAGACGTTCTTCTCGGTGGTCCCGCCGATCTTCCTCATCTTCGCCGTGTTGGGCTCGATCTTCTTCGGGATCGCCACCGCCTCGGAGGCCGGCGCGGTGGGGGCGATCGGTTCGGTGCTGTTGGCGCTCGCCTATCGGAACTACTCGTGGGATCTCATCAAGGAGGCGGCCCGCTCCACCGCCAACATCACCAGCCTGGTCCTCCAGATCCTCTTCGCCTCCACCTTCTTCGCCATGATCTTCCAGCAGCTCGGCGGCCAGGACCTCGTCACCAACTGGCTGGTCGGTCTCCCCGGGGGGAAGTGGACGTTCATCATCGTCGCCAACATCGTCGTGTTCCTGCTCGGCATCAATCTGGAGTTCCTGGAGATCTCCTTCATCGTGATGCCGCTCTTCGTCCCGGCGGCGCTGGCGCTCGGTCTGGGAGGACCGCTGCTCGTCTGGTTCGCGGTGATGATGGCCATCAACCTCAACATGGCCTTCATCTCACCGCCGGTCGGGTTCTCCCTCTTCTATCTGCAGTCGGTGGCGCCGCCGGAGGTGAAGACCGCCGACATCCACAAGGGCGCCCTGCCCTTCATGGCCCTTCAGGGACTCGGGCTGGTCCTCGTCATGGTCTTCCCCCAGACCGTCACCTGGCTGGTGGAGGCGATGGGCCTCTCCTCCCTCGCCTGACGCCCTCACCGCCTCGCCTCACACCCTCACAAGCGAGAAGGCCCCGGCCGAAGCCGGGGCCTTCCGTCTTCTTCGTCCAGCGGCCGATCAGAACTTCGACTCGTACTGCAGGTAGCTCCGCTCCGCCAGGTTGTGCCACTGGCGGATCCCCGACCGGAACTTGGTCCAGTGATCGAGGATCGACTTGAAGTCGGCGTCCTGTGCCGCGAACTCGTCGAACAGGGAGAACGCCTCGTCCTCCGCCGCCTCCATCACGTCGTCCGGGAACGGCAGCAGCGTGATGTCGGTCTCGTTGATGAGGTTCTGCAACGCCGGCGGGTTCTTGGCGTCGTAGTCGGCCATCATGTCCACGTTCGCCTGGGCGGCCGCCGTCTTGATGACCTCCTGGTACTCCTCGGGGAGCTTGTTCCACTCGTCGAGGTTGATCTGCACCTCGAGGCTCGGGCCCGGCTCCCACCAGCCCGGGTAGTAGTAGAACTTCGTCACCGACTGGAAGTCCAGTTTCTGGTCGTCGTAGGGGCCGACCCACTCGGTGGCGTCGATGGCCCCGGTCTGCAGCGCCTGGAAGATCTCACCGCCGGGCAGCACCTGGACGGTGACCCCGAGACGCTCCATCACCTGTCCGCCGAGGCCGGGGATCCGCATCTTGAGACCTTCCAGGTCCTTCTTCGACTTGATCTCCCGGTTGAACCAGCCTCCCATCTGCACGCCGGTGTTGCCGGCGGGGAACTGGATGGCGTTGAACTTCTCGGCGTACACCGCCTGGAGCAGCTCCAGGCCACCGCCCCGATACAGCCAGGAGTTCTGCTGCCGGGCGGTGAGACCGAAGGGCAGCGCCGTCCCGAAGGCGGTGATGGGGCTGAGGCCGACGTAGTAGTACGACGCCGTATGGCCCATCTGGATGCCGCCCGACTGCACCGTCTGGAGGATCTCCAGGGGCTTGGTCAGCTCACCACCCGCCCGGGCGGTGATCGTGAACTTGCCGCCGGTCATCGCCGTGACCCGATCGGCGAAGGTCTGGGCGCCGCCGAAAATCGTGTCCAGCGACGTCGGCCAGCTCGTCGCCAGCTCCCAGTTGAGCTGCGGCAGGCTCTCGTCCTGCAGCGCCTGGTCCAGGTCCTCGTTTCCGGTCCCGCAGGCGGCCAGGGCGGTGGCCCCGAGCGCACCCATCGCCGACAGTTTGAGGAATTGCCTCCGTTCCATCCATCCTCCTCCCTCGGTTGGGCTCGGGCCTGCACGGCCCGACGCTGCCAGAGGCTAGCGAGACGCGCTCACGCGCGCCCCGAATGCTGCCGAAAAAGATCGGACAGCCAGCGGTCGTAACGGGGAGCCACCAGGGACCAGTCGAAGCGTCCGACGAACCGCGTCGTCACCTCTGCGATCCGACGCCGGGTCCCGACGTCGAGCAGCAGACCGGTGAGACGGTCGGCGAGCTCTCCCTCCGAGTAGAGGCAGGCGGCGTGCACCGACGGCGGGATCAGCTCCGGGTAGGAGAGGCGGTCGGGTAGCAGGGGACAGGCACCCGCCGCCATCGCCTCCACCACCGCTACCCCGAAGAACTCCTGACGGGCGGTGGAGACGACGACGTCGGCCCGGTGAAGGAGCCCCTCGTAGTCGGCACGCTCGGCGAACCCCCACCAGACGACCCGCTCCCCGAGGGTTCCCCGCGCCTGGTCAAACTCCGTGGGAGCCCGACGGAACCGTTCCCCGCACACGGCGACTTCGAACTCCACGCCGCGCCGCACCACCTCGTCGAGGGCGGTGAAGAACTCGACGGGGCCCTTGTCGTACTCCCATCGGTGGTTCCAGAGGACCAGAGGCGGGCTCGAGCGTCGGGGAGGATCCTGCCCCGCCCAGGCCAGATCGACGCCGACGGGGAGCACCACCGACTTCGCCTCCACCTCGGGGATCCGATGCTCATGGGTGTGGTCGGGGAAGTGGCGGAGCAGGCGTGGCAGCTCCGAGAAGAAGGCGTGGCGGTGGTATCGGGAGTTGAAGGCGACACCGTCGGCGGCGAGCGCGCTCGTCCAGTTGGTGAAGGCGTAGGACAGGTCCCGTTCGGTGCCCGGAACATCCGGGTAGGTGAGCTGGGTCTCGTGGCAGTAGAGGGCGACGGGCACGTCCCCCACCACCGGGCGACCGAAGGTGCGCAGGGCCGCCAGATCGACCATGTCGCTCACCAGCATCACGTCCGGCCGCCCCACCGACGACACCAGCGGCGCCATCATCTCCGCCAGGGTCACGGCGGCGCCACGCATCCGCCACTTCCACCATCGGGCGGGCAGGGTGAGCAGCGACACGTCGTGGGCGGAGAACCGCCGGTACCCCTCCGCCCACTGTCGGTGCGATCCCCCGAAGTACGGCTCCACCAGGAGGATGCGGAGACGTTTCACCGCCGCGTCGCGGGGCTACAGCTCTCGGCGGCCGGCGAGGGCCCGTCCGAGGGTGAGCTCGTCTGCGTAGTCGAGGTCGCCGCCGACGGGGAGGCCGCTGGCGAGGCGGCTCACCCGCACCCCCTTGGGTTTGAACTCGGTGGCCAGCCACATCGCGGTCGTGTCCCCCTCCACCGTCGGGTTGGTGGCGACGATCAACTCCGTGATCCCCTCCTCTTCCACCCGTCGGGCGAGCTCGGCGACTCGGAGCTGGGAGGGTCCGATCCCGGCGATCGGGGACAGCACCCCCTCCAGGACGTGGTACCGGCCCCGGAACTCCTGGGTTCGTTCCACCACCATGATGTCCTGGGCGCGCTCGACGACGCACACCACCGTGGGATCCCGCCGTGGATCCCGACAGATCGAACACTCCTCGCCCGAGGTCACGTTGAAGCACCGGCGGCAGCGCCCCACCTGGTCCCGCAGGTCGATGATCGCCTGGGCCAGACGGCGGGCGTCGACCTCGTCGATGCTGAGGAGGTGGAAGGCGAGCCGCTGCGCGGACTTCCGCCCGATCCCCGGGAGCCGGGCGAGCTCGTCGATGAGCCGCTGGACCGGGCCTTCGAACATCAGCCCAACAACCCGCCCAGGTCGAGACCCCCGGTCAACCCGCCGAGTCGGTCCTGGGCTGCGGCGGCCGCCGCCCCCATGGCCGAGTTCACCGCCGCCACCACCAGGTCGCCGAGCATCTCGGGGTCGTCCGGGTCGATCACCTCGGGGGAGATCTCGACTCGGAGCAGCTCGTTCTGGCCCGAGACGACCGCCTTCACCATCCCGCCGCCGGCCGAACCTTCGAAGGTCTCGGCGGCGAGGGCGGACTGGGCCGCCATCAGCTCCTCTTGCATCTTCTGCGCCTGCCGCATCAGCTTGCGCATGTCCGGTTGACGGTTCATGGGATCCCCGTTCGGCGTTCCACCCCAGGGTACCCGGGACCCGCAGGGAGACTGCTCACTCCTCGGTGGTGACCTCTTCGACGATCTCGGCCCCCAGCTCGTCGGCGACGAGACGCACCGGGTCGGTGACGTCGACGGGCGCTTCGAGCAGCGTGTCCTTCTCCGGGGATCGTTCTTCCGACAGGTCGACGACGGGGGTGGGATCGGCGTCGGTCCGGCGGAACCGCACCTTCACCGCCCCGCCGAGGAGATCGCCGAGCCGCGTCGACACGATCTTCCCGATCGCCTCGTCGCGCTGCAGCGACTCGAGGTGGAACTCGTGTTTGACGTCGAGGACGACCGTGTCCCCCGCGACCGCCCCCGGGGTCGCCTCCCGGAAGAACGCCCACCGACGGGCCCCCAGGACGTCCCGCAAGGTGCCGAAGAGCTGTGGCCACACCTCCTGGACCCGGGCGAGGGTCAGATCCGTCACCGGTGCCGGTGCCTCCGGAGGGTCGGCGGCCGCCCCGGGAGTCTCCGCCGCCGCTTCCTCCCGCCCGCCATGGGGCTCGACCCCTCCTCGATCCTCCGGCACGGACGGGGACGACGGGGTCGCGGGATCCTCGACCCGGGGCGTGGGTGACGTCCCGGCCGCCTCGGCGAGAAGATCCTCGATCTGGGGCGGCTGGGCCGGGGGAGCCTCGATCCGGGACGGAGACGGACTCGGAGGCACCCCGGCCGCCACCATCCGCTCCAGCCGCTCCAGCCGCGCCAGGAGGGCGTCGGCGCCGCTGTCGGTCTCGGGTCGGGTGAGCCGGATCAGGGCCAGCTCCAACATCAGCCGTTCCTCCCGGCCCTCCCGCAGCCGGATCAACGCCTCCCCGAGGAGATCCACCGCTCGCAGCACCTCGGGCGCCGGCAGTCGAGCCGCCGCGCTCGTCCACGCCTCCAACACCTCCTCCGGCTCGTCGGCCACCTCGGCCAGGTTGGGGGCGTAGTGGGCGAGGAACACCCCCCGGAAGAACCGAACCGACTCCGACGCGAAACGCCGCAGATCGACGCCCTGCGAAGCGAGGGTCGCCACCAGTTCGAGCGCCGTCTTGGCGTCCCGCTCGGCGATCGCCTCGACGAGCCTCCCGGTGGCGTCGGCCCCGGCGAGACCCAGCGCCCGGCTCACCCCCTCCACCGTCACCTTCCCGTTCCCCAGCGCCGCCACCTGCTCGAGCAGGCTCAACGAGTCCCGGACCGACCCGAGGGCGTGGCGGGCGACGGCCACCAGTGCCGCAGGCTCCGTCTCGTACCCTTCGGCGTCGCCGATCCTCGACAGGTGGGCGGCGAGGACCTCGGCGGGCACGGCGTGGAAATCGAACCGCTGGGCCCGACTACGAATCGTGTCCAACAACTTGTAGGGCTCGGTGGTGGCCAGCACGAAGTGGACGTGCTCGGGAGGTTCCTCCAGGGTCTTCAACAGGGCGTTCCCCGCCGCCTTGGACAGCATGTGCGCCTCGTCGAGGATGAACACCCTCCGGGCCCCACCGCTCGAGGCCACCGTGGAGACGCTCACCCGGATGTCCCGGATGTCCTCGACCGAGTTGTGGGAGGCGGCGTCGAGCTCCAAGACGTCCATCGAGTGGCCTTCGGTGATGGCGACGCACGACTCGCAGCGGTTGCAGGGCGAACCGTCGGGGGCGAGCTCGGCGCAGTTGAGGGCCTTGGCGAGGATCCGCGCCGTCGTCGTCTTCCCCGTCCCCCGGGGTCCGGCGAAGAGGTAGGCGTGGGCGACCCGGCCTTCCACCACTTCACGGGCGAGGGTGGCGGTCACGTGGGCCTGACCGATGACGTCCTCGAAGGTCTGGGGGCGGTACTTCCGGTAGAGGGCCTGGTACTCCACCCCGGCGATGGTACCGGGTCCCCATGACATGGGGGCGCCCTCCCACAGGAGTCCGAACGCGACCACAATCCGATCGTGGTTCAGTTCCAGCCCGACGCCGCCGATGAGACCTCCGTGCACCTGGCGACCTCCAGAGGGCTCGACGCCGAGCCCGAGACCGCGACGCCGCCCGCCGTCTGGACGAAGGGACTGACCCGACGTTTCGGCAAGTCCGTCGCCGTCGACGGCCTCGACCTCACCATCGCCCCCGGAGAGTTCTACGGCCTGCTGGGCCAGAACGGCGCGGGCAAGACCACGACCATCAAGATGATCGTCGGTCTCCTCCGCCCCACCGCCGGTACGGCGGGGATCGGCCCCTTCGACACCTGGGAGCAGCCGCTGGAGGTGAAACGGCGCATCGGCGTCCTCCCCGAGGAGTTCAACCTGTACGAGCGTCTCACCGGCGCCGAGCTCCTGGACTTCACCGCCGCCATGCACGGCCTCCCCCAGCGAGAGGCCACCGAGCGGCGCGACGAGCTGCTGGCCCTGCTCGACCTCGAAGGAGACGCCGCCAAGCTGGTCGCCGACTACTCCCGGGGGATGCGCAAGAAGGTCGCGTTGGCGGCGGCGATCATCCACCGACCGTCGGTCCTGTTCCTCGACGAGCCCTTCGAGGGAGTCGACGCCGTGAGTGCGCGCCTGATCCGAAGGCTGCTCCGCCGCTACACCGAGCAGGGAGCGACGATCGTCTTCTCCTCCCACGAGATGCACCTCGTCGAGCGGCTCTGCACCCGCATCGGGATCATGGAGCACGGGCGTCTCACCATGGAGGACACCCCCGAAGGTCTCTGCCGCCGCATGGGGGTGGAGACGGTGGAGGACGCCTTCATCGCCGCCGTCGCCGGATCGGACGACAAGGACGGACCGACATGGTTGGGCGCCTCGCCTGGCTGAAGACCCGCCTCCTCTGGAACGGACTCCGGTCGGACCTCCAGCGACGGATCGGCTTCCCGGTGGCGATCGTCGCCCTGGGTGCGGGGGCCTGGTACCTGGCGGGTCGATACACGGAGATCATGGAGACGTTGTCGCCCCCGGCCGCCCGCCAGTTCGCCCTCTGGGGTGCGGTGGCGCTCTTCGCCGTGTGGGTGACGTTGCCGGTGGTGATCTTCCCCCTCGACGAGAACCTCGACCCCGCCCGCTTCGCCCTCGCCCCCGTCTCCCGATGGCGGCTGGCGACCGGACTCGGCGTCTCGGCACTCATCGCCCCCTCGGTGGTGGTACCCGCCATCCTGTTGGGCACCAACGTGGCCGTCCTCGCACCGACGACCACCCTCCCGGCGGCCGTCGCCGCCAGCCTGCTCCTCGGAGTCCAGATGGTGGTGGTGGGCCAGCTCTTCAGCACCGCGGTCTCCGCCGTGCTGCGGTCTCGACGCGGACGGGACCTGGCGGTGTTCCTCATCATGGGGATCGGCCTGGCGGGCTTCGCCGCCCAGGCCACGGTGGCCCGGGTGGTGGGCCGGGTCGGCCTCGAGCAGGCGGCCCTCTCGCACCCGATCCGAGGGTGGATGACGCTGCTCCCACCGGCCGCCGCCCAGAACGTGGCCGTCGCCACCGGCTGGGTGGGCTCCCTCGGCTCGGCGATCGTCGCCGTCACCTGGATCTTCGGGATGGGCTGGATGTGGATCCGGCTGCTCGACTGGATGCTCACCACGCCCGGGCAGTCACCCCGACCCAACCGGGCGGCGCGCCGCAACGGCATGGCGGGGTGGGGATGGGGGATCCGGCGGGTGTTGGCCCGCAAGGAGCTCCGCTTCTACCTGCGGGATCCCCGCCAGCGCCTCGTGTGGACGGGGGCCGTGATCTTCGTGGGTCTGGCGGCGGCCTCGATCCTGGTCGGGACCGGCGAGCTGGCGGCGTTCCGGCGTCAGGACTGGCTGCCCCTCGCCGCCCCCGGCCTCGTCCTGTTCGTCGGGCTCCCCATCGCCCTCAACCAGTTCGGCTGGGAACGCAACGCCGCCTCCTACCTCTTCGTCCTCCCGATCCGTCCCCGCAGCATGCTGATGGGGAAGAACCTGGCGACCTTCGGCGCCCTGATGGTGGAGACCGCGGTGCTGGCGGTCGCCCTGGCCGCCCTCTCCGGTGGATGGGCGAACCTGTGGCTCGTCGCGCCGCTGGCGATCTGCTCGGCCGCCCTGCAGCTCGCCGTCGGGAACCTGGTCTCGGTGCTGACCCCCCTCCGCCTCCCCCGCGAAGGGACCGACGTGTTCGCCCAGGCCACCGAACAGGGCTGCCTCGCCATCGCCAGCCAGATCGCCTCCTTCTTCGCCATCGGGATGCTCCTGGTGCCGCCGGCGTCGGTGACGGTGCTCACCGTCGCCTTCGGCCGCGTGGTCTCCCCCTGGGTGGCCTCCGGCTTCGCCGTCGCCTGGGGAGCCGCCTTCTACCTCGTGTCGATCTGGCTCTCGGGGATCCTCCTCCGCCGCCGCCTTCCCGAGGTGGTGCAGTGGGTGCAGGTGTCCTGAGGCGACCGGCGGCCCTTCACCCCGCCTCGACGAGCGCCCGCACCTTCGTCCCGAACAGCTCGATGGCGGCGAGCACGCGGTCGTGGGGCAACGTGCCGACGCTGATGTGGAGCTCGAACCGGTCGATGCCGAGGAGGTCACGCCAGCGCAGGATCTTCGCCGCCACCTGCTCGGGATCCCCCACCATCAACGAACCCTCCGGACGGAGCATCGCGTCGTATTGACTCCGGGTCATGGGTGGCCAACCCCGCTCCCGCCCGATTCGGCCCATCGCAAAGGCGTAGGAGTCGTAGTACTCCTCGGCAGCCTGCTCGGCGCTCTCCGCCACGTAGCCGTGGGCGTGGACCGACAGGGACCTCCCCTCCGGGTCGAACCCCGACTCGGCGAGACTCCTCCGGTACAGGCCCGTCAACGCCCGGAACCGTTCCGGGTTCCCACCGATGATGGCGAGGGCGACGTCCAGCCCCCGGGTGGCGGCTCGGATGATCGACTGCGGCGTCCCACCCACTCCGACCCGAATCGGCAGGGGCCGTTCGGGACGTGGGTACACCCCTCGGGCTTCGATAGGCGGGCGGAACCGTCCCGACCAGGTGACCACCTCCTCCCGAGCGAGGAGGAGCAGCAGGTCGAGCTTCTCCACGAACAACTCGTCGTAATCGGACAGGGAATACCCGAACAGGGGGAAGGACTCGATGAACGACCCTCGACCCACCAGCAGCTCGGCCCGACCCCCGGAGAGGAGGTCCAGCGTCACGTACTGCTGGTAGACCCGGACGGGGTCGTCGGTGCTGAGCACCGCCACCGCAGGGAACAACCGGATCCGGCTGGTCCTCCCCGCCACCGCCGCCAACACCACCGCCGGTGCCGACGAGGCGAAGTCGGGTCGGTGATGCTCCCCCACGCCGAAGACGTCCAACCCCACCTGCTCGGCGAGGACGGCCTCGGCCACGACCTGGCGGAGGCGTTCGCCGTGGGAGACGGTCTCGCCCGTCACCGGATCGGGCATGGTCTCGGCGAACGTGGTGATCCCCAGCTCCATGCCCCGACCTTAGAGTCCTCCCTTCTCCCCCCGCCTGCGGGGGGAGTCCCTGTACGCGCGCATCCCCCGCACCCTCCCCAGCCTTCTCCCCCCGCCTGCGGGGGGAGTCCCCGAGCGAAGCGAAGGGGAGGGGGGCTCCACCCCCATCCCCCCACGCCTGACGGCGTGGGGTACTTCCCCCTCAGAGAGGGGGAAGAAGGGCGCCTCCCTGCGGAGGCGCGGAAGTAACGTCGGGTCATGCGTCTGGGAATCGACCTCGACGGTGTGGTCGCCGACTTCAACACCGGGTGGATCCGGCGGTACAACCGCGACTTCGGAACCGACATCCCCTTCGACGCCGTCGCCTCGTGGGACGGCATCCCCTCCCTCACCCACTTCCGAGACATGGGGGAGTTCTGGGAATGGGCCCGCGACCACGACGGACACACGCTGTTCCGACACCTCGAGCCGTACCCGGGGGCGATCGAAGCCCTGGAGCGGCTGTCGCACAGGTACGACATCGTCATCGTCACCACCAAACCCGACTGGGCGATCCACGACACCTTCGCCTGGATCGCCCGACACCGTCTCCCGACGCGCGAGGTGCACATCTCCGATCGGAAATGGGAGATCCCCTGCGACGTCTACCTCGACGACGCACCCCATGTGCTGCGGGGTCTGCGACGTCATCGGCCCGACGCCACCGTCTGTCGGTATGTGCGCCCCTGGAACGATCCGGTGCCCGGGGCGGTCGACGTCCACTCCTGGGAGGAGTTCGAAGACCTCGTACGGGGTTTGTGGACCGAATCGTACGCTCGGTAACCTGGACGGCGAGTTCGAGCGATCCCGCTCGAGTGTGTCGAGAGAACACGGGAGAGACACGTCATGAAGCCACGTGTGTGGTTCGCCGTGGTCGCCGTCTTCGCTCTGGTCGTCGCCGCGTGCGGCGGCGCCCAGACCGAAGCACCGGAGACGACGGCAGCCGAGACGACCACGACCACCGAAGCAACCACGACCACGACCCAGGCGACGACCACCACGGAAGCCCCGGTGGAGATCGGGAGTCCCGACAACCCGATCAAGGTCCTCTTCGTACCGTCGGTGAGCGCCGAAGAGATCATCGCCGGCGGCGAGATCCTGAAACAGACCCTCGAAGAGGCCACGGGCCTCACCTTCGAGGTGAGCGTCCCGACCTCGTACGCGGCCACCATCCAGGAGATGTGCGCGTCGCCGGACAACACCATGGGCTTCATCCCTGCCCAGGCGTACGTGCTGGCCAACGAGCTGTGCGGCGTCGAGGTCGCCCTCAAGTCGAAGCGGTTCGGCTACACGGAGTACTGGACCCAGTTCATCGTCCCCCGCGACTCCGACGTGGAGACCCTCGAGGACCTGGCGGGGAAGAAGTGGGCCTACCCGGACGCCGGATCCACCTCCGGGTTCCTCGTCCCGAGCGGCCTCTTCAAGAAGCTGGGCATCGAGGTGGGTGAAGGCTTCGAGGCCGGCGGCCACAGCGCCACCGCCCGGGCCGTCTACAACGGCGAAGCCGACTTCGGCACCACCTTCTACAGCCCGCCCGTCGACGCCGAGGGCAACGTCCTCTGGGACGGCGACCCGAACAACGCCGACGTGCCCGACGACCTCGTCGATCAGTGCGTCGTCACCGCCGACGGCAAGAACATCGACTGCGGCGGCTGGCTGGTGAAGGATGCCCGTCGCAACATCCGCGACGAGGCACCCGACGTCGTGCAGAAGGTGCGGATTCTGGCGCTGTCGGATCCGATCCCGAACGACACCCTCAGCTTCGGCCCGGACTTCCCCGCCGACCTGAAGGACCAGATCGTGCAGGCGATCGTGGACTTCGCCCAGAACGATCCCGACGCCTTCGCCACGGCGTTCGACGCCTACTCGTGGGACGACGTCGCCCCGACCAACGACTCCGAGTTCGACTTCATCCGCGGACTCGTCCAGTCGCTGGGGATCAGCGTCGCCGACCTCGGCTGATCACGACCCCGACCTGGGGGGCGGGCGGCATGCCCGCCCCCCAGGCGCGTGTCGAGCCGGGGGGGCACGCCAGAGATCCGTCCGGCACACCCTGGTACCTTGCGGTGGACATGCTCCAGGTCGAGCACCTGACGAAGGTCTACGAGAACGGGACCGTCGCCCTCGAAGACGTGAGCTTCGAGGTTCCCGACGGCCAGTTCCTCGCGGTGATCGGCCTCTCCGGGTCGGGGAAGTCGACGCTGCTCCGCTGCATCAACCGCCTGATCGAGCCCACCGAAGGTCGGATCGTCTGGAACGGCGTCGACATCACCGCCGCCTCCCAGGAGGAGCTGCGGCGGATTCGCCGTCGGATCGGGATGATCTTCCAGCATTTCAACCTGGTGCACCGCTCCAAGGTGATCACCAACGTCCTGGCGGGACGCCTCGGCTACGTCAACCCGGCGCTCAGCCTCATCAACCGATTCCCGCCCGAGGACGTGGAGAAGGCCATCCACCAGCTCGACCGGGTGGGCCTCGCCGACAAGGCCCACTCCCGAGCCGACGAGCTCTCGGGCGGACAGCAGCAGCGGGTCGGGGTCGCCCGAGCCCTCATGCAGGACCCCGAGATGATCCTCGCCGACGAGCCCGTCGCCAGCCTCGACCCGGTCCTCGCCCATTCGATCATGCACTACCTGGAGATGATCAACGAGGAGGAGGGTGCCACCGTCCTGTGCAGCCTTCATTTCCTCGACCTCGTCCACCGTTACGCGGACTCGGTGATCGCCCTCAACGAGGGCAAGCTGGTGTTCACCGGCTCCCCCGACGAGATCGACGACGCCAAGTTCAAGGAGATCTACGGCAAGGAGGCCGAGCGAGTTGGTTGAGACCGCCCAACCCCCGACGACCTCCGAACAGCCGCCGGAGCCCCCGGTCGAGGTCCCGCCCGATGACGACAAAGGACGGAAGCGGCGCCGGCGCACCCTCAAGCTGATCATCGCCCTGCTGGCCGGTTTCGTCGTCTACGCGTTCGCCTTCTCGGCCACCAACGTGCGGCTCGACGAGATCCAGTCCGAGACCCGGAGGGTGCAGCTCTTCCGTATCCTGCGGGCCCTCGCCAAGCCCGACCTCATCACCTACGACACCGAAGACCAGATCATCTCGGTGCCCTTCTTCATCCCCTGCCAGGGAACGCCGCCTCCCGCCGCGGCCCCGACCGGGGAAGGACCGGCCATCACGGTCACCCCGACCTGCGCCGCTCCCGGTGAGACGGTGACGATCACCGGCACCGGCTTCGAACCCGAGGAGACGGTCGCCCTCGAATTCGTGCCCCGGTCCGAGTTCGCCATCACCCTGCCGATCGGACGGGTCGCCGCCGACGCCCAAGGGACGATCGTCGCCGAGTACGAGGTCCCCGACCGGGTCGCCGACGAACCCCAGGAGATCCGAGCGACGGTGAAGGTCCCGATCGGCTCGTGGGCCAATCGCGTCGAGGTGTGGACCGACACCAACGAGAACGGTGCCCGGGACCCCAAGCGCCTTCCCGACGTCGCCGGCACCGCCGCCGCCCAGACCCTGGTGCTCCCCGACTTCACGATCCGATCCCCCGGCGGGGTCGCCCTCGTCGACGACACCGGGAACGCCCGACAGTTCCTGGGCTGGGGAGATCCGTTCGAAGCGACGAAGGGAGCAGCCGCCGGGCTCACCGCCCAGAACGTCGGTGCCGACCCCTTCACCCTCGAACCCGGCCAGTCGGTGAAGGCCGTCGACGGAGCCACCGTCGGCGAGGCGACCTGGGTGGGACCGGGACCGGCCGACTTCGGCGAGGTGGCCGCCGACGACCTGCCCGGAGGCCGAGTACCCGCCGACCTCTTCATCGACGAACTCGGCGTCGGCGAAGGGCCGACGGTGGAGATCGTCGGCCCACCCGGCGAATCCCTCCAAGGATGGAAACTCGTCTTCTACGACGGGGACGACGGCAGCCAGTACAAGTCGGTGGTGCTGGCCGATCAGATCGACCTCTCGCCCCGGATCTCGGAGAACGCCAAGAACACCTGGAACAAGATCGTCGAGACCGTCATGTTGGCGCTGCTCGCCACCACCGTCGGCCTCATCCTGGCGGTCCCGCTCTCCTTCTTCGCCGCCCGGAACCTGATGCGGGACATCACCACCCCCCTCGTCAACCTCTCCCTCACGATCCTCGCCCTGCCGGTCGGGGTGATCGTCGGCACCGAGTTCAGCCGATGGATGCGAGCGCTGGCGGGCCCCCTCTCGTCGAACGTCTTCCTCACCCTCGCCATCGCCCTCATCGTGCCCTACCTGATGGTGCGGGCGCTGCGCCTCGCCCTCCCCGAAGTCGAAGAGGAGGCTCCGACGCCTTGGGAACGCATCGGGCGTGCCTTGTTGCTCATCGCCGTCGGTCTGGCGCTGCTCCTGGAGCTGTACCTCATCTCCCGCTTCTTCATCCAGACCGGGCTCGCCGCCCGGGCGGTGCTCGGACCGTTGCGGTTCCTGGGCGAGTTCGTGCAGAAGGTCGGGGAGATCATGGAGGTCGTGATCCCGGTCCTCGCTGCCCTCTTCGGGGCCGGCGTCCTCGCCAACCTGGCCGGGCGGCTCGGATACCTGCTGCGCAGCCGGCTGCCGAAGAAGGTGCTGCACGTCATCGACGTCCCCCTCGCCGTGGGAGCCTGGGCGCTGGTCGGGGCGGGGATCGGCGCCGCGGTGGAGTGGTTCGGCCAACTCGACAACCCGGTCGCCACCTTCTGGATCCCCGCCGGGATCGGCGGCCTGTACGGGCTCTTCCTCGCCGCCCGGGCACCTCGGCGAGACTCGGTGGGCATCGGGCTGACCATCTATTACATCGCCCGCACCGTCTTCAACGCCCTCCGCTCGGTGGAGCCGCTGGTGATGGTGATCGTGTTCGTCGTGTGGGTGGGGATCGGCCCCTTCGCCGGGTCCCTCGCCCTCGCCCTCCACACGACGGCAGCCCTCGCCAAGCTCTACTCGGAGCAGGTCGAGTCGATCTCCCACGGCCCGATCGAGGCGATCCGGGCCACCGGGGCCACCCGGATGCAGACGATCGTCTATGCGGTCGTCCCGCAGATCGTCCCGCCCTACATCTCCTTCACGATGTACCGGTGGGACATCAACGTCCGGATGTCGACGATCATCGGGTTCGCAGGCGGCGGCGGAATCGGGTTCCTCCTCCAGCAGAACATCAACCTGCTGCAGTACCGGGCCGCGGCGGCCCAGATGCTCGCCATCGCCATCGTCGTCGCCACGATGGACTACGTCTCCGCCCGACTGCGGGAACGGGTGGTGTGACGGCCCCGGAGACGAGGCCTCCGACCCCTCTACCCTTGCGTCCGTGAGCGAATTGATGATCCGCGACCGGGAGCTGCGGGAGCGTCTCGAGCACGAGCTCCTCGCCCCGGCGGCGACCAAGGCCGACGAGTCGAAGGGGAGGGCCGAGCCCGAAGAGCCCGACCGGTTCCGGACCGCCTTCGAGCGGGACCGGGACCGCATCGTGCATTCGAAGGCCTTCCGAAGGTTGAAGCACAAGACCCAGGTGTTCCTCAATCCGGAGGGCGACCACTACGTCACCCGGCTCACCCACACGGTGCAGGTGACCCAGGTCGGACGGGCCATGGCGGCGGCGCTCGGCCTCAACGAGGTCCTCACCGAAGCGATCTGCCTCGCCCACGACGTGGGTCACTCCCCCTTCGGGCACACCGGGGAGGAGGCGCTCAGCCCCTACGTGGACGGAGAGTGGCTGCACTCCGAGCAGGGGGTCCGAGTCCTCTCCGTCCTCGAGCCCCTCAACCTCACCCACGAGGTGCTGGACGGGATCCGGGCCCACTCCTGGAAGATCGAGCCCCCGCCGGAGACCCCGGAGGGGTACCTGTGCCGGTTCGCCGACCGCATCGCCTACCTCACCCACGACGTCGCCGACGCCCTGCGGGCGGGAGTGATCGAGTTCCGGGAGCTTCCCACCTCGGCGATCGTCCGGTTCGGCGACTCCTCCCGGGAGTGGATCCACCAGATGGTGACGGCGGTGGTGGAGGAGTCCCACCGACAGGGCCGGGTCACGATGGACCCGGACACCCTGGAGATCATGCACGAGCTCCGGGAGTTCATGTTCGAGCGGGTGTACCTGCGGCCCGAGGAGGAGTCCCAGAAGCAGCGGGCCATCCACGTGATCAGAGACCTCGTCGAGTACTTCCGTGACCATCCCGACGAGGTCCCCGACAGCTTCCAGGTGGACGACGCCGACGACCTCACCCGTGCGATCGACTACGTGGCGGGGATGACCGACCGGTTCGCCCTCCGCACCCACGACCGTCTGTACCGGCCGACCCTCTTCGACTAGTCCGGACGGTACAGGGGCTCGTCGACGGTCCAGGGCACCGGCCGACCCCAACGGTCCTGGTAGGTGACCTCCTGGACCGGTCGGCGGCGGGCGATCCCCCATCGGCCCAGAGGGTATCCCACCGACACCGCGGCGTTGAGGACCCAGCCCCGGTCGGAGGGGACATCCAGCAGCTCGAACACCTCGGCGGATTTGAAATGCCCGAGGATGGTGGTGAGGCAGGTGCCGACACCGTGGCCGCGGGCGGCCAACATGGCGCTCCACACCGCCGGGTAGATGGAGGCTCCGGTGGGGTCGTTGCGCGAGAAGACCAGCAGCCACATCGGGACCTCGGCGGCGTGCTCCGCCAGCCATTCCGACGAACGCTGGACGCGTAACGCCGCCTCGTCCCCCGTGCGTCGGGCCCGCTCCCACAGGTCCTTGTACACGGTCTCTTTGAGGATGGCGAAGGCGTCCCGATACAGCTCGCCGAGACGCTGCCTCGTCTCCGCGGCGGTGACGACCACGAACCTCCAGTTCTGACTGTTGCCTCCCGACGGGGCCCGGATGGCCGCGTCGAGCATGGACCGGACGACGTCTTCGGGGACCGGATCCGGTCTCACCCGGCGCATCGCCCGGGTCGTGTAGAGCGCTTCGTACAGGTCCATGAGCCGAGACCCTACCGCCGACGAACGGTGATCCGTCACCGCCGGGGTCCAGGATTCGTTACAGTGTCGGAAAGGGGTGATCCGGTGCTCGTTCTCGACGGACTCGAGAAGACCTACGGAGAGGTGCGTGCCCTCGACGGCTGCGCGTTCGCCGTGGAGCGCGGCCGCATGCTGGGTTTCCTCGGACCCAACGGCGCCGGGAAGACGACGACGATGCGGGCGATCTTCGGGCTGGTACGCCTCGACGCCGGCTCGGTGACCTGGGACGGTCGTCCGGTCACCGACGCCGAGCGTCTCCGGTTCGGATACATGCCCGAGGCTCGAGGGCTGTACCCGAAGATGAAGGCCCGGGACCAACTCGTCTACCTGGGGATGCTGCACGGTCTGACACGCTCCGACGCCAGGCGGGCCGCCGACCGCTGGCTGGAGACCCTCGGGGTGGGCGAACGGGCGGAGGACCCGGTCGAGGAGCTCTCCCACGGCAATCAGCAACGGGTGCAGCTCGCCGCCTCGCTCGTCCACGATCCGGAGCTGCTGGTCCTCGACGAGCCCTTCAGCGGGCTCGATCCCCTCGGGGTGGAGACGATGGCGGAGGTGCTGCGCGCCCAGGCGGACGCCGGGACGGCCGTCGTGTTCTCCAGTCACCAGCTCGACCTCGTCGAGGACCTCTGCGAAGACGTCGCCATCATCGACCGGGGACGCATCGTGTTGGCGGGGAACGTGCGGGAGCTGAAGGACGCCTCCCGATACCGGCGCCTGGAGCTGGAGCTGGAAGACGGCGGAGAGTTCCTCCGCCGGCTCACCGGCGTCGTCGCCCACGAGGTGGACGGGGACCGGCACCGCCTCCTCGTCGACAAGGACACCGACGTCCGCGAGCTGCTCGCCGCCGCCTCCTCCACGGCACGGATCCGGGAGTTCGCCTACACGACCCCGAGCCTGAACGACCTCTTCCGGGAGGCGGTGACCCGATGACGTCGCTGCAGACGATGCGGCTGGTCGCGGGGCGGGAGTTCCGCGAACGGGGACGAAGCCGGGCCTACCTGGTGTCGTCGGCGGTCACCCTGCTCATCATCCTCGCCATGATCGTCGTCCCCGCCGTCCTCCGCAGCCAGGGCCGCACGTTCACGGTCGGCATCCTCGGCTCGGGGAACGAGCCGATCCTGGCCGCCGCCGAAGCCCTCACCGCCGCCGACGAGTTCCCGACGACGCTCCGCAGGGTCGCCTTCGAGGCCCGCGACGAGGCCGTCGCCGCATTGGAGGCCGGGGAGGTCGACGCGGTCCTCGTGGACGGGCGGGAGCTGGTCGTAGCCACCGCCGGGGGGTTCGGAGGCTCGGACCTCGAGCGCCTCCTCCAACAGGCGGCCGGCACCCGACGCATCCAGGATCTCCTGGCGGGCGACGAGGCCGCCGCCGACGTGGTCGAGATCCTCACCAGTGACGCCTTGGAGGTCGTCCCCCTCCGCGGAGAGCGGGGACGAGAGGTGGGCCAGCGCGGCGTGATCGCCTACGGCGGGCTCGTCCTCATGTACATCGCCATCCTCTCCTACGGGACGTGGATGCTCACCGGCGTGACGGAGGAGAAGAGCAACCGGGTCGTGGAGGTTCTCCTCGCCACGACCAAGCCGTGGCAGCTCCTCGCCGGGAAGATGATCGGGATCGGCCTGTTGGGCATCCTCCAGTTCGTCGGGACGGTCGTCGCCGCCGTCGTCGCCCTCCGGGTGACGGAGCTTTTCGACCTCCCCGCGATCCCCGTCGACCTCCTGGTGGCCATGGTCGCCTGGTTCCTGTTGGGGTATGCCGTCTACAGCGCCGCCTACGGAGCCGCCGGGTCCCTCGTGTCACGAGCCGAAGACGCCCAGACGGCCGCCTTCCCGATGACGCTGGTGGCGATTGCGGGGTTCTTCGCCAGCTTCCGGGCCCTCGACGATCCGAGCTCGACGACCGCGGTCGTGCTCTCGTTCGTCCCTCCGGTGGCGCCGTTCGTCGTGCCCGTCCGGGTCGCGTTCGGCGCCATCCCCGCATGGGAGCATGCCCTGGCGGCGGGCGTCACCGTCGTGTTCCTCGCCCTGTTGGTGCGGCTGGCGGGCCGCGTCTACTCCGGCGCCCTCCTCCACCAGGGTGGCCGCATCTCGTTCCGTGACGCCTTCCGGTCGGCGGAGGTGTGAGGGACCCGACGCCTACCGCCCTCCCCAGACCCGGAGGGCGGTCTCGACGACCAACGTCAGCTTCCTCCGCTGATCGTCCTCGGTGAGGGGGTTGCCGCCCGCCACCGAAGCGAACCCGCACTGGGGGCTCACGGCGAGCCGCTCGAGCGGCACGAAGCGGCTCGCCTCGTCGAGGCGGGCGAGCAGATCGTCGGGATCCTCCAGCCTCGGCGACTTGGTGGTGACGAGTCCGAGAACGACCATCGTGTCGTCGGGGATGTGCCGCAGCGGAGAGAAGTCGCCCGCCCGCTCGGTGTCGTACTCGAGGAAGAAGGCGTCGACTCCGAGCCCGCCGAACACCCGCTCGGCGATCGGCTCGTATCCGCCCGACGCCATCCACCGGGAGCGGAAGTTGCCGCGGCACAGATGCATGGCGACCGTCATCGCCTCGGGCCGGGCCTCCAGCACCCGGTTGGTCACCTCGACGTACCGGTCGACGAGTTCGTCGGGGTCTTCGCCCTGGTTCCGAAGCTGGGAGCGGATCCCCGCGTCACACAACATCGCCAGCGGCACCTCGTCGAGCTGGAGATAGGTGCAGCCGACCTCGCCCAACGCCTGGATCTCCGCCTGATAGATCCCGACCACGTCGTCCCACCAGGCCTCGATGTCCGGGTAGACGCCCGGGTCACGACACCCGTCCCCCCGGAAGAAATGCAGCGCGCTCGGGGCCGGCAGATTCGCCTTCACGGTCCGTTCGGTGAGACCCCGCACCCGCTGGAACTCGTCGGTGGCGATCGGACGGGGTCGTCGGATCCGGTCCGCCGTGTAGGCGGTCATCCACTCGTAGGTCCGGCCTTCGTGATCCCTGAAGGCGAAGAGCGACGGCCGCAGAGCGAATCCTTCCAGACGCTCGAAGAAGAACCCGAACCACGACGATCGTCCGAACTCGCCGTCGGTGATCACGTCGAGGCCGACGTCCTCCTGCAGCCGCACCGCCCGTTCGATCTCCTCGGCGAGGACTCGGTGGTACTCGGCGGCGGTCGCCTCACCGGCGGCGTGGGCGCGTGCGACGTCTTTCAGTCGTCGAGGCCGGAGCAGGCTCCCGACGTGCTCGGCCCGGAACGGTGGCGCCATGGTGACCTCCCGGGTCCGAGGGTAGCGCCGGGCCCGATCCGGGGACACGCACCCGACCATGGCCGCGCCCCGGACGGGCCCGACGCCGAACGAGCGGGGCGCCTCCCGGCGCCCCGGATGCGACGGAGGGGGTTCCGTCTCAGCGGATCTCGATGTGACGACGCCGTGCCGCAGCCGTCTTCGGGATCCGCAGCATCAGGACCCCGTTCTCGAGCTTGGCCTCGACACCGGAGTCATCGACTTCGGCCGGGAGGGTCACCTCGAAGAAGAAGCGACCGGTCACACGATGCTTGCGACGGAGGATGCCGGTGCGCTCCTTCTCCTTCCGCTCACCGGTGACCGTCAACGTCCGGCCGGACAGCTCGACGTCGATGTCCTCCTTCTTCACGCCGGGCAGTTCGAGCTCGACGATGAACTCATCGTCGGTCTCTTCGATGTCCGCCAGCGGCGTGAAGGTGTCGAGCCGCTCGGCGAGCGGCATCAGGGACCCGAACATCATCTGGTCCATCTGCCGCATGAGCCGCTCGAAGTCGGCCCAGGGGTCCCAACGAGCAAGTTCACGATCCGTACGCAGGACAGGCAGCGCCATACGCATCCCTCCCTTCTCGTTGGTGTTCGGGCACGGGGTGTCTCCGCCTCGGGTGCTCGGACACCACGTATCCGGGCACCTTCCGCGAAGCCTCCGTGGAAGCCTCCGTGCCGTCACTAAATCTAAGTCCAATATGCTCAAGTTTTATTCCCTTGTCAAGACCCTCGTGGTGTCCTCCGCACCCCGTATGCTGGTCCTCCCCGACCCTCGAGGAGCCCATGTCCCGCATCGACGTCGAGATCACCGAACAGGTCGGCTGGATCCGGCTGAACCGCCCCGAGAAACTCAACGCCCTGTCCATCGACATGTGGCACGACCTCCCCCGGGCCGTCACCGAGCTCGCCGACGACGACCGGGTCCGGGTCCTCGTGGTGGCGGGCCGAGGACCGGCCTTCACCGTCGGGATCGACCTTCAGATGCTCGCAGGCCTCGCCCCCGACGCCCCCTCCGAAGGCGCCCGCAACCTCCAGACGTACCAGACGATCAAGGAGCTGCAGGGATCGTTCACCGCCCTCGCCGAATGCCCCAAGCCCGTCGTCGCCGCCGTCCACGGATACTGTCTGGGCGCCGGGATCGACCTGATCACCGCATGCGACATCCGGCTGGCGGCCGCCGACGCCGTCTTCTCGATCCGGGAGACCCGCATGGGTCTCGTCGCCGACGTCGGGACCCTCCAACGGCTCCCCCGCATCATCGGCCCCGGTCGGGTCGCCGAACTCGCCTTCACCGGTCGCGACATCGACGCCCACACCGCCGCCGAGATCGGCCTCGTCGACCACGTCCATCCCGACCATGACGCCCTCGTCGCTGCCACGGCGGAGCTCGCCGCCGAGATCGCCGCCAACTCCCCGATCGTCGTCCAGGGCATCAAACGGGTGCTGCGGGCGGGAGCCGATCTGAGCCTCGACGCGGCCCTCGACTACGTGGCGCTGTGGAATGCGGCGATGATCCACACCAACGACCTCGGAGAGGCGATGACGGCCTTCTTGGAGCGACGCCCTCCCCGATTCACCGGGACCTGACCGATGCGCGTCACCGTCCTCGGATCCGCCCAGGACGCGGGCCTCCCCCAGGTCGGCGCGGACCATCCCCTGGACGAGGCCGCCCGACGGCGGGCCCTCCCCCGACGCACCGCCTCGTCGCTGCTCGTCGAGACCGCCACGGGCCGTCTCCTGCTCGACGCCGGACCCGACCTGCGACAGCAGTGGGCGGATCGGCGAGGTCTCCCCGACGCCGTCGTGCTCACCCACGCCCACATGGGCCATTACACGGGGCTCGTGCACTTCGGCGAGGAAGGGGCGAACACCCCTGGGCTGCCGGTGCTGGTCACCCCGGCGATGGCCACCTTCCTCACCTCCCACGAGCCCTGGCGGACCCTGGTGACCGGCGGATGCCTCCGACTCTCGGTCGGATTCGACCACGACGTCGCCGGAGCCTCCGTCCGTCTCATCCCGGTCCCTCATCGGGGCGAGCACAGCGACACCGTCGCCGTCTCGGTCGACGATGCGCTCCTCTATCTCCCCGACATCGACTCGTGGGACGCCTGGCCCGACGCCCTCGAGGTGATCTCCGACCACCGAGTGGCCTTCTGCGACGCCACCTTCTGGTCCGACGACGAGGTCCCCGGGCGGGATCAGGCCCAGATCCCCCACCCCCTCGTCCCCGACACCGTCACCCGGTTCACCGACGTCGCCACCCGCATCGTCCTCACCCACCTCAACCACACCAACCCGCTCTGCGACCCCGCCTCGCCAGAGGCGGCCGAGGTCGCCGCGGCGGGCTTCGAGGTCGCGTTCGACGGGATGACGGTCTCGATCTGAGCGAGACCTCACGCCGCGATGCGGTAGAGGTGCCGGTCGGAGATGTGGGTGAGGATGCGGCGGGCCGGCCGGAACCGGGCGGCGAGGTCCGCCATCACCGCCATGCCCTCGGTGGCGGCACGGGCATACCACCGGCTTCCCAACGTCTCCACGGCGGAGATCGTGCCGGCCGGTGCGTCGGCCAGCACCGCCAACACCTCCCCGGCGCTCATCCCCGCCGCCCGTCCCAGCTTCTCCGCCTCCGAGGGTGTGTAGGGGCGTCGCAACGTCCGGTCGGGGAAGATCCCGGCGAGGAAGAGCAGCAGGTCGCCGAGCCGCCGGTACCACGACGGAGCGTCGATCGCCCGCTCGGCCAGCGCCACCAGGTCATCGACGTCTCCGACGAACCCGTGCTCGGCGAAGGAGGCGAGCAGATCCACCAGATAGAGGATCCGGCCCGGAGACTCCAGGAACTCCCGAACCTCGTCGACCTCGAACACCGGCACCCGAGTGCGGGGGCCGGCCCATTCCGTGAGATGTCCCGCCGTCCGGAGCTCGTCGGC
>JALSJV010000112.1 GCA_026989215.1 Acidimicrobiia bacterium | reverse complement strand
ACGCGTCGATCCCGAGGGGATGGCGACCGCCGCCGGCGAGGTGCGGGCCGGCACCCTCGACGGCGCCAACATCACCATGCCCCACAAGCGTCTCGCCGCCTCCCTCGCCGATGAGCTCAGCCCGGCAGCCCGACGGGCCGGATCCGTGAACACCTGGCTCCGTCGGGGAGCGCGGCTCTTCGGCGAGACGACCGATGTCGCCGGGATCCGGATCGCGTGGCAGCGAGCAGGCCTCCCGGCCGACGCGCCCGTCCTCGTACTGGGCGCCGGAGGGGCGGCCGCCGCCGCCCTCGTCGCCCTCGCCGACCGGGTGCTGCACGTCGCGGCCCGGCGGCCCTCCGCCGTCGCCGCACTCTCGGAGCGGGTCGAGGTCGACGTGCGCGCCGAGCGGTGGGGTGACGCGGTTGCCGGTGCGGTGGTCGTCAATGCCACCCCGATCGGGATGCACGGCGAGCCCCTGCCGGACGACCTCCTCGACCGGGCCGTGGGGCTCTTCGACATGGCCTACGGCCCGGATCCGACCCCGGCGGTGAGCGCAGCCCGAGCCCGTGGTCTCCCCGTCGCCGACGGCATCGCCATGTTGGCCGCCCAGGCGGAAGTGGCCTTCGAACTGTGGACGGGTCGTCCCAGTCCCCCCGGGGTGATGGAGCGGGCCGCCAGAAAAGCCTCAAGCGGCGAATCGCCGTGACCGAAGCAACCAACACGACCCGAGGTGTAGGAGGCCCTCATGTCCCTGACCGGGAATCTCGAAGTTTTCCCCTTGGAGGAAGTCCTCCGGCTGCTCGCTCGTTCGAGGAAGACCGGATGCCTGCGCGTGGACGGCACCGGCCACCAGGGCCGGGTGTTCCTCCAGGGCGGCTCGCTCACCCTGGCGATGACCGGCTCCGATGAGGAGTTCCATCGTCAGCTCCTCGCCGCCGGCCTCGTCGCCGAGTCGGACCTGCGACAGGTGGAGGCGGGGTCCGCGACCCTCGCCGACGTCGCCGCCCCGAGCATCACCGAGTTCGTGCGGGAGTACACGGTGGAGAGCCTGTACCGGATCCGCAAGCCCGGCTCGGGGGCCTTCGACTTCGTCGTCGACCTCCAGCCCCGATATCCGACCGGGCAGATCTTCGATGTGGAAGTGGGGATCGCCGAGGCGGATCGGCGGGCCAACGAGTGGGCGGAGATCGAATCGGTCATCCCCGACCTCGACCTGCCGTATCGGATGGTTCCCGACCTCCCCGAAGGCGAAGAGGTGACGCTGGGCTCGGCGGCGTGGAAGATCCTCGCCGGACTCGCCGGGGGTACCACCGTTCGCCATCTCGCGGCCTATCTGGGATCCACCGAATTCAGGGCGGCCCGGGACCTGGCCGACCTGGCGAGGCGCCATCTCGTCGTCGCCGTGACCGAGCCGACCACCGCCGACGTCCCCGAATCGGCCGCCACGCCGACCGAGTCCCCCCACGACGAGAGCTGGTTCGCGGTGGAGGAGCCCGCCGCCCCGACCGCCTCGCAGCCGGAGGAGCCGTCGGCCACCGAAGGATGGTGGGAGAGCCAGGAGCCGGAGCCTGCTCCCGAGACCTCCCCCGATCAGCCCGCGTCGACCCCCGCCGACTCCGACCGGTTCCTGGAGAGCGTCTTCTCCCAGCTCGAGACCGACGACGACGGAGCCGAGGAGACCACCGACGAGGCCGACGGCGGATTCAACATGGGTCTGCTCCGGCGGCGTCGCATGGGAGCGGCGATTCGGGACACCGAAGACGGGTGACCCTTCGCCCCCTCGGGTCGTGGACGTGCCCCGGCGAGGCCGGGGCACGTCGCCGTCGGGGTGACGGCTAGCGTGTCCGGTCGGTGACGTTCCCATACCCGGTCCTCACGTTCCTCGTCGGCTTCCTCGCGGGCCCGGTGATCCACGAACTCGCCGTCTCCACCGGGGCCGGTGAGCCTCGACGATGGCGCCCCCGATGCCGGGGCTGCGACCTCGCTCGCCCCTTCCGACGCTGGTGGTCGGGGCGATGCGCCGGCTGCGGGACACCGGTGCGGCGCCGTGTGGCGTTCGTCTCGGTGCTCAGCGGCGCGGTGTTCGCGATCGTGCCCGTCTCCGCCGAGCTGCCGGCGTTCGCCCTCCCCGCCTACGGCTGGTTTCTGTCCGTCACCGTCGTCTTCGTGATCAGCGATCTCGACCACCGCCGTATCCCCAACCGCATCACGTACCCGGCGATCGTCGGAGGGGTCGGCCTGTTGGGCCTCACCGAGCTCGTCGCCCCGAACTCGGGCTCCGTCGTACGGGGCCTGGTGGCGGGTGCCGTGGCCTTCGGGGTGTTCCTCCTCCTCGGCATCCTCGCTCGCGGCGGCCTGGGGATGGGCGACGTGAAGCTCATGGCCCTCGTCGGCCTGTTCCTCGGCTACCGCGGCTGGGACGTGCTCCTCCTCGGGGTCGTCTTCGGAGCGCTCGCCGGCGGCTTCCCCGCCATCGTGCTGCTCCTCACCCGCCGGGCCGGCCGAAAGGACGAGCTCCCCTACGGGCCGCCACTCATCCTCGGTGCCTGGGTCGCCCTCGCCGCCGGGGAGCGCTTCCTCACGTGGTACCTCGGCTGACCGGTACGATCCCCCCATGCTTCGCTACCTCACCGCCGGTGAATCCCACGGTCCGGCCCTCGTCGCGGTCGTGGAGGGCCTTCCCGCAGGTCTCCCCGTCCGCCGCGACGAGCTCGCCGCCGAGCTCGCCCGGCGACGTCTCGGGTACGGGCGGGGCAACCGCATGAAGATCGAGCGGGACGAGTTGGAGATCCTCGGCGGTGTCCGTCACGGCCGCACCCTGGGAAGCCCGGTGGCGGTGGTGATCCGCAACACCGAATGGCCCCGCTGGGCCGAGGAGATGAGCCCGGACCCGGGGGAGCCCCGTCGACGCATGACCACCCCGCGGCCCGGTCACGCCGACCTGGCCGGGATGCTGAAATACGACACCCACGACGCCCGGGACATCCTCGAGCGGGCATCCGCCCGTGAGACGGCGGCGCGGACGGTCGTCGGGTATCTGGCCAAACGACTCCTCGCCGAGGTCGGCGTCTCCGTGCTGAGCCACGTCGTCGCCATCGGATCGGTGACGGCCTCCGACCCTCCCATCCCCGACCCCGCCGACCTCGAACGGATCGATGCCTCACCGGTCCGGGCCTTCGATCCCGAGCTCGCCGCGGCGATGGTGGCGGAGATCGAACGGGCGAAGGCCGAGCGTGACACGCTCGGCGGGGTGGTCGAGGTCGTCGCCCACGGTCTCGTTCCCGGTATCGGCAGCCACGTCCACGGCGATCGACGCCTCGACGCACGCCTGGCGGAGGCCCTCATGTCGATCCAGGCGATCAAGGCGGTGGAGGTGGGCGACGGGCTGGAGTCGGCTCGGAGGCGAGGTTCGGCCGCCCACGACGAGATCCACCACGGTCCCGACGGGTTCGTTCGCACCACCGGCCGTGCCGGGGGAATCGAAGGGGGGATGACGATCGGGGGGGTCCTCCGGGTCCGGGCGGCCATGAAGCCGATCTCCACGCTGATGCGGCCCCTGGCGACCGTCGACGTCGAGACGAAACAGCCCGAGCAGGCCTTCCGTGAACGGTCCGACGTCTGCGCGGTCCCCGCCGCCGGGGTCGTGGCCGAGACGATGGTGGCGATCGTCCTCGCCCAGGAGATCCAGCGGAAATTCGGCGGCGACACCGTCGGTGACCTCCGAGGGGCGTGGGAGGCGTACCGACGCCGACTGGCGACCTTCTGATGCATCTGTGGCTGATCGGGATGATGGGTGCCGGTAAGACCCGGGTCGGGCGGC
>JALSJV010000111.1 GCA_026989215.1 Acidimicrobiia bacterium | reverse complement strand
CCCGGGCAGGGCGGGCGTCCACGACGCCGACCCGGGCTCGCCGGAGGTGGAGCGGTTTGGCCGGGCGTGGGCCGATCTGTTGGTGGAGCTGTTGGAGCCCGGCCCTCGGTCGTGGCCTCGGGAGCGTTATCGGGGACGCTGCCGCACCCTCGGGGCCGAGATCACGTGGGAGCCGGAGGGACGGGGGAGGGCGGTCGACGTCGATGCCTCCGGCGGCCTCGTGGTGGAGACGGCGACGGGCGTGGCGGTGCTCCACTCGGGGGAGGTGCACCACGTCCGGGCCCGAAGCCCATCCGGCTGAGGGTGTTCCCGCCGGGGGCGGTTCAGCCCAGCTCTTCGACGTCGGCGGGGGGGAGGTGGCTGCGGAGGAACTCGGCGATCCGGGTCAGCGCATCGGCGGCGGCGGCCTCGTGGTAGTCCTCGGAGTCCTCGTCGGTGAAGAAGTGGCGGGCGCCGGCGTAGAGGAGCCACGTGCCGCTCGGGTTCCGGCGCTGGGCCTCGTCGACCGTCGCCGCCGCGATGAGTGGATCGTCGCCCCCGTACAGTCCCAGCAGCGGAACCGGGATCGAAGCCAGCAGGTCGGCGACCTGATGGCGGCGATCCTCGTCGCCGGTGAGCGGGGTGGAGACGACGGCGACCGCGCCCACCCACGGCCTCAGCGTGGCCTCGATCAGGGCGAAACGCCCACCGACGTCGAGACCGAGAATCCCGAGGCTCCCCGCATGGCACCACTCGAGGTCGTCGGAGTCGAGGTATTGGTGGACTTCGTCGAGGATCCGCAGGGCCTCGGAGTCGCTCAGTTCGGCGTAGGCGGCGATCCCCGCGTCGAGATCGGAAGGTGTCTCCTCGAACAGCTCCACCGCCAGGGCGGCGACGCCCTGGCGGGCGAGCCGGCGGCAGACGGATTTCTCATGGGACGTCAACCCGCCGACGTCGGGGACGACGAGCGTGGTGGGGAACCGACCGGACCGGTCGGGGCGCGCCAGATAGCCTCGGCGGTAGTGGCTGCCGACGGGCACGGCCAGGGTCCCGTAGAGCACCGGGTAGGTGCCTTCGAAGGGGAGGACGGTCACGTCGATGTTCTCCTCGGTACGGGTCGGCGGGAGCGTAGCGGATGTGCCGGGACGGATCGGCGCGGGGGAACCGCTGGTACCCTTTCGGGCGTCTTCAGACCATGTCTCCACGGTCCTCCCCCTCCCGCTCACCTCGACGCGGCCCGCGCCGCTGGTTCCGTCGCGTGATCGTCGGGCTCCTCGTCCTCGCCAACCTGGCGGTGCTGGCGGTGCTGTGGACGCTGCGCACCGCCGACACGACCCTTCGGGAGACCGCGACCCAGGTGGAGGAGGTCGTCGCGGAGCTGTCGCCCACGCCCGAGAAGGAGGAGCCGATCACCTTCCTGGTCATCGGCTCCGACAGCCGTGAAGGTCTCGACGATCTGCGGCACTTCGCCGACGTCGGAGGCCAACGCGCCGATGTGATCATGCTGGTCCAGGTGCTACCCGAGTCGGGGAAGGTGCAGATCCTGAGCATCCCGAGGGACCTGTACGTCGACATCGAGGGTCGGGGCAGGAACCGGATCAACGCCGCCTACGCGTACGGCGGAGCTCAGCTCATGGTGAAGACGGTCAAGGACGTGATCGGCGTCCCCATCCACCACTACGTGGAGGTGGATTTCGTGGGCTTCCAGTCGATCGTCGACGAGTTGGGAGGGGTGGCGTTGGACTTCCCGTTCCCCGCTCGGGACCTCCAGTCGGGTCTGGCGGTGGAGGCGGGACGTCAGGTGCTCGACGGCGAACAGGCGCTGGCGCTGGCCCGGTCGCGCTCGTACCAGGAGCTCAGGGACGGGAAGTGGGTGGCGGTCGACGCGTCCGATCTGGGGCGGACTCGCCGCCAGCAGCAGCTCGTCTTCGCCATCCTGTCGACGTTGAAGCGTCCCTCGACCCTCACCGGCGTCGGGGATCTGGTGGAGGCCTTCGCCCAGTACCTGACGATCGACTCGACCCTCGCCGACCGGGGGATCCTCGACCTGGCGTTCAAGATGCGGGACCTCACCCCCGCCGACATCGAGGCGACGACCCTCCCCGTGGTGGGGCGGAACATCGACGGACGCTCGGTCGTCGTCCCCCAGGAGCCCGCCTTCTCGGCCGTCGTCCAGGCCTTCCGTGACGGCACGTCGCTGTCGGCCCCGGTCGAAGGGCCGTTGCGCCTCGTGGTGCTCAACGGCAACGGGGTTCCCGGGGCGGCGGCCCGCTGGCGTGACGTTCTGCAGCAGCAGGGTTTCGACGTCACCCGGATCGGTGACGCCGACTCGTCCGATTTCACCGAGACCGTCGTCATCGTCCGACCGGGCGAGATCCCTCGGGGCCGGACCGTCGTCGAGGCGCTGGGGTTCGGGACGGTCACCGCCGGGACGGTGGAGGCCTCCGTCGACGCCGTCGTGATCGTCGGGGAAGACGCTGTCCCCCAGGCTTCGGCCGGGTAGCCTGAAACCGTCCACCCCGAGAAAGGAACCCCATGCGCGCTGCCGTCATCGGCGCCGGATACGTCGGCCTGGTCCAGGCCGCTGGGCTCACCCACCTCGGCCACACCGTCACGGTCGGGGAGGTGGACAGGGAACGGGTCGAGCGCCTCCGCGCCGGGGACATCCCCATCTACGAATACGGGTTGGAGACCCTCGTCACCCGGGCCCTGGGCCATGGCCTGCTCTCGTTCACGGATGACAACCTGGAGGCCGTCGCCGGCGCCGACGTCGTCTTCCTGACCCTGCCCACACCCCAGGGCCCGGACGGTCGGGCCGACGTCTCCTACATCGACCGGGTGGTGGACGAGCTGGCCCCGGTGGTGCCCGAGGGGACCATCCTCGTCACCAAGAGCACCGTCCCGGTCGGGACCGCCGATCGCCTCCGGCGCCGGCTGGAGGACCTCGGCAGCGGAGCCCGGATCGTCTCCAACCCCGAGTTCCTGCGGGAAGGCACGGCGGTGGAGGACTTCCTCAACGCCGAGCGGATCGTCATCGGATCCTTCGACCGGGCCGACGGGGAGCGGGTCGCCGCCCTCTACCGGGGGCTCGAATCCCGGATCCTCCACACCGACCCGACCTCGGCGGAGCTCATCAAGTACGGAGCCAACGCCTACCTGGCGGCTCGACTCACCTTCGCCAACGCCCTCGCCAACCTGGCGGAGAGCGTCGGTGCCGACATCCTCGACGTCGTGGAGGGGATCGGGCTCGACCGTCGGATCGGACCTCACTTCCTGCGGCCCGGACCCGGGTACGGCGGGTCGTGCTTCCCGAAGGACACCAAGGCCCTGCTGGCGATCGCCCAGGATGCCGGGTACGACTTCGAGCTCCTCCGAGCCGTCATCAAGGTCAACGAGGAGCAGCCCCGCATCGTCGTCCGTCGGATCGGCGAACTCATCGGAGAGCTCGATGGTGCGTCGATCGCGATGTGGGGGGTCGCCTTCAAGGCCGGCACCGACGACACGAGGGAGTCGCCGGCGTTGGCGATCGCCGGTCTTCTGGCAGAGGCGGGCGCCACGGTGCGGGCCTACGACCCGGAGGCCTCCCATCCCGACGTGGAGATGGCCACGGGGCCGGTGGAGGCCGCCAAGGGGGCCGACCTGCTGCTCGTCGCCACCGAGTGGCCCGAGTTCATGCGGGTGGACCTCACCCAGGTGGCGGCGGTGATGCGGGGGTCGGTGGTCTTCGACGTGCGGAACCTCCTCGATCCGGCCTCCGTGCGGGCGGCCGGTCTGCGGTACCACGGCTGGGGACGCCCTCGGATCTGATCGTCAACGGAACAGGT
>JALSJV010000110.1 GCA_026989215.1 Acidimicrobiia bacterium | reverse complement strand
GAACCGGTGAGTCGGTTCACCGGGGCGATCCCCGAGACGGCGATCAAACAGTGGCTTGACCAGCTCGTCCCCTCCGAAGCCGATCTCACCGCCGAACGAGGGCGGCTCCTCGCCGAAGCCGGAGACGTCACCGGGGCCGAAGCCGCGTTCCGTTCGGTGCTGGCCGACCACCCCCGCCACCAGACCGCCGGGGTCGGTCTCGCCGAGCTGCTCATCGAACGGGGCGACTCGGCCGAGGCCGTGGAGATCCTCAACCACCTCTCCCCCACCGACGAGGTCCGCAAGCTCATGGCCCGAGCCCGGCTGGAAGGAGCCGACGGCGACCTCGACGCTCTGGCGAAGGCCGCCGAAGACGAGTCGGACCTCCAGGCGGGATTGGAGTACGGTCGGGCCTTGGCGGCGGCGGGACGGCATCGGGAGGCCCTCGAGGTGCTCCTGCGGGTGGTGGCGGCCCGTGGAGGTGACGTCTCCGATGAGGCCCGCCAGGCGATCCTCGACCTCTTCGAGGTCCTCGGCGACGATCCCCTCGTCGGCGAGTACCGACGGAAGTTGGCCAACGCGCTGTTCTGAGGAGATCAGCGGGCCCTGCGGCCCGGACGCCACACCGCGTAGAACAGGCAAGCGCCGGCGGCCATCCCCAGCGCCGCCGCGAGCTGGCGCCTCGTCGCTTCTTCTTCGAAGACGACCGCCCACCAGTACCAGCGGTACCGATCTTCGGAGAATCCGAACATCGAGCCGACCAAGATGAGGAGCATCGGAGGCACCCACACCAACTCACCGTCGCGGATGTGGACGAACAGAAGGGAGAGCGCGCCGAAGATCAGGACGTTCCGTGTCGGCGCAAGCGCCGTCCCGGGCGAAGTCGGAGCCGAAAGCTTCGGGACGAGCGCAGCCACCACCCCGGCCAAGAACCATGCGGTGACCCACGACAGCCGTGCTACCTTCACCGCCACCCGGTCCGGCAAGGGTAACGACAGGTCTCGCACCGCAGCCGTCCCCACGGCGACCCCGGCGACCACAGGAGTCACCAGAGCCATCAGCAACGGGGAAGGGAACACGACAGGACCGAACGAGTCGATGGTTGTCGATCCGAGGACGGCTCCCACGATGGCTGCGGCGCCCATCTCAGAACTCGCGGGAACGGTGCGGTGTATCCGCCACCAGCCGAGCATCTGCCTCCACCGAACCTTCACGAGGCGTCAGAAGTCGCACGTATCGAGTGACGCCTTGGTTTCGCGAGCTCGAGCGGGATCAAGCCGTCGCTCCTCGAGGAGGTCCTCGGGCAGGTCCGCGATCTGCGGGTCCGCGGGTTCGTCGAGCAGTGTGAGCCAGGTGAAGACGAGCGCCTCCATGGACTCGAAATAGATATCGCTCGGCGCCGTGACGTCACGGATCTCCGGGCAGTGCCATGGCGTGACGAGATCCCAGATGAGGTCGAAATCGTCCCACTCCTGTCCGGAGAGGAGCTGGTCGGTTCCTACTCCCTTGGTGTCGGCATCCTGTGGGAAGTAGACACGACTGACCTCATGGACATATTCGGAAACAAGGAATCCGTAACCGTTCTGCCGCGCCGCGTCAACGGCTTCATACACTGCTGCATATACCGTGTCTGCGATCCTTCCATGCTCCGGGTACACACAGACCACCGGGTCTCCCCAGAAGCACTCGGTAGGGGGATCTGGCTCCATCGCCAAAATCCTGCGCTGCGGTCCGAACAGCATGGCTACGACGACAGCCATCAGGATTCCCATTGCAACGACTCCATTCCTTCGTGGACGCCTACCCCGCATCCCGCCGATCACCACGATCATCACCATCGAGGTTCCGATCAAAAGGGTGGTTTGGAGGCCGAGGTATCCCCCATTCCAGGTCAGTCCCAGCCTGCTGACCGTGCTCCCCCCAACGGCAAGGAGTTCGAATCCTTCGCCGGATCCCAGCAGGTAGAACGCGCCAAGTCCGCCCACCGCCCCCATGATCCCCGCAGCCACCGGTGACAGGAACCGGCCGAGGACCGAACCCAACGCCGCGTACCACCAGAACTGTGAGACCTGTGCCAGCAAAGCCAAGCCAACCATGCCCCAGCCCACCGACGACGACGCCACCTCCGGCCAACCCATCGCGATCGCCGCCGCGAAAGCAAGGAGATGAAGGATCGAGGCCGGTCCCGCCGTCCAAGCGACCGCATGTAGATAGGCCCTCCATGGCTGGGGTGACACCATGAGAACGGGCAGCGATTCCGTGCGTGTGATTCGGGCGGCATCGACGGCGGAGAGCCCCGCGAGCACGGGTCCGGCAGCGAAGAAGACAATACCCAGCCAGTCGACGGTCCACACCAGTTCCCCTCGCCAAGGACGTCCCCGTTGCATCAGATTGGCGATTTCGAGTCCGGCGACGACAACGGCGCCCCATGGTCCGACGAGCGTCCGGGTCAGGTAGCGGAGCCTGCTCACCGGCCCTCCTGGAGGATGAGCCGGCTCAGTGCACGCTCGAGGTCCGACCCGCCGGGTGTGTCGGGGACCGCGAGCGCCTGGAGCTCTGCCACACTCCCGTCGAACAGCACTTCACCTTGGTTCAAGACGACCACCCGCTCTGCCAAACCCCGAATGTCCTCGACGAGATGGGTAGAGACCAAGATTCCCCGCTCACCCGCCAAACTCCCCACCAGGTCCCGCAGCACGACCCTCTGCACGGGGTCCAATCCCGCTGTCGGTTCGTCCAAGAGCACGAGCGCGGGGTCATGGACCAGGGCCTGGGCGATTCCGAGGCGCCGAACCATGCCACCGGAGAGCTCACCGATGGGACGCCCGGCACGGTCCTCCAACCCCACGGCCTCCAGCACGCGATCCACTCGACCGCCTCGACTCGCCTTCGGCACCTTGTGCAACCACGCGACGTATTCGAGGAACTGCCGGCATGTCGCCCGTGGCGGCAACCGGAAGACCTGCGGAAGGAAGCCCACCCCACGGACGGAGCCTTCAATGACGACCCTGCCGGAGGTGGGCCGATCCAACCCGGCGATCAACCCGAACAAGGTGGTCTTTCCTGCCCCGTTGGGACCGACCACACAGGTGACCCCTGTGCCGAACTCCAACGACAACGGGCCGAGGGTGAACCGGCCGTCAAAGGATCTCGTCAAACCTTCGAGACGAATCATCACCGACCAGCGAGCACTCTAACGACGCCCACCGGTGAAGTCTGACCTCAATACTCGATTCCGTTGGTCACCGTCCACGCGCTCGCCGGATCCCAGCGCCACGGAATGTCGAGACGCATTCGGACCTTCCCCCTGTGGTAGTTGGCATAGGCATCGATCGGGGCACTCTCGTAGAACGACTTCCATGTACTCTTCGTGTACCGGGAGGTGACATCTGTCGCGTGCCTCTGATATGGGACGTTGCAGCTCAACCAAGGCGGTGAGAAACAGATCCCCGTGTTGCTCCAGTACTCGACATTCGCGTACACCGCGTGTTCGTCGTCTGCCCGCTGGATCCGCTGGATCACAGAGAACCGGTAGCGGGTGCCGTCGCGACGCGTACTGATGTAGAAACTTCCATAACCCTCTCCGGTGCTGCCGTATCCACGAACGGTCAGCGGCTCTGAACGGCTGTTCCATGTCACTGCTCCTGCTGTGGCAGCCACGGCCGATACCATCACTGCCGAGACGAGTACGGCGGCAAGAAGCCCACGGCGTATCGGCCGGGTCGCCGGCGCACGGAGTCACACCCCCCGACCCGAGCCGCTCATGCACATCGAGCTCCGCTCTGCGACGCCTCCTCCACCTGCCCAATTCGTTGCGCGCGATCCCAT
>JALSJV010000109.1 GCA_026989215.1 Acidimicrobiia bacterium | reverse complement strand
GGCCAGGTAGCGGAAGTCGGCGCCCATCGCCAACTCCAACCCCCCGCCGAGGGCGTAGCCGTGCACGGCGGCGATCGTCGGCTTCGCCAGCCCCTCCAGCGTCCAGATGGCGTCCACGAGGGTCCCGGCGATGTCCCCACCCTCCCCCGACTCGTAGGTCGCCTGGAAACCCTTGATGTCGGCACCGGCGGCGAAATGGGGACGTCCCGTCACCACCACCGCCCGGATGCTCGGGTCCTGGCACCGCTCGAAGGCCTCCTTCAACTCCCGGGACAGCTCCTCGGAGAGCGCGTTCACCGGGGGGCGTTTGAGCTCCACCAGGGCGACGGCACCGTCCACCGTGTACTCGACCAGCGACATCTCACACCTCACGGATCGTCCGACCCGCCGAGGGTACCCGGGCCGCCTCGCCGCCTGCTACTTCCGCGGGTTGGTGACGCCGGGGAGGTCCCGGATCTCCGGCACCCATGCCGGCTCCACCGGCTGCACCCTGATCCGGGCGTCCACCACCCTCGCACCGTGCCCCGGAGCGAGCAGCTTCACCGGGTTGAGGTCCATCTCCCGGATCTCGGCCAGCTCCTCGGCCATCGCCGAGACCCGAAGCAGCACCTCCTCGGCCGCCTCCACGTCCGACGCGGGGGTGGTCCGATAGCCCTCCAACAGCTTCGAGCCTTTGATGGAGCGCACCATCTCGGCGGCGTCCACGTCGGTGAGGGGGGTGAGCCGGAAGGCGATGTCCTCGAGCACCTCCACGAAGACCCCACCGAGCCCGAATCCGATGAGGGGACCGAAATTGGGATCTTCGGTCATCCCGACGATCACCTCCTGGCCCCCCGGAACCATCTCCTGGATCAGGGCGCCCTCGGCGTCGGAGACCGCCCCGGTCACCGTCCGATACGCCTCCCGCACCGCGTCGTCTCCTTCGACGCCGAGCACCACTCCCCCGACGTCGCTCTTGTGCACCGCCGAAGAGGAGATCACCTTCACCACCACCGGGCCTCCGATCCGGCGGGCGATCTCCACCGCCTCGTCCGGGCTCCGGGCGGTTCCCGACGCCGGGAGCCGCAGCCCGAAGGCCTCCAGCACCGCCGCCACCTCGTCCGGTTCCAGCCACCCCCCGGCCTCCCCCATCCGTTCCAGCGCCGACTCCACCACCGTCCGGGCCCGGTCCGGGTCCACATCGTCGAACTCGGGCACCCGGCCGGGGTCCCGGCGCAGCCATTCCCCGTACCGCACCACTCGGGCGAGGGCCTCGGCCGCCCGCTCCGGGAAGGTGAACGACGGGATGGCACCGCGTCCGGTGCGGAGCAGATCCCGGCCGGTCTCCGACTCCATGAAGACCGTCATGAGTGTGACGTCATGGTCCTCGTCGGCACAGACGTCGCAGATCGCCTCCGCCACCTCCCTGCCTCCACCGGGGGTCACCGGAACGTAGATCACCATGATGGCGTCGAACTCCCCCGACCCGAGCATCTCCGACAGTGCGTGCCGATAGTGCTCCGGCCCGCCCGAGGCGATCATGTCCACGGGGTTGCGGGTGGACGCCTCTTCCGCCAAGCGCTGCTTGAGCCGTGCCTGCAGCCCTGCGGAGAGCTCGGGAAGCTCCAACCCCCTCGACTCCAGCGCGTCGGCGGCGAGGATGCCGGGTCCTCCCGAGTTGGTGATGATCCCCACCCTCCGTCCCTTGGGGATCGGCTGGTTCGCCAACAGGGTGGCGACGGCGAAGAGCTCCTCCAGGGTGTCGGTCCGGATCACCCCCGACTGGTGGAACAGCGCGTCCACGGCGACGTCCATCGACGCCAGCGCCCCCGTATGCGACGACGCCGCCCGCCGCCCGGCACCCGTTCGGCCCGCCTTGACGGCGGCGATCGGTTTCTTCCGGGCGATCCGGCGGGCGATCCGGGCGAACTTCCGGGGATTGCCGAAGGACTCCAGGTAGAGGAGGATGACGTCGGTCTGGGGGTCGTCCTCCCAGGCCAGCAGGAGGTCGTTCCCGGAGACGTCGGCCTTGTTGCCGACGGAGATGAACTGGGAGATCCCCAGACCGGTGTTGCAGGCGTACTCGAGGATGGCGACCCCGAGGGCACCGGACTGCGACGACATGGCGACGTTCCCCGCCGGCGGATAGTACGGGGCGAAGGTGCCGTTCATCCGAACGGCCGGTGACGTGTTCACCAGCCCCATGCAGTTCGGACCGACCATCCGCATCCCGTTGGAGCGGACGAGGTCCAACAGCTTGGCCTCCAACTCGGCCCCGTCGGGCCCGGTCTCCGAGAACCCGGCCGTGATCACGACCACGCCCCGGACCCCTTTCTCCGCGCACTCGGTGACGACGTCGAGCACGGCGGCGGCGGGGACGACGACGAAGGCGAGATCGACCGGATCGGGGATGTCCAACACCGACGGGTACGCCCGAACCGAGTTCACCACCCCGGAGTTCGGGTTCACGGGGTAGAGGGGCCCGGTGAATCCTTCCCGGAGCAGGTTGACGAAGAGCCTCCCGCCGAGGGACTCGGGCCGATTGGACGCCCCGATGACGGCGATCGAGCGGGGGAAGAACAACGGGAGGATGGAGGCGGCGACCGCCCGCTTCTCCCGCTCCTCCGCCGCCGCCCGGGCGTCGTCGGTGTAGGCGACGGGGAAGTCGACCTCGAAGATGCCGTCGTCGAGGGTGCGGGTGAGCTCGTAGCCGGAGTTGCGGAACAGCCGCATCATCTGCACGTTCTCGGGCAGCACGAACGCCCGGAACTTCTCGACGCCGTGGAGGCGGGCGTAGGCGGTGAGGAGCTGGAGGAGCTCGGTGCCGATCCCCCGTCCCTGGTAGTCGTCGGCGACGGCGAAGGCCACCTCCGCCACCTGGGGGTCGTCGTCCATGCGGTCGAAGCGGGCCACCCCCACCATCTCGTCCCCGTCCAGCACGATGAGGGCCATCCGCCGGTCGTAGTCGACGTGGGTGAAGTACTCGACCTCCTCGGGGTCGAGGTTCTTCTTCACCCGGAAGAACCGGTAATACCGGCTCTCCGGCCCCAGCCGTTCGAAGAACCGGACCAGACGGGCGCCGTCGTCGGGAGTGATCGGCCGGACGTGGACCACCTCCCCGTCCCGGAGGACGACGTCGAGCTCGAACTCGGACGGGTACGCGGCCATGGTCCCTTCCTGTCTCGTCCCCGCCAGGCTACCGAAGATCCGGGTCGTCCCCGCCGAGCTGGGATCGCACCTCTTCGCGGGCTCGGGTGGCGGCGACGGCCGTGGAGGGCGGCAGCCGTCGCCGGGTGTATCGGGCGAGGTCGAACAGGTAGGTGAGCCGCCGGACCGGTCCGGGGTCGGGGAGGACGGCGGCGACCCTCCCACCGTACTCGCCGCTCGTCTCCGACGGCCGACGTCCCCCGGCGACCGGCCGGGTCTCGTCGAGGAACTGCCGATACTCCCCGACCACCCGCCGCCGGATCTCGTCGGGGGGGATCCAGCCGTCCGGCTCGTCGACCTGGCGCTCCCCGCCCGCGACCGACCGCTGCGGACGGTCCCGTGTCACCAAGGAGCCGACGCCGCGCAGCACCGCCAGGAGCGCCCTCCACAGGGCGACGGCGGCGTCGCGCACGAGACGTCCCAAGGCGACCGCCACCGATCCGCCACGGCCCCCGGCGGCGACCCGAGGGCGAACCCCGAACCGGACGAAGGCGAGCCCGACCGCGCCGACCAGGAGCAGCAGCAGCGAGACGTCCCTGATCCGATCTGCGTCCCGGTCACCGACCCGACTGGTGCCCTCGATCACCGGGGGTGGCCGTCGGTCGGTGCGGGCTCCCCGATCGGCGTCACCGAACTCGAACCCGAACCAGTCGACGGCGGAACGTCCGAGGATCGTCACGAAG
>JALSJV010000108.1 GCA_026989215.1 Acidimicrobiia bacterium | reverse complement strand
GGCGGTGGAGGTGACGCCGGGGGCGGTGACCCTGGTGGTCGTGGTCGTGGTCGTGGTGGTGGCGGCCGTCGGGGGAAGACACGCCGCCACCACCAATGCCACGGCGGCGGCGAAGGCGTTTCGGGGTGCTGTGCCTGTCATGGGGTGCCGACGGGGTCGCCGGGGTTCCAGTTGGCGTAGCCGCCGGGGGGTGAGGCGGGACAGGCTCGCTCGAGCCGTTGGAGGGTGGCGGCGTCGAGGGTGTTGAAGGGGTGGTCCGGAGGGAGGTCGTAGGCGGTTCCTTGCCGTCGCCAGGTGTCGTAGTCGATGCGGGGGCCCGAGTCGATGCCGGTCTCCCGTTCGAGGCAGTCGATCCAGGCCATGTGGTAGGCGTAGGCCTCCTCCCACATGGGGTCGGTCCATTCGTCGTGGGTGAGGCGGGGAAGGTGGAGGCCCTCCGTGCAGGCCAGGTAGGCGGCGAAGGCCACCTGTTCCAGTTGCCCTGGGAACGCGGACCAGTTGAACTCGCCGGTCTGTTCGACGAGGTCGGCGAATCGGGGGTCGAGGTCGGACAGGCACCGGAAGATGAGGTCGTCGATGTCGCGTTGGTCGGCGTCCCAGCGTTGCTGGACGGTCCAGTCGAAGAAGTCCCCGTAGCCTTCGATCGGCTCGAGGAGGAGGATGCCGCCGTCGGGGTCGGTGGGGCCCATGTAGTGGCCTTCGGGGTCCAGGAGGTTGCGTTCGGCAGCGGCGGCCTCCAGGTCCCCGGCCAGCCTGCGGATCCCCGCCACACCGGCCAAGGCCGGGTCATCACCGCTGGAATCCGAGACCGCCGGGATCGTCGAGACCGAGGACACCGGTGGGTCGGTGGTCGGTGCGTGAGGCGGGGACGAGGCGGCACCGTCGAGGCCGGGGGCCGCTGGCGCGCACGAGACCACCGCGACCAGGAACACGACGAGCCAGGTGTGCCGACCGTTCATGTCCGTGGCCTCAGCAGATCACCCGGATCCCAGGCGCCGTATCCGCCCACCGGCCACTGGGGGCAGGCACGGTCGAGCTCCTCGAACGCGGCCGGATCCAGAGGAGGAAGACTGCCGTAGGGCGACCACGCCCCATCGAGTTCGATGAACTCGTCGAGGCTGGGAGGGTCGGCGACGTCGAATCCGCGCTCCCGTAGGCATTCGCCCACGAGGGTCAGATAGGCGAGCTGTTCTCTGCGCTGGTCGGTGTTGGGAGGCGTCGGGGTTGGAAGGTGAAGTCCTTCCTTGCAGGCGATGGACGCGGCGAAGGCGAGCTGATTCTGCTCCGGAGGCACCGCGGTGAAGTCGAACCCCGACCCGGACGGGTCCAGACGCACCGGGAACCCCTGGTCCTGCAGGCATCGGGCCTGCAGCGCGACGATCTCCGTTGGGTCTACTTCGAACAGGTCGGCGTCGGAGAAGTCTCCGTAGCCGGTGATGGGTTCGAAGATGAGGGGGTCGCCGTTGCCGTCGACGGGTCCGACGTATTCGCCGCCGGGGGCGATCAGTCCGTATCGGCGGGCTCGTTCCATCACGTCGGTGGTGATCCGAATGAGACCTCCGGCCGTCGACGCCGCCGGTGCCGGTGGGGGCGCGGGCGTGGTTGCCTCTGCGGTAGGGAGGGACGGTGGGATCGGTACCGGCGCCGTCGTGTCCCCGGCTCGGCCGGGGACACAGGCGCCGGTCACCAGCAGGGCCCCCACGCCGATCCGGAGGCGGATGGAGACCCGGCCGAGGCATCGACCCGTCGGGTTCATCGGTCCCTCACTGGCCGTAACAGTAGGCGTAGGTGCCCGCAACGTTCACCTGGCCGTCGAGGCTGAGCACCCGCCACGACGGCCTCTGCTTGGAGGTGGCTTTGGTGTAATGCGTCCAGTCGGGGAACCACTTGTACGCGACGGTGGTGCCGGACGGGACTTGGATGTAGGTGTCCAACCGCGTGGAGGAGTGCACCGCGATGTTGTTGGAACCGCAGTCGATCCTCCCCGAGTCGGATCCGTACCCCCACGCCGGGATGGTGAGAGTGAGGGTGAGGAGGATGGCGGTGATGAGGGTGAGGGTGCGTCTGGGCATGGGGTAGTGTTTCCTTTCGGTCGGGGTGGTGTCGGGATCCGGGTTGTGGAATGTGGGTCCCGGCGCCACCCGGCTTTCTTGCCGCCTGGGTGTGTCGCCGTCGGTCTCCAATCTCGCGCAGCAGGCGTGTCGGATTCCGACATTCCGTGTCCGATCCGGACATGTTGGTGACGGAGGGTTGGATCAGGGTGTGTGGTCGAGGAGGAGGGAGAGGTCGACGGGGCAGGTCTGTTGGGCTTCGAGGGCCAGTGCCGTGGCGTCGTCGACGGAGGTGTCTGCGGTTTCGTCGGCAGTGACGATGATGCCTCCGACGGCGTCATAGGGATGCCAGGCCGTGCCTTCCACGTAGGCTTCCTCGCTGGGGGGTTCACGGGTGGGGTATCCGTTTTGTTGCAGGCACCGGTAGGTGTCGAGGAGGGCCCGGTAGGTGAGCCGGCGGGTCTCGCGGTCGCTCCAGTCGGGTTGGACGACCTCGACGGATCGGGCGAGTTCTCGCCGGCATGCCTCGACGGCTTCACCTGCCTGGCCGGTGACGGTGAGAGCCCCTTGGGGCGTGATCGCGGCGGCGACGCCGCGTTGGGCGAGGCAGTCGCGGAGCAGGCGGTGGTGGTCGGGTGAACCGGCGAGCACCGCCGTCGGCCGTGGTGTCTCCGCATTCGGGGAGGGTGTGGGGGTGCATGCGATCAACACGAGGAGCCAGGCGACTCCGTTGCGTATCGACTTCGGCACGGGTACCCCTCCTACGTGACGCAATGGGCGGCCTCGCTTCGGATCGGACCGCCGACGTCCCACGGTGCGGTACCGCTGCCCGACCACAGGACCGTGTAGGTTCCGGGACCGTAGTAGGGCGGGTATACGGTGTTGCCGTCGACCATGTGCCAGTGGCCGGGCGCATACACGCCGTAGCCGACGGTTCTGACGATCCCTCCGGCCTGGCAGTTGATCCATCCTCCTGCCCACGCCGGGAGGGTGAGGGTGAGGGTGAGGAGGATGGCGGTGGTGAGGGTGATGGTGCGTCTGGTCATGGGGTAGTGTCTCCTTTCGGTCGGGGTGGTGTCGGGATCCGGGTTGTGGGATGTGGGTCCCGGCGCCACCCGGCGTTCTTGCCGCCTGGGCGTGTCGCCGTCGGTCTCCAATATCGCGCAGAATGCGTGTCGGATTCCGACATTCCGTGTCCGATCCGGACATGTTGGTGACATGGCGTCGGGTCGTCGGTAGGCTTCGGCGGGCGTCATCGCACCCTGGGGGAAAGGAGCCGTCGATGACCGTCCATATTCGCTGCGCCGATCCGGCGCTTCGAAGCCAGGTCCGGGGAGTGCTGGAATCGGAGGATCCCTCGTCGCTCCCCGCCGTGACGATTGGTGTGGGGGCGACGGGGCAGGGCCCGCAGGTGGTGGTCGTGGAGACCCCGGAGGAGCTGTTCCCGGCGTTCCATGACGGCGCCGACGTGGTGGTGACCGCAGAGCGGCTTGGTGAGATCACCCAGGTGCTCTCCTTCGCCGCCGCGGGGGGTCGCGGTGTGCTGGGGGTCGATGCCCCCTGGCTGGGGCTGTCGGACGTGGAGGGGACGATCCTGCGGGCGTGGCATCGGCTCGGTACGGGCGAGGCAGTCGCGGTCGAAGTCGGATACAGTGCTCGCCACGTCCTCCGGATCCTCGACGAGTTGGCGGAACGGTTCGATGTCCCGACGCGGCAGGGTCTGGCCCTGGTGGCGACGTGGATGGGGGTGTGACGATGGGACGGTCGGTCTCGGTCATGGTGGTGGTGGCGTTGGTGGCGGCGGCGGCCGCGGCGGGCTGGT
>JALSJV010000107.1 GCA_026989215.1 Acidimicrobiia bacterium | reverse complement strand
GAGAAGCCCCCCTCCCCCTCGCTTTGCTCGGGTACTCCCCGCAGGCGGGGCAGAACTATGTCTGGAGGCGTTGGCGGCGGGCGGCGAGGAGCTCGAGGGCGCGTTCCAGGGTGATGGTGTCGGGGTCGTCCCCTTTGCGGAGCGACGCGTTCACCTCGCCGTCGGTGACGTACGGCCCGTACCGCCCCGACCGCAGGGTGATCGTCCTCTCGGTGGAGGGGTCCTTGCCGAGCTCGCGCAGCGGTCCGGACCGGCGTGCTCCACGGCGGCGAGGCGGCTCCTTCAGCAGGGCGAGGGCCTCGTCGAGGGTGATGGTGAACAACTGGTCTTCCGACTCGAGGGAGCGCCGATCCGACCCGCGTTGGATGTAGGGGCCGTACCGTCCGTTGAGGGCCAGGACCTCCTCCCCGGTCTCGGGGTCGGTGCCGATCACCCGGGGGAGGGAGAGGAGGCGGAGGGCGTCGTCGAGGGTGACGGCGTCGGGGTCCATCGTCTTGAGCAGGGACGCCCGCTTCGGCTTCTCCTTCGTCCCCTCTTCGACGTCGCCCAACTGGACGTAGGGGCCGAACCGGCCTTCGCGGAGGGTCACCACTTCGCCGCTGTCGGGGTCGGTCCCCAGGATCTTGGGTCCTCGGCTCTGGGCCTCGAGGAGCTCGACGGCCTTGTCGACGGTGAGTTCGTCGGGGGGGAGACGGTCGGGGATGCCTGCCCGTTCGTCCCCCCGCTGCAGGTAGGGACCGTACCGTCCGACCCGGACGACGATCTCCCGCCCGTCGGCGTCCTGCCCGATGGGGATCGAGTTGATCTCCCGGGCGTCGATCTCCTCCAGTTTGCGGGCGACGGTCTCGTGGAGGCCTTCGGCGCCGAAGTAGAAGCGGGTGAGCCACGGCACCGACTCCTCTTCGCCGGCGGCGATCCGGTCGAGGTCGTCTTCCATGCGGGCGGTGAAGGCGTAGTCCACCAGGTGGGGGAAGTGCTTCTCGAGGAGCGTGACGACCGCGAAGGCGGTGAAGGTGGGGACGAGCGCCGAGCCCTTCTTCCACACGTAGCCCCGGTCCTGGATGGTGGACATGATCGAGGCGTAGGTGGAGGGTCGGCCGACTCCGAGCTCTTCGAGGCGTCGGACGAGGGACGCCTCGGTGTAGCGGGCGGGGGGTTTCGTCTGATGGCCGACGGGCCGGAGCTCTTCGGCGCGAACCGTCATCCCTTCGGCGAGGGGCGGGAGCCGACGTTCGCTGTCGTCGAGCTCGGCTTCGGGGTCGTCTGACCCTTCGACGTAGGCGCGGAGGAACCCCGGGTGGGTGAGGATCCGCCCGGAGGTGGCGAACTCGGCGTCTCGGCCGTCCTCGGTCTCGGCTCCGAGCCGCACCGTCACCGTCTCACCGACGGCGTCGGTCATCTGGGAGGCGATGGTCCGCTTCCAGATCAGCTCGTAGAGCTGCGCCTCGTCGGGGCCGACCTCCGAGGCGACCTGTTGGGGGGTCTTCCACGTCTCCCCGGCCGGGCGGATCGCCTCATGGGCCTCCTGGGCGTTCTTCACCTTGGAGGCGTAGATGCGGGGCTTCGACGGCAGGTAGCCGTCGCCGTAGAGACGGCTGATCTCCGACCGGGCGGCGGCGACGGCGGTCTCCGACAGGGTGGTGGAGTCGGTCCGCATGTAGGTGATGTAGCCGTTCTCGTAGAGGCGTTGGGCCGCCGACATCGTCCGGGAGGAGGAGAAGCGCAGTTTCCGGCCCGCCTCCTGCTGGAGGGTGGAGGTGCGGAAGGGCGGGTAGGGGGAGCGGCGGTAGGGTTTGCGTTCGACGGATCGGACGGCGAACGCCGCGTCGGCGAGGGCGTCGGCGAGGGTGCGGGCGTCGGATTCGTCGAGGACGACGGCGTCGGTGGTGAGGGAGCCTCGGGAGTCGAAGTCCTTCCCGGTCGCCACCCGTCGGTGGTCGACGGCGACGAGGGTGGCGTCGAAGGGGGTCGACGTCTCCGGCTCGGCGACGAACGTACCTTCGACGTTCCAGTAGGAGGCGGAGCGGAACCGCATGCGTTCCCGTTCCCGCTCGACGACGATCCGCACCGCCACGCTCTGCACACGTCCGGCCGACAACCCCTGCTGGACCTTCCGCCACAGCAGCGGCGACACCTCGTAGCCGTAGAGACGGTCGAGGATGCGCCGGGCCTCCTGGGCTTCGACGAGGCGTTCGTCGAGGTCGCGGGGATGCTCGAAGGCCTCCCGGATGGCGGCGGGGGTGATCTCGTGGAACACCATCCGACGGACCGGCACCTTCGGTTGGAGGACCTGGGTGAGGTGCCAGGCGATCGACTCGCCTTCACGGTCCTCGTCGGTGGCGAGGTAGAGGACTTCGGCGTCGGCGAGGGCCTTCTTCAGCTTCTTGACGACGTCGCGGCGTTCCTTGGGGACGATGTAGAGGGGCTCGAACCCGTGCTCGGTGTCGACTCCGAGGCGGGCCCATTCCTCCCCCCGGTATTTGGTGGGGATCTCCTTGGCGTTGCGGGGGAGGTCGCGGACATGGCCCATCGACGACTCGACGACGACGTCCGAGTCGAGGTACCGACCGATGGTGCGCGCCTTGGTCGGCGATTCCACGATGACGAGTGCCCTGGCCACGGCGGTTCAAGTTACGGGCCGACCGGAGACAGCGCAAGGCGGTCGGTAACCTGGCGCGGGTGAATCCCCCCGACAAGATCGCTGGTCGCGACCTCATCCGGCGTGGACCTTTCGCCCGTCTGTGGTGGGCGAACAGCATCTCCAGTCTCGGAGACTGGGTGACCCTGTTCGCCACCTTCTCGTTGGCGGCGAAGATCTCCGGGGGCGGTCGGGCGGCGTCCGTCGCCATCCTGGTCCCCCTGGTCGCCCGGATCCTCCCGGGGCTCCTGATCGGGGTGGTGGGGGGTGTGCTCGCCGACCGTTGGGACCGGAAGAAGACGATGATCGTCGCCGATTTCGGTCGGGCGGTGCTGGTGGCGGCTCTCATCCTGGTGACGAACTTCCGTCAGCTCTTCGCCCTCACCTTCGTCATCGAGGTCCTGAGCCTGCTCCGCCAGCCGGCACGGGAGGCGGTGGTCCCCACCCTCGTGCCCCGCGCCCAGCTCATGGCGGCGAACGGGCTGAACCTGGTCTCCGCCTACGGCACCGCCCCGGTCGGTTCGGCGCTGTTCGCCGCGATCGCCCAGATGGCGACCACCCTGTTCCCGGGCTTCGGGACCTTCGGGCCGGCGGTGGCGACCGCCTTCGTGTTCGACGCCCTCACCTTCGTCGTGTCCGGCCTGATCACGTTGACCATCCCCATCCGCAGGGTGGAGGTCGACGCCGAGCGGCGGGCCCGGGGACGGCTGGACCTCCGCGCCCCGGCCCGGGACCTGGTGGAGGGGATGCGGCTCGTCACGAGAGCCGGTGCGGTGCGCCGCATGGTCGTCGGGATGGCGGCAGGGCTGTTCGGGGGCGGGGCGCTGTTCGTGCTGGGCCAGCCCTTCTCCGAGCAGGTGCTCGGCGCCTCCGACAGCGGCTACGGCGTCCTCGTCACCGCCCTCGGGATCGGCGTCGGGTTGGGGATGGGGGCGGTGACGGTGTTCGGGCGGTTCGTGGTCCGACGCGAGCTGTGGTTCGGCGGGGGGTTGAGCATCACCGGGGCGGCGATCGTGGCCACCGCCCTCGCCGGGGGTCTGGCCGGTGCCGCAGCCTGGACGTTCCTCGCCGGGTTGGGCACCGGCGTCGCCTACGTCACCGGCTTCACCCATCTCCATTCGGTGGTGACCGACGAGATCCGGGGCCGGACCTTCGCCGCCCTGTTCGCCGCCGCCCGGGCTGCGTTGCTGATCTCCTTCGGTCTGGCGGGGATCGGGGCGGCCGCCTTGGACGGTCTGGTGCCG
>JALSJV010000106.1 GCA_026989215.1 Acidimicrobiia bacterium | reverse complement strand
CTCACCCAGGGTCCCGGTGACGAGCTGGGGCGGGAGGCGAACGTGGCGGTCACCCGGGCGAGGGACCAGTTGACGGTCATCGCCGAGCCGATCTGGTGGCGGGACTTTCGTTTCTCCGCCTACGGCATCGTCGTCGAGCGGATCCGGGCCCGAGGGTCGGTGCGGGACTGGGCTCCGATGGCCGACGGCACGAAACGGTGGATCCCCCACCGGTCGATGCTCGCCGCCGCCCGTTCCCCGATCCCTGCGGAGTCCGTCGCCTTCCTCGCCGGCGACGGTGAGCTGGTGTCGGCATGGTCGGACGTGCTGCAAACCTGGTTCGAGTCGGGGGTTCGGGTGCTCGTCGCCACCGACGACCGGAGGGGGAGACCGGACGGACTCCCGCAGGGGGTCACCTGGGTGCCCTGGCGGAAGCCGCCGGAGATGGTGATCACCGACCATGGCGTGGTGATCGCCCCCGACCGGGCCGAGGCGGTCGAGGTGCGAAGCACCAGCGTCGCCGACCTGGTCGGTGGTCTCGTCCGGCTCCGCAGCCTGGCGGAGCACTTCGCGGCTTCGCCGCGTTGTGAGGTGTGCGGCGGACGCCAGCACGTCGAAGTGACCCTCCAGCAGGGAGACGAGCCGATCGTCGCCACCTGCGCATCGTCCCGTTGCGCCACCGTCGTCCCGATGGTGTATCGGGGAGGATCGCTGGGGCCGAGGAAGGCATCGGCGAGGAGACGGCGGCCCGGTTCGCAGACCGGGAAGCGACCTCTGCGAGAGGTGGAGCCGAGCGGTCTCCGGCCGGGCAGACGGGTGGAGCCGTCGAGACCCACGGAGCTGGTCGACGCCGGACCGGTGGACGACCCCCGAGCGGTGAAGCTGTCGGACCTGGTCCCAGCCCATCCGCAGGGGGTGCGAACCCGGCGGGGTGTGGCCTGGAGGGTCGACGGCGAGTATTTCGTGGCAGCAGGCGTGACCGAACGGCCCCGAAGATTCGGCAGATCCGCCATCGAGAAGGCGTGGAGCCGCTGGGTGGAGGCCGGATGCCCGTCGGATCCCATGGTGCTTCGCCCGATCGCCCCCAGCCGGGACGATCGGGGGAACGTCCGCAGTTTCGAACGGGCGCAGCTCGTCCTCGCCCTGTTCACCGGACTGGTCGGCGGGGAGCTCGCACGTCGGCGGTTGGCCGGCTCCGCCCCGACTTCGACAGACCGGCCTCGGGACGACGGTGTTCCCGTGCGGGACGATCGCCCCAGGTGCCGGACCTGCGGGAAGGTGCTTCTCGGTACGGTCTGCGCTGGGTTGAACCCTGCCAGGCATGCGGGGCGGTTCGTCACCCAGGACGTGGCGCGGCGAGCCCAGCGGCTCCACTTCACCATGGCGGAGATCCGCGAGATCCTCGAACGGGGGGTCAAGACGACGGAGATCGTCCACACCCGGGGTGAGGCGTTCGAGGTCGACACCTGGACGCTCGGCCGCGCCTCGGTGTCGAAACGCCGCCGGGACGGTTTGATCCTCAGAGTCGTGCGGTTCTACCGGGAGGACTGAAGAAATCGCCTGTTGAAGGGAGGCCCGGGTTGGTAGTGTGTCATGTCGTTCGATGAGGGCGAGCCGTGGCGTTGTACCACTTCACCGATCCGCGCAATATCCCTTCGATACGCAAACACGGGCTCCTGAGCTGGAGAAGGCTCGCCGACCGTGGCATCGCTCACTTCCCCGCGTCGTCGCCGCTGTCACGGGACCTCGACGAACGGAAGGGGCTTGCCGACTATGTGCGTCTGGCTCTCCGACCTGAGCACCCGATGGCGTGGCGAGCGGTCCACGAGGGACGCATCGAAGAGTTCGTCTGGCTGAAGGTGGACCGAACGGTGATGAGGTTCGGGGCCCTCTTCTCCGACAAGAACGCCGCCGCCGCCGACGCGACGATCGACTCGAACTGGTCCACCGCCTTGAAGAGCGACGATCCCCAAGCCGAAGTGCTGGTCCCGGGGTTCATCAGTCCCCGATGGATCACGTTCCCGTAGACTCACCTGGTGGCCCGCCGACCCGTCTTCGTGCCGACGTCGCCCGGCGACCCCCAGCTCGTCCGAGTGGTCGAGGTCGAATTCGAGTGGAGTCCCGGGTTCTCGCGCTCCCAGAAGCAGAAGAGCATCGCTTCGCTCCACGAGGCCGCCGCCGCGGCCGGGATCGAACCGGTGTTGGAGGTGTCCACCAAGTCGACGGAGCGCCTCGGAGTGCGGCTCAGCGCCTTCAACCTGGGGGTGGAGCTCTCCGGCGGAGAGGTCGTGAGTCTCGAGGCGGCCTTCCAGGGCAGCAAGGTGTTCGAGCAGGGTGGGCCCTTCGAGGACCTGTACACGGTGTCGCCGCGTGACGCCAAGCGGGACCCTCGCTTGAAGGAGTCGGGCCGCCTCGTCAGGTTCGAGTGGGATGGGATGACCTGGCCGTTGGAGCCGAAGACCGCGTTCTATGACTGGCTCTACCTCCAGGCGCTTCGGCGTCTGGACGGAGAAGCCGAAAGGCTCCTCGAATATGAAGGTTTCACCGACATCGAGTTCAACCCCGCGAAGTCGATCAACTGCCAGGCCCGTTCCTGCGCGCTGTACGTGAGTCTCCGGAGACGAAACACCCTGGGATCGGCGATGGGCTCCCCGGATGCGTTCCTCGCCGAGCTGCGATCGCCTGATGAAGGGGGAGACGAGCCCGGCGTTCAGCAGAGCATGTTCTGACTCAGGTACCGCCGCGTCGGTGTGCTCTTTTCATTGCCGAGCGGGTCGCATACCGCGCCGTGGAGAAGCACCTATCCAGGCCGTCACAGTGTCACAGGTCGCCAGTACCCTGGTCGCATGGATGGTGGCCGTGGTGGGACATGGGAGATCGGCGACCGGGTGCGCTGGGTGCCGACCGGGGAGGTCGGATATGTCCTTGAGGTCTCTGGGGGCCGTGTCCGGGTCGGCTTCCCTGTCCGGCCGAGGTGGGTAGACGGAGCCGAACTCGAGGCCGTTCCCGACGGGCCAGACCGGCTGCTCCAGGAAGGTCAATTGGGGGACGGTCGCCTTTACGGGTTGAGGCTCCAGGCCCGTTACCTCTACCACGCACGGCGACACGATCCGCTGGCCGGGTTGTCGTCCGCCCGGATCGAGCCAACGCTCCACCAGGTGTACGTAGCTCATCGGGTCGTCTCCAAGTTGAGGCCGAGGATGATTCTCGCCGACGAGGTCGGTCTCGGGAAGACGATCGAGGCTGGTTTGATCCTCAAGGAGCTGGCGGCACGAGGCCTGGTGGAGAGGGTCCTCATCGTCGTGCCTGCCTCACTTCAGTACCAGTGGCAGCACGAACTCCGGTCGAAATTCAACGAGGACTTCGAGATCATCGATGGGGCGGCCACGAAGCGCCTCGGTAGGGCAGGCGCTAACCCCTGGGCGAAGCGGGACAAGGTCATCTGTTCGCTCACCCTCGCCGCCAGCCAGAGACACGTTGAGAAGATCACTGCGGTTCCCTGGGATCTGGTGATCTTCGACGAGGCTCACAAGGTGCGTCGTTCGAAGCAGGGCTGCCGCGTATCCGCGACGAGGGCATACGACCTCGCGGATGAGTTGAAGGAAACCACGACCGGGCTGCTGCTGCTAACCGCCACTCCGATGCAGCTTCACCCCTTTGAGCTGTATTCGCTGATCGAGCTCGTCGAACCCGGGCTGTATTCGTACGACGCATACGAAAGGAGGCGGAAGGATCTACCGCGTCTCAACGGCCTGATGAAGCTGGTGAGCGGATGGAGGGCCAAGACCGCCAACGAGAAGGCGGAGGACCTAGGCAGGTTCGGGCGGGAGTTGTCGGTAATCATGGAAGTCCCCGAAGTCGAACTCCGTATCCGGCTCGATGACGATGGTTTCCGCGAGAAGGTTA
>JALSJV010000105.1 GCA_026989215.1 Acidimicrobiia bacterium | reverse complement strand
GAGGCGTATCGCCGGTATCGGGAGGCCGAGTCCCTCTTCGCCGCCGCCGCCCACGACGCCGGGGTCGCCGCCGCCGTTCTGAACCAGGGGATCGTCGAGGTGAACCTCGGGAAGCTGGATTCGGCGACCGAGTCCTTCGAGTCGGCGCGGGAGCGCTTCCGGCGACTGGGGGACCGGCGGGAGGAGGCGCACGCGCTGCTGCGTCTCGCCTTCGCCGCCGAGCTCGCAGGCCGCACCGAGCTGGCTCGGGAGCGGGCGCAGGCGGCGCTGCGGATCGTCCGCCCTCTGGGCCACGCGCTGGCGGTGGCGGACGCCCTCCAATACACCGCCGAGTTCGAGCTGGGAGCCGGGTCAGTCGCCGCTGCCCGCACCCTCCTCCGGGAGGCGGTCGGGGAGTTCGGGCGTCTCGGCAACGTCGTCGGCCTGGCTCGGTCGTTCCTCACTGCGGCGGGGATCGCCGTTCACGATGAGCAGTGGACCGAAGCCGCCGAGATGTGCGCCTATGCCGCCGCCCTTCGCGCCGAGCTGGGGATCCCCATCCCCGCCGCCAACCGGGACGCCGTCGGTGAGATCACCCGCCTGGTCGCCGACGTCGTCCCCCTCGTCCGCCGGGAGGCCCTGGCCGAACGGGCCCGACTCTCCGACCTCGACGGGATGGTCGAGCGGTGTCTCGACGTCCTCGGGGTCGCCTGAGGTCGATCCCGTCGGGTGGGGGTCGGTCGCCATGGGAGGGGAGTCGTCATGTCGGCGGGCGGTTCACGGCAGCCAGCCCAACGCGATCTCGTCGTCGCCGTCGAAGGTGACCGAGGCGAGGGCTCCGTTCTCGCCCTCACCGGACCCCAGAACTCCGTCTTCGGTCCGGATGATCTCCATGCCCTGGTCCTGCATCCACCCTTCGTAGAAGTCGAGGATGTCGTTGAGCTCGCCGGGGTCGATGCGGAGCACGATCTCATAGTTGGTGTTCTCGCCGATGGCGACCGAGGTCACGTCGACCACCTCTGCGCCGGAGACGATCGGCATCGGGAATCCGTCCGGGACGTCGGTGCCGCCGAGGTTGGCCTTCACCTCTTGGCCGGTCTCGGCGTCCGTCCCGGAGATGCTCACCTGCTCGTCGTCGGTTTCGACGTCGAGGTCGCCGGTCGCGGCTTCGGCCGCCTGCTCGGCGACCTGCTCGGCGGCCTTGTCGGCGACGGTCTCGGCGACGCCGCCGCAGGCGGCCAACGCCAGGGCCAGGACGGTCGCCAGGATCGAGATTCGACGCATCCGCGTCCTCCTTCGTCACGGGATGCGTCCACGGTGACGGGCGACACCAACGTGGCGCCAACGTCGGCCGGCGTTCAGTCGGTCTGGGTCTCCTTCTCCTCTGCCGCTCGGATGGCCCGATGGGCGATGACGGCCAGCACGGCGAGGACGACGGTCATGATCACGCCGCTGATGATGACCACCCTCTCGACCTGACTCTTCGTGGGTTCGGCGGTCAAGACCCAGACGAGCACGACGTTCCCTGTGGTTGTGAGGGTCGCCCCCAGCCAGAACATGGCGGGGGCGATGGCGCGGTGGCCCGTGAGCCATGCTTCACGGCTCGCCATGGTGGTGGGGGTGCGGATCCCGGGGCACCGTTGGGGGTCGACGTCGGGTCGGACGGCCCTGCGGCTTGACCAGGCGATCAGGGTGCCCAGAACGATCAGCGCGAGGGCACCGACGATGTTATCGATCACGTTTGATGCTCCTTCCGTCTGACCAAACACCGGAGGGGGATCGAGGGTCGGTCGGTGCGGGGCCACAGGTAGAGGAGGAGTGCACCCCACATCACGACGGTGAACGAGACGAGGCCCATGGCGGCCGCGATGAGTCCGTGGAAGAGGATACCCACCACGAGCAGCCCGTACCGTGTCTTGGCGGTGGCGAGGAAGCCGAAGGCGAGGAGCGCCTCCACGACCAACGTCCCCCAGGTGAGAAGCGTGATCCCGAGGGGCGTCGAGGCGACCGTCAGGGCGACCGTGCGACGGATTCCTGGCGGCCCGAAGTTCGGGTCGGTCAGCCAATACCAGACGGCGGTCCCGTCCACCCATTCGGGGACGAAGAGTTTGGCGATGAACGCCTGAAGGTAGATGACCATCACCTGGACGCGAACGAGGAACAGGCCGACGTTGGCGGCGAAGGAGGCGACGGGTCGCAGATCCCCTTCGGGTGGGGACCAGTGTGTCCGTCGCCGGTCCGTCAATGCGACGGGAAGTAGTAGGAGCGCAAGGTTGGAGGCCGCCTGGTCGCCGCCTTCGGGCAGGCTGATCGACGCCTGGACGCCGAAGGAGATCAGCCAGTGGGGGATCGCCGTCCAGCGGGGTCTCCAGCCGACGACCACGAGTACGAGAACGGCCACGGCGACCGCCCGGGCGAACCCGAGCGGGAGGATGCAGAAGAGGCTGATGAACTCGGCCGGTCCGTCACAGCGGGGGCTGTCGAGGATCCGGACCGGATGGAACAGGGTGTCGGTGGACGTCACGGTCAGGGTTAGCAGGGTGCCCAGAGCGAGGAGGGAACGGGCGAGGCCGTACAGGTTCGTCCAGGGGTTCAGTGTCTCGAGGGCCAGGATCCGGCCGTCGAGCCGCTCCTTCAGCGACTGCATCGGACGCTCAGCCGCAGAACCTGGGCGGGCATCTCGATCCGGTCCGCGGCTCTTCGCCACGCCCACGGCACGGGTTCTCGTCGGACGAGGCCGACCTCCCCGCACAGGCTCGGGATCGGTGAGGGGTTCTCGACCGGGAGGGGACTCGCCGCATCGAGGCATGCGTGGGGCTCCATGGGTGTGGGACCGCCGCAGTCGAACCACGCGTCGTCCCCTACCGCTCCGAACAGCGTCCCGATCTCGAGCCCTTGAGCCCTCGACCGTCGGTCGAGGCCGAAGAGCCACCTTGCCCTGCCGTGGGGGCCGAGACCCAGCTCGGTCCATTCACCCTCTGAGCGCAAACCGAAGGGGATGATTCGGGGCTCGCGGGGATCCCGGGTGAAGAACCCCCAACCCTGGGGGATGAGCACGCGGATGTCGTCACGGGGGATATACGAGTTGGCGCCGACCCAGGCCGAGTAGGGGACCGAGGCGACCAGAATCGTGTGGGAGAAGAGACCGGCGACGGCGACGATGACGCCGTAGGCGAGGCGGCGTCCCGGGGGGATCACCGGCTGCTGCCGTGACCGTTCCGGGCCGATCCCGCTCCTGGTCTCCATCATGGCGAAGCTCGACAGAGGATCTGAGGCGGGTGTGCAGCCGCTAGCGGTTCAACGCCACCAGATCCGCCACGAGCTGGTCGTAGGCGAGTCGGCCTCGGGGGCTCTCCCCTCCATCCGGCGCCGCCCACCAGACCCAGGCGAGAACTGCGGCAGCGACGTTGACGGCGAGCAACCAGTTGTAGGCACCTCCCGCCGTCCACACGCAGATGAAGATGCCCACCGAGCACGCGTCGGGCTCTGGGCTCCCGAACCGGAGGGTGCCGGCCGAAGGCCCTTCGTACACGGCCTCTTCGATGGCACGCGCTCCTGCGTCGAGCGCCCCCCGAACCCGGAGATGGTCACCGGAGGAGACCTCGCGGGAGAACCAGTCGATGAATCCGGGTCGGTTCCGCTCGATCCGCTCCATGATCTCGGCCTGCAACACCCGATCGCGCCCGTTCCCCGCGAAGCCGGCCGCCAGTCTGGAGAGGGACGGAACCTGCTCCACGGCGGGGCCGTCGAGGAAGAAAACCCCTCGAAAGATCTCCGCACCGGTCAACTCACGTCGGTCGGTCTCGGGAGCCGCGCTCGCAAGGCCGGTGATGGCGACGACGACGGCGAGAGCCACCGCCAGGACTCCGATCCTTCTCATTCTGCCCCCTCGGGTTCGATTTCACCGGGAGTCGACGACCGTGCCGCCGTCGCGCCAAGCCGACGCCGAACTCCCATGTCCGGCCTGAGAGTACGGGG
>JALSJV010000104.1 GCA_026989215.1 Acidimicrobiia bacterium | reverse complement strand
GCCGTGGATGCGGATGAGGTCCATGGCGCGGAGCATCCGCAGGACCCCGTGGCTGAAGCGCTCGAAGGCGTGATGTTGGCGCCGGACCCTCGTCTGGACCGTCCTGCCGAGGAACCTCCCGGCGACGAAGATGACCGGCCCGAACGCGAGGGTCACGAGGGCGAGCAGCGGGTTCATGGCCACCAGCACCGACCCGATTCCCACCACCAGCACCGTTCCGGGGAGGAAGTTCTGCAGCACCGCCGACGCGCCGGCGCCGACCCGGGCCGTCTCCTGGACGACCTGGTCGTGGAGGACGGACGGCTCGACCGACGTGAGGTACCGGCGGCTCACCGTGAACAGCTTCGCCACCGCGTCCTCTCGGAAACGCCGCACCGCCGCCCGCACCACCGAGACGGTGAGGTATCCGGCGAGGAGGGAGATGGCGGCGCCGGCGGCCGCCAGGACCAGGATGGTCACGCCGATCGTCACGAGCTGGGTGACGTCCCGGGCGGGGATCGCCTCGTCGATCGCCGACCTGACGAGCAGCGGGACGGGGAGGAGGGCTGCGGTCTGCAGCAGCGAGAGGACGATGCCGAGGGCGAGCCGACCCCGGGACGGGCGGAGATACCGGGCGAGACGACGGAGGGCGATCTTCCTCATCGAGCCCTCCACACGAATGCCGTCCCGGGACGGCACGCGACCGCGCCGACGACATTGGTTCTCGGACCCAGGGTGCGGATCTCCATCCCGTCCACCATCGCCGGCTCGTTCCGCAGGTCCACCCGGCGCAGGCGGTCCGCCAGGCCTTCACCCGATGCCTTGACGAAGGCCTCTTTCCGGGTCCAGATCTCGAGGAAGGCCCGGTCCGGGTCGGAGGCAGCCGCGATCCTCGAGATCTCGCCGGGGGTGCAGACGAGTCGTGCCATGGCCGGTTCCCAACCCCCGGGGCGGAGCCGTTCGAGGTCGACCCCGAGGGGGGAAGGGGGACCGACGGCGATGAGGACGGCGCCGTCGGAGTGGGCGACGGAGAACTCGAGGTCATGGCCGACGAGATACGGTTTTCCTCGCGGACCGTAGGAGAACTCGAGGGTGGAGGGGGGTGTCCCGGTGTAGCCGGCCAGGACACATCGCACCCACGTTCGGGCCGCGACGAACTCGTCACGGGCCGTCGGAGAGCGGAACCGTTCGGCGCGGGCCCGTTCGTCGGGAGAGAGGACCTCCGGAGGGACGGGTCTCGGCTCGCCGAACCAGAGGTCGACGGTGACCGTGGGGCACTCCAGCGCCGTCATCGTCCCCGCTCGGCGAGCACTCGGCGGACGTGACGGGCCAGGATTCGGGCGTTGGGTTCGTGCATCACCGAACCCGGACCCCGATGGGTGCCCGGGATCTCGACTGCCTCGAAGGGGCCCTCCACCAGCTTGCTCCAGGAGGAGACCGCGTCCCGGCGCCAACGGGCGGGGAGACCTCCGGCGACGAGGTAGAGGACCCGGCCGTCGTAGGGATCGGGGACATACCGAGTCGCCGCTTCGCTCCCGGCGGCGGTGAGGCGGCGTCCGGCGAGCAGCGGGGAGAGAGGCCGGCCGGTGGCCCGGTACCAGAGGATCTTGGGGTCGTGGCGGAGATGGCCCGCCAGGCGACGGAGTCTCGTCGCCATCCGACGGCCCACGATCCCCAGGCCGCGCAGACCCCGGCGACGGAGGACGCCGAGGTCCCGTGCCAGCCCCGAGGGGTGCTGGGAGAGGACGCGAGCGTCGATGAGGACGACCAACTCGACGTCACGGTCTCCTGCGCGCATCCGGCGGGCGGTCTCGTACGCGACGAGCCCCCCGAGGGAGTAGCCGACGAAGATGTAGGGGCCCTCGGGCCGTGTCGCCAGGATCACCTCTTCGCAGTAGGCGGCCATCTCCTCGACGGTCCGCAGCGGCTCGGTCACCCCGTCGGTGCCCTTCGCCTGGATGCCGAGGACGGGGCGCTCCCCGTCGAAGGCGCGGGCCATCGGCTCGTACACCATCACGTTGCCTCCGGCCGGTGGGAAGCAGAAGACCGGGGGAAGGTCCCCGCCGGGTTTGATGGTGACGACCGAGGGGGTCGGTCGGTCGTGGGCCTCCCCGACGATTCGCCGGGTCAGAGCGGAGAGGGTGGGGGCTTCGAACAGGGTGGAGAGTGGCGCCTTGACGCCGAAGGTCTCCTCGATGGCTGCGAACAGCTTGACGGCCAGGAGGGAATGTCCGCCCAGGGCGAAGAAGTCGTCGGAGGCGCCGACCCGTTCGACGCCGAGGATCTCGGCCCAGAGTCCGGCCATCGTCTCCTCGGCCTCGTCGCTCGGCGGATCCTGTGCGCCGACCGGGCTCGTCGGCTCGGGGAGGGCCGCCACGTCGACCTTCCCGTTGGGGTTCAGGGGCAGCTCGGGGAGGGTCACCACCGTCGACGGGATCATGAAGGCGGGGACCCGGCCCCGCAGGTGCTCGATCGCGTCGTCGGCGGTGACCTCGCCCGCGACGTAGGCGACGAGCCGGAGCCCGGTCTCGTCTCGGCGGGGCACCACCACCGCGGCGTCGACTGCCGGATGCGAGGTGAGATGACTCTCGATCTCTCCCGGTTCCACCCGGAACCCCCTCAATTTCACCTGGCGGTCGAGGCGTCCCAGGAACTCGATCGCGCCGTCGTGTCGAACGCGCACGAGATCACCGGTCCGGTACTCGACCCCGAGGTCGGAGCCGACGAACCGGTCGCGGGTGAGTTGATCGTCGCCCAGGTAGCCGAGCGCCACCCCCGGACCGCCGATGAGCAGCTCCCCGGGAACCCCGCGGGGGACCTCTCGGAGGTGGCGGTCGACCACCCGTGCCGTCGTCCGTGAGATCGCTCGGCCGATGGGGACGGTTCGGGCGTCGCCGGGGACGTCGGTGACGAGATGCCAGGTGGCGAAGGTGGTGGTCTCGGTGGGCCCGTAGACGTGCACCAACCGTGCCGGTGGGCCCTCCCGAAGGCACCGTCGCACGGCCTCGGGATCCACGGCCTCTCCTCCGAAGAGGAGGGTGCGGAGCCCGGCGAAGGTGTCCGGTCGACGGGCGACGACCGTGTTGAAGAGTGCGGTGGTGACGAACATCACCGTCACTCCGTGGCGGGCGAGGGCGTCGGCGAGCGCCTCGGGGTCGAGCACCGTGTCGGGGTCGAGGACGACGAGGCGGGCACCGTTGAGCAGGCTCCCCCAGATCTCGAAGGTGGCGGCGTCGAAGCCGGTGTTGGAGGCGAAGGCGACCACGTCGTCGGTGTCGATCGAGACGTAGTCGGGTTCGATCACGAGGCGGAGGATGGCCCGATGGGGGACGACCACCCCCTTGGGGCGCCCGGTCGATCCGGACGTGTACATGACGTAGGCGGGGGACTCGGCCGGGTCGAGGAGGGGGCGGTCGGGAGGGTCGAGAGGCTCGACCGTCGGTCCGGGGCGGACGATCGCCGCCAGCCGGGCGTCGGCGATGATCGTCTCCACTCGCTGCTCCGGGTAGGACTCGTCGATGGGGACGTACACGGCGCCGAGGCGGAGGATGCCGAGGAGCGTCGCCACGATCTCCGCCGACCGGGGCATCCGCACACCCACCGTGTCTCCCGGGCGAACGCCGACCTCGGCCAGGGCGGTCGCCACCCGGTCGGCGGCGGCGTCCAACTCCCTGTAGGTCGTCGGGCCATCGTCTCCGTCGACTGCCACCCCGTCCGGACGGGAGCGGACCACCGTCGCGAAGGTCTCGTGCACGGTCCCCGGCGGGGCCTGGAGACGCCGAGGGTCGGTCGTCGGGCTGGGTTCGGTACCGAGCAGCTCGACGGGCGTGTCGGGTCGGGTCACCGCCGAGGCGAGGAGATCGGCGAAATGTCGGGCCATGTCCTCGATCGTCCCTCGTTCGAACAGGTCGGTCCGGTACTCGAAGGCGAGGCCGAGCCCGTCGTCTCGGAGCGAGGCGTGGGCCCTCAGATCGAACTTGGC
>JALSJV010000103.1 GCA_026989215.1 Acidimicrobiia bacterium | reverse complement strand
CTGCGGGTCCTCGCCCACCTGTCCCGGGACCCGGGCCTGGTCGCCGTGTTCTCCCGGGAGGACGCCGACGTCCACACCGCGACGGCGTCCCGCATCTTCGGGGTCCCCGAAGACCAGGTCAGCAGGGAGATGCGTCGTCGGGCGAAGGTCATCAACTTCGGCCTGCTCTACGGGATGGAGGCCTACGGCGTCGCCCAGCGGCTGGGGATCGACCGCGATGAGGCCCAGGCGCACATCGACGCCTATTTCGACCAGTTCCCCAAGGTGAGGGAGTTCATGGACCAGGTCGTGGCGGACGCTCGGCGGCTCGGCTACACGGCCACGCTGTTCGGTCGGCGCCGATACCTGCCCGAACTCAAGAGCGACAACCATCGCCTCCGGCAGATGGGTGAGCGGATGGCCCTCAACGCGCCGGTGCAGGGGACGGCGGCCGACATCATCAAGCTGGCGATGATCGAGCTCGACCGGAGGCTGCGAGCCGACTTCGAGGCACGTCAGCTCCTCCAGATCCACGATGAGCTGGTGTTGGAGGCTCCGCCGGACGAGGTGGCGGCGGTGACGGCGGTCACCAGGGAGACGATGGAGGGGGTGGCGGAGTTGGCGGTGCCGCTGCGGGTCGAGGTGGCGACCGGCGCCAATCTGGCGGAGTGCAAGGTCTGAGACCCTCCCCCGGCGGGTCGAGATGTGGTAGCGTAGGAGGGCCTTCGCGCCCTTCCCATGGAAGCACGCGCGAAGAGCCTGCATCCCGGAGGTATCCAAACCACTCATGTCCACCGAACACGACGCCGCGCCCGTGACCGACGAAGCCGTCGAGGCCACGGACGCGACCCAGACCGACGCCCTGGGTGACGCCCCGGCCGAGGTCGCCACGCCGGTCGCCGAGACCGACACCCCTGAACCCGCCGCCGTCACGGCCGCCGAGGTCGCCGACCCCGAGCCTGACGCCGCCGCCGAAGCACCGTCGGAGGAGGCCCCGGTGCCCGTCTCCGAGAAGGTCTACCGTGACGGTCCCAGCGCCATCGTCGCGCCCAGCATCGCCGACCTCCCCGACGAGATCGCCGAGGACTTCGAGGCGGCGATCGCCCACACCGTCCTCGAGTTCAAGGAGGGCGACATCGTCGAGGGGACCGTCGTCAACGTGGACGCCGAGGGTGCGATGCTCGACATCGGCTACAAATCCGAGGGGCTCATCCCCGCCGACGAGCTCTCGATCCGCAAGAACGTCGACCCGCGCACCGTCGTCTCGGTCGGCGACCGGGTCGAGGCCCTGGTCCTCAACAAGGAGGACGAGGAGGGTCGCCTCATCCTGTCGAAGAAGCGCGCCCAGTACGAGCGGGCATGGGGTCGTATCCAGCGGCTCACCGACGAGGGCAAGACGGTGAAGGGGACCGTCATCGAGGTCGTGAAGGGGGGTCTGATCGTCGACATCGGCCTCCGGGGCTTCCTCCCCGCGTCCCTCGTCGACCTGCGTCGGGTCCGGGATCTGGAGCCGTTCATCGGCCAGGAGATCGAGGCCAAGGTCATCGAGTTGGACCGGAACCGCAACAACGTCGTGCTCTCCCGGAGGGCGTTCCTCGAGGAGGAGCAGGCGGAGCAGCGCCAGGCCTTCCTCGACGAGCTCCAGGAGGGGGAGATCCGAGAAGGGGTCGTCTCGTCGGTGGTCGCCTTCGGCGCGTTCGTCGACCTCGGCGGGATGGACGGCCTCGTCCACGTCTCCGAGCTCTCCTGGCAGCACGTCAACCATCCCTCCGAGGTCGTCAAGGTCGGCGACAAGGTGCAGGTCAAGGTCCTCGAGGTCGACCGGGAACGCGAGCGGATCTCCCTCTCGATCCGCCAGACGCTGGAGGATCCCTGGGTGGTGTTCGCCCGTGACCATCAGGTCGGGGACGTGGTCGAGGGGACCGTGATCAAGACCGTCCCCTTCGGGGCCTTCGTCTCGGTGGGCGAAGGAGTGGAGGGTCTCGTGCACGTCTCCGAGATCGCCATCCACCGGGTGGAGTCTCCGGAGCTGGAGCTGACCATCGGCCAGAAGGTTCGCGCCAAGATCACCGAACTGGACGACGAACGTCGCCGGGTGAGCCTCTCCATCAAGCAGGCGCTGCCCGAGTGGAGCGAACGGAAGGAGGCCCGTCCCTCCCGGCGTCCGCCCCGACGTGAGTTCGAGCGGGAGTTCGGCCCGGCCGAGACCGAGGAGGAGCGTCCGCCCGTGGCGGTCGACGCCTCCCTCGAAGCGATCCTCCAGGAGCTCAAGGAACGCGGGATCGGGCGGCGCTGAGGTTGCTTGACCGCTGGGGGACCCTGTGCGAATCTGACCGGAGTTTCTCTCAAGTCACCCCGCGCGCCCTCCGAAAGAATGCTGGCACGGCACGCGTGCCAGGGTGGGTCGTCCCCCGGGGCGGACCCGCCGAGACCGGACGGCCGGACTCTCCTGGGGCGTGCGGGTCGAAACCCAAAGACGATGGCTCGGAACATTAAGGAGCACTGATGGGTAGGAGAGCTTTGGTTCTGGTGGTGGCGCTGTTGTTGGCGGGTGTCGCCGCCTTCGCCATCTTCCAGTACCTCACGGGGGTCGAAGAGGACATCCTCGCCGGTCAGCAGCAGGTACCGGTGTTCCGTGCCGTGCAGCCGATCGCCGAGGGGACGTCGGGCAACATCGTTCTTTCGTCCCCGGGCCAGCTCTACCAGGAGAGCCTCGAGCAGCAGGAGGACCTCCCCGCCGACGCGATCACCACCCAGGAGCAGCTCCAGAGCGTCCTCCAGAACCGGGTCGCTGCCGGACCGATCTCCCAGAACGCGATCCTCACCCAGTCTCAATGGGTCGAGGAGACCGTCGAGGTGACGCCTCTGCGGGAGCTGATCGGTGAAGGTCTGCAGGCGATCACCATCGATCCGGGCCTCATCCAGGGCGTCAACGGCTTCGTCGAGCCCGGCGACCGCGTCAACGTGATCGTCTCGGTGGACATCGAGGCCCGTCTGATCCCCTCGGAGGCGCCTCCCGATTTCGGGATCCCCACCGAGGGTGAACCGATCGGCCCCGAAGGCACGCCAGAAGAACAGACCGTCACGGTGCCCTACACTCGGTTCGTCCTCCAGGGCGTCCCGGTCCTGGCCGTCGGACGGGATACGCGGCCGCTCGAGGACCAGCCGGTCGAGGTGACGGTGCCGGCGGCGGCCGGTGCCGCGGAGGGCGAGGAGGTGCCACAGCTCGTGTCGGTCTACACGCTCGAGGTCACACCGGAGCAGGCGGAACGCCTCGTGTTCGCCCTCGACAACGGGTCCATCTATCTGACGTTGGTCCCAGAGGACTTCGTGGAGATCACGACCAAGGGGATCACGATCGAGTCGCTCTTCGAGGGTGATCTGGTCGAGAACATCTTCAGCAACTGATGAAGGGATCGGGGCGGTGTCGCTGACCGAGAACAATCTGCTGGTCGTCGACGAGAACGACGAGTTCATCGACGAGGCCAAGCGCCTCTTCGACGGGAGGCTGCCCACCGCCCGCACGATCAACGACGCCTTGGCGGCCATCGAGAGCGGGCAGCTCAGGATGGTCATCCTGGGGCCCAGCTTCGCCCGGGAGGACGCCCTCGGCGGGGTGAAACAGCTCCGTCTGCAGGATCCGACGTTGATCAGCCTGATCGTCGCCGAGTCCGTCACCGCCAACCTCCTGCGAGCCGCCATGCGGGCGGGCGTCTCCGACGTGATCGAGGCGCCTCTGACCGAAGAGAAGATCGAGCAGGCGATCACCCAGTTCTCGAGCGACATGCTGAAGCTGCGGAGTGCGGCCGAGGCTCGATCCGATGCATCCCCGGACCGGGGACGGGTGATCACGGTGATGTCCGCCAAGGGGGGGAGCGGGAAGACCGTCACCGCCACCAACCTGGGGGTGCTCCTCGCCCGCGAGCCCGGGACCAAGGTGTGCCTCGTCGACGCCGACCTGCAGTTCGGCGACGTCTGCCTGGTGCTCCAGCTCGAACCCAAGTTCACGGTCGTCAACGCCGCGGCGGAGCTGCACCGCCTCGACGAGCAGCTCATCGACTCCATCCTCACCCCCCACCCGAGCGGCCTGAAGGTCCTGGCGGCGCCTCTGGAACCTGCCTTCGCCGACGACATCACCACCGCCGGCCTCCTCCAGATCGTCGAGGTGCTCAGGGGAATGTTCGACTACGTGATCATCGACACCGCGTCGATGCTCGACGAGCTGCTCCTCTCCCTGCTGGAGACCTCCGACCAGATTCTCATGGTCGTGGACATGGACCTTCCGTCGGTCAAGAACGCCAAGCTGGCGTTGGAGACCCTTCGCCTCCTCAAGTTCCCGACCAACAAGGTCTCCCTCGTGCTCAACCGGTCGAACGCCAAGGCCCGCCTCGACGACCGCGAGATCGAGGGTGCGTTGAAGTCGGAGATCCAGGCGAGGATCCCTTCCGACGGGTCGGTGGCGGCGTCGGTGAACGAGGGGCGACCGGTGGCCGAGTCGGCACCGAAGTCGAAGGTGGCGAAGGGTTTCGAACAGGTCGCCGAGGTCGTGCTCGGCCGGCCCCTGGAGACCACTTCAGGACGATCCAGGATCCGCCGAAAGTGAGTGGGAACCACCCAAGGTAAGAGAGGGGAAGCGATCATGCCATCGCTGTCCGAACGAGTCGCAGCCGCCAAGGCCGCCGAAGCCTCCAACTTCGGCGGTGCCAGGGCCGAAGCCCTCACCGAGCTGAGGGGGCGTCTCCACTTCAAGGTGGTCGAAGAGCTGGGTCCGACCCTCTACGACCGTCAGATGTCCGACGCCGAGTTGCGGCTGCGGGTCATCGAGATGCTGGAATGGGCGCTGGACCAGGAGCAGGGGCTGCCCCTCACCGCCAGCGACCAGAAGCAGCTCCTCAACGAGATCGCCTCCGATGTCCTCGGCTACGGTCCCATCGACCCGCTCCTCAACGACCCCGAGGTCACCGAGGTGATGGTGAACGGTCCGTACGACGTCTACATCGAACGGAACGGCAAGATCGAGAAGACCGACATCCGCTTCGTCGACCAGGTCCATCTGCGACGCATCATCGACAAGATCGTCGGCCAGGTCGGCCGCCGGGTGGACGAGGCGACGCCGATGGTGGACGCCCGGCTCCCCGACGGGTCCCGGGTGAACGCGGTGATCGCGCCCCTGGCGATCGGGGGCCCCTTCCTCACCATCCGGAAGTTCTCGGTCGACCCCCTGACGGAGGCCGACCTCGTCCGGTTCGGCACCCTCACCCAGCGCGTGGCCGACTTCCTCCGGGCCTGCGTCGTCGGGCGGCTCAACATCATCATCTCGGGCGGTACCGGCTCCGGGAAGACGACCACCCTCAACGTGCTCTCCGGGTATCTGCCGCCCGACGAGCGCATCGTGACGGTCGAGGACGCGGCAGAGCTCCAGCTCCACCAGGACCACGTCCTCAGCTTGGAGGCACGACCGGCCAACATCGAGGGGAAGGGTCAGATCAGCATCCGTGACCTCGTCCGCAACACCCTGCGGATGCGCCCCGACCGGATCGTGGTCGGCGAGGTGCGGGGCGGCGAGGCCCTCGACATGCTCCAGGCGATGAACACCGGCCATGACGGCTCCCTCACCACGTTGCACTCCAACAGCCCCCGCGACACCCTTTCGCGTCTCGAGACGATGGTGCTGATGGCAGGCTACGACCTGCCGGTGCGCGCCATCCGGGAGCAGATCGCCTCGGCGGTCGACCTCATCGTGCATGTGAGCCGCCTCCGGGACGGCACCAGGAGGATCACCCACATCACCGAGGTCGAGGGGATGGAGGGGGACATCATCACCCTGCAGGACCTGTTCCTCTTCGACTTCGGGATGGGTGTGGACGAGCATGGGAAGTTCCTCGGCCGTCTCAAGGCCACCGGCATCCGTCCCACGTTCTCGGAGAAGCTGGCGGACTTCGGGATCAAACTGCCACCCGACCTGTTCGACCCCGAGCCGTTCGCACGGCGCTCCGACCAGTTCTCTCTCTCACGGTGAAACGGATCACACGTCTCGTCCTGGCCGTCGCGCTGGTCGGCCTGCTGCCGGGGGTCGCCGAGGCCCAGACGGTGCCCGAGGTGGAGATCGTCAACGTCAACACCGCCCGCTATTCGGAGGGCGGACGGGTGACGATGGTGGTGGAGTTCCGCAATCTCTCGGCGCCCATCGATCCGTCCGAGCTGGTCGTCACCGAGAACGGCGCCCCGGTGGAGAACGTCGAGATCACACCGATCCGTTCGTCCCGAGTCCCCGTCGGGGTCGTGTTGGTCATCGACGTCTCGGGCAGCATGCAGGGCGAGCCGCTGGAAGCAGCCAAGGCCGCGGCGAAGACCTTCGTCTCCCAGAAGCGTCCCGAGGATTTCGTGGCGTTGGTCACGTTCAACGACGAGGTGACGGTGGTGTCCTCGTTCACGACCTCCGCCGGCACGCTCAACGAGCGGATCGACGCCCTCGAGGCGTCGAACTCGACCGCCCTGTACGACGCGGTCGTCCGGGCCGCGGAGCTGTACGCAGGCTCGACGTCGGCGCTGCGACGCAACATGATCGTCCTCTCCGACGGCTCCGACCAGGCGAGTACGGCGACGAAGGACGACGCCATCGCCAGCCTCCAGGCCTTCGACGTCCGGGCCTTCGGTGTCGGGCTGGAATCACCCGAGTTCGATCCCGATCCGCTGCGGGAGATCGTCGAGGCCGCCGACGGGATCTTCCTCTCGACCCCCGATCCCCAGGAGCTCTCGAGCCTCTACGGACAGATCCAACGTGAGCTCGACAACACCCTGGTGCTCCGGTTCTCCGCCACCGAGAACCGTCCCACCGAGGTCGAGTTCGGAGTGAGCTACGCCGGCGGGCTCGCCGACGCCGCCACCGTCGAGGTCGAAGGGTATGTGACGACGACCACGGCGGGTCCGACCACGACCACCACCTTCGCCATGGCCCAGCCGTCGGTGGTGCAGTCGAGACTCCCCGTCGACCGGGACACCCTGGTGCTGGGGGCGGCGGCGGCCATCGGGATCACCACCGCGTTGTTCCTGTACATCCTGCTCGGCGGGGGTCGGGAGGACGGCGAGAGCGCCTTCGCCCGCAGGTTGGCGGCCTATGGTCGGCGCACCGGCACCCAGGAGGAGAAGAAGCCGTTCCTCCAGCGGATCCCGCTGCTCAGCCGGTTCACCCAGCGTGCCGAGGAGGAGGCCAGGCGTCGGGGCCTGCTCCACGGGATCAACTCGGCGCTGGAGCAGGGGAACATCCCTCTGGCCGCCGGTGAGGCGGTGGCGGCCGCCATCGGCATCAGCGCGGTGGTCGGCCTGCTCGTCGGCGTGGCGACGGTCAACCTCGTCGCCGGGGCGGTGGGCTTCGGGGTGATGATCCTGGCGATGTTCGCCCTCATCAACTGGGCGGGGAGTCGGGAGAAGAAACGGTTCGAGGATCAACTCCCCGACACCCTCACCCTCATCTCCACCTCCCTCCGTGCCGGATACTCGTTGCTGCAGGCGGTGGAGGCGGTGGCAGCCGAAGCCCCCAACCCCACCGCTCGGGAGTTCGGGCGGGCGCTCGCCGAGGCACGGCTGGGACGCCCGGTCACCGAGGCGCTCGCCGGGATCAGCGAACGGGTCCAGTCCGAGGACTTCGAGTGGGCGGTGATGGCGATCGAGATCCAGCGGGAGGTCGGTGGGAACCTGGCCGAGGTCCTCCAGACGGTGGCCGACACGATGCTGGCGAGGAACCGTCTCCGTGGTGAGATCAAAGCCCTCACCGCGGAAGGGCGGATCTCGGCCTGGGTACTCGGCGCCCTCCCCTTCGTCATGGCCGCCTTCCTGTGGGTCACCAACCGCTCCTATCTGCAGCCGCTGTTCGAGAGCACCTTCGGTCTCGTCTCCATCGGTGTCGGGTTGGGGTTGATGGCGGCCGGGATCCTGTGGCTCCGCAAGATCGTGAACATCGAGGTCTGACATGTTGGACGGAAAACTCTTCCCGGTGGCCGCGGTCTTCGTGGCGGTGAGCGCCCTCGTCATCTGGATCGGCAACGGCGTCGTCCGAGCGCAGCGAGCGGCCGTGGACCGGCTCGCTGTCTACGGCAAGAACACGACGCGTGAAGACACTTTGGCGAAGCCGCTCACCGAGCGGGCCATCGCCCCGCTCGTGCTCGCCTTCGGGCGTTTCCTGGGGCGGTTCACGCCTGCGGGCTATCTGACCAAGGTCCAGCGCAAGCTCGTGCTGGCCGGGAGTCCGGGCGGCCTCGACGCCAGCGCGTTCGTCGTCATCAAGGTGATCCTCGCCGCCCTGATGCTGGTGGCCTGGTTCTTCCTCGCCCCCGGCCTGGAGACCCAGCAGCAGCTCCTGGCGTTGATCCTCCTCGTCGCCCTCGGCTTCTTCGGTCCCGACGCCTGGCTCTCCCGCAAGATCGACGAACGGCGCAACGCGATGCTGCGGGCGCTGCCGGACGTGTTGGACCTGCTGGTGATCTCGGTCGAGGCGGGTCTCGGGTTCGACTCGGCCCTGGCTCGGGTGGTCTCGACGGTTCCGGGGCCCCTCTCCGAGGAGTTCTTCCGGATGCTCCAGGAGACGAGGGTCGGGGTGAGCCGCCGCGACGCGATGCGCCACCTCATGGACCGCACCGACCTCGACGAGCTCCGATCCTTCCTCCTGGCGATGCTCCAGGCCGAGGCCTTCGGCGTCGCCATCGCCCGGGTCCTGCGGGTCCAGGCGGACGAGATGCGGGTGAAGCGGCGGCAGCGAGCCCAGGAGAAGGCCTTCGCCGCCCCGGTGAAGATCGTGTTCCCGCTGGTGTTCTGCATCTTCCCGGCGCTCTTCGTCGTGCTGCTGGGCCCGGCAGCCATCCAGATCGCCGACGCCTTCAGCGGGCTGTAGGCATCCGGGTATGGCTGGAGCCGCGGTCGGCTCGGAGGGCGCGTCGGTGTCACGACGGCCCTGGTTCTCGGTCTGGCACCTGTTGGTGCTGGCGCCCTGGGTCGTGGTGGGGATCGCCGCCCGTTCACCGATCCGGGACAACTCGTTCCTCTGGCACGTGCGGGCGGGGACGGCCCAGATGGAGCGGGGAGCGGTGCTCACCGCCGATCCCTTCAGCTTCACGGCCCTCGGACGTCCGTGGCGGACCCAGTCGTGGCTGGCAGAGCTGGGATACGGATGGCTGGAGGGTCGCTTCGGCCTCGGTTTCGTCGCTCCGATGGTGATGGCGGTCGGTGCCGTCTTCTTCCTGGCGCTCGGCACCGTCGCCTACCGGCGGCTCCGGAGGGTGACCCCCCTCGCCGTCTACCTGGTCCTCACCGCGGTGATGGCGGCAGGCTTCCTGAACCCCCGTCCCGTCATCTTCTCCTACGCGCTGTTCGCCCTCGTGGTCCTCGCCGACGAGGATCGGCGACTCCGGTGGACCCTCCCTCTCCTGTTCTGGGCCTGGGCGTCGGTCCACGGCAGCTTCGTCGTCGGCGGGGCATACCTGCTGTTCCAGGCGATCCGCCGCCGGGAGTGGGGACGCTGGCGGGAAGGCCTGGTCATCGCCCTGGCCGTCTCGGTGACGGCGCACGGACTCGGTGTCTGGCAGATGCTGTGGGCTTTCCTGGGGGGCAGGGAGGCGTTGGCGAACATCACCGAATGGGCGACGCCCAGCCTCATCTCGGTGCCGCTGGCGCCGCTGTTCCTCGGGATCGTCGGGTTGATCGTCGCCGGGATGCGGGGGCGCCTCGAAGCTCGTGACCTCTGGGTGATCGTCCCGTTCCTCGCCCTCGCGCTGTCCTCGAACCGGTCGGTGATCCCGGCCTGGATCGCCCTGGCTCCGTTCGTGGTCCGTTCCCTGGAGGATCTCCGGATCCCCACTCGCACGTTGGATCGCCGCCAGGCTCGGGTGAACGCCGCCGCCGCACTGATCCTCGTGAGCCTGCCGTTCCTGGTGCCCCTCGACGGCGGCCTCTCCGACGAGGTGTTCCCGGTGGAGGCCGTGACCCGGTTGGAAGGTGAGCGGCTCTTCCACGACGACGGAACCGGTGGATACCTGATCTTCTCCCAGTGGCCGGACCGGCTGGTCTACATCGACGACCGGGCGGAGCTGTTCCACTCCGAGCTGCCCGAGTTCGTCGAGGCCCGGGGGGGCCGGGCGGTGTGGCGTGAGGTGTTCGAGCGCTACGGGATCGACGAGGTTCTGCTGCGGGAGCAGGATCCGCTGCTCGAGACCCTGCGGCTGGCGGGATGGGTCGAGGTGTACCGGGACGACACCTTCGTGCTCATGCGGCCTGCCTGATCCGGCGGCGACCACCGGGTGTGCATGAAGAAAGGGCCCGCCTTGGCGGGCCCTTCCCTGCCCGGCATGTCAAGCCGGGCTCGACGATCCGAAGATCACGGATTCGACAGGCTGTTGGCGATGGTGCTGAACGTGTTCGACACCTGGTTGCCGGCCAGCCGGATCGCCACGAGGGCGATGATGGCGATGAGCACCACGAGGAGGGCGTACTCGACCATGCTGGCGCCCTTGTCCTCGTCGGCGGCCCAGTCCATCAGCTTCGTCCACAGAGCAAGCATCGGACCTCCTTGCAACGTCGTACTTGCCGCCCATCAAGGTACCGGGGGGGTGGCGGATGGCGATAGGTCGCTAGACCCATTCTCCCCGGGCGCGAGTCGAGGGCCCGACGGGCCCTCGACGTTCCCTGACTCCCCCCGATCCCCTCTGGCTCAGGGGTCGCGAGCTCGGATATCCGGGGGAGATGCCCTCCCCGGGTCGGAGCTTCTTCTGACCAGGCTCCCTCGATGATCAGCCGGCGGCGTTGGTGACGCTGTCGGCGATCGTGCTGTACAGGGTGGAGAGCTGATTCCCCGCGAGCTGGACCGCCACGAAGGCGATGATGGCGATCAGGACGATCAGGAGGGCGTACTCGACCATCGACGCGCCCCGCTCGTCTCGTCGTAGCCGGGCTCCGATCCTTCCGAACAGCGTTCCCATCTCGACTCCATGGGCGCGGACACTCCGCCCAACACGCTAGGAGAACCCGACCCCGGCCCATATGGGCCGGGTGACCCATTTCCCGGATCTTCACGGGCGGCGGGCCAGCCCGAGACGGATCGCCTCGACGGCCGCCTGCGTCCGATCGGAGACCGACAGCTTCTGGAAGATGGAGGCGAGGTGGTTCTTCACCGTCTTCTGGGAGATGAACAGGCGTTCGGCGAGCTCCTCGGTGCTGGAGACCCCCCGGGCCAACATGGAGAGGATCTCGATCTCCCGCTCGGTGAGGGAGGCGGCACCGGGGTCGAGCTGCGGGCGGTCGTGGGCGGCGAGCACCTCCTCGAGCTGGTCGTCGTCGAGGTCGATGAGGGTGACGCCGGCGGCGACGGCCCGGATGGCGGCGGCGAGGCGATGGAGACTGGCCGATTTGGAGAAGAAACCGACCGCCCCGGCGGCTCGGGCCGCCGAGAGGGTGTCGTCGCTCACGTGCATGGAGACGACGAGAGCAGGGATGTCTCCGGCGAGTGACCGGAGGGCTTCGATCCCTCCGATGCCGGGCATCTCCAGGTCGACGAGGATGACGTCGGCGGGCTGGGTCTCGAGGCGGGTCAACAGCTCACCCCCGTCGGCGGCGACTCCCACCACGCGGAGGTCGGGCTGGGAGTCGAGGGCGTCACGTAACCCCTCGGCGAAGAGCTGGTGGTCGTCGGCGATCATGACTCTGATCATGTCATTCACCCCATGAGATCGAGACCCGTGTTCCTTCGGCGCCGGAGGAGATGGTGAGGGCGAGGCCCGCCTTGGCGGCGCGTTCCCGCATCCCCATGACGCCGAAATGTCCGGCCGGGACGGCCTCCGGCGAGAAGCCGTCGCCGTCGTCCTCGACGACCACATGGCCACGGTCGTAGTCGGTCCAGCCGTGGACGCGGATGGTCGTCCCTCCCGAATGCCGGTGGGCGTTGCGGATGGCCTCGCCGAGGATGGCGGCGATCTCGTCGGCGGCGGAGGGTCGGGGTGGACGGCGTTCGTCGAGGTCGACGACCAGCTTGGGACGGTCGCCGAGGGTGGCGGCCAGGGATTCGAGGTGGCTCCGCAGGCTTCCGCTGCGTCCGGTGCGGAGGTCGGCGACCGTGGCCCGGACCTCGTCGACGAGGCGTCCCACGTTGCCGCGGAGTTGACGGAGGTGTTCGCTCAGCGCCGGCTCGCCGGGGCTCTGCACCATGGCGACGTCGAGGGCGAGGCCGAGGGACGCCAGGGAAGGTCCGATCTCGTCGTGGAGCTCACGCGCCAGTCGGAGGCGCTCCTCTTCGATCGCCCGGCGGGCGATGTCCTGGAGGAGGAGCACGTTGGCGAAGGCCAGGGCGACCGGCCGGAGGGTGGTCTCGATCCCTTCGAGGTCGTCCTCGCCCAGGGGTTCGGTGGTGGTGAGGACCACGTCGCCGACTTCCCGGTCGCCCACCGTGAGGGGGATGCGCGTCGTGTGCCGACCGGCGTGTCGCTCCCCGTAGGCGGCGACGATGACCGGACCCTCCTCGCCGACGATCGTGGCGGTTCCGGCGGATCCGGGATAGCGGCTCTCGAGCTCCTCCAGGGCGGTGCGTCCGATCGCCGTGGCGGAGATGTCCCGGTTGGCGGTGTGGGCGAGACGTGTGAGGAGCCCGTGCGCGGCCTCCAGGTCCTCGAGGCGCCGTCGGGCCTCCCGTGAGCTGGCCTCGAGCTGGGCGGTGCGTTCGGACATGTCCTGGAGGATGCGCTGAGCCTGGGCGACGGTGGCGGCGACGACCAGGTAGAGCCCGGCGAAGCCGAGGCTCCCGGCGATCGACGTCTGGTGCTGGGCGAGGGAGACCATCATGAGCAGCGACCCCGACAGGAGGGCCGAGGCGATGCCGACCCGGAGTCCCCCGAGGACCGTGGCCATGATGGAGGGGGTGAGGGACAGCAACACGAAGGGACTCTCGGTCGCTCCGGTGAGGGTGACGGCGGCCATCGTGAGGGCAGCACCGACGAGGGTGACCGTCTCGAGGACGAAGCGGCGCGCCAGGTGGCGGAGGGGGAGGGCCGTGGAGACGGCGACGTAGATCCCGGCCACGCCGGACGCCACCAGCGAGGCCATCGACGCGTTCGACGAGAAGACGGCGGCGATGATCCCGATCGCCAGAGCGATCCACTGGGCGATCGTGACGATTCGTACGAGTCGCCGTTGCCAGGGGGCGGGGGGCGCCATCGGCATCAGGGTACAGTCTCGGCCATGCCGGCCAAGGGACTTCGCCTCGTCGTCACCGGGGGGATCGGCTCGGGAAAGAGCACGGTGACGGAGCTGCTCCGGCGGCGGGGTTTCCGGGTCGTGGACGCCGACCTCCTCGCCCGGGAGGCGCTGGAGCCGGGCGGGAGCGCCTTCGGCTCCGTCGCCCGTCGGTGGCCGGAGGTGGTGAAGGGCGGAAGGATCGACCGGGCCGCCCTGGCAGAGATCGTCTTCGGTGACCCCGAGGAGCTCGAGGTCCTGGAGGGAATGGTCCATCCCCACGTCCGGCGGCGGCTCGTCGAGTCGGACGCCGAGGCCGGGCAGGAGCCGATGGCGGTGGAGGTCTCGGTGCCGAAGGTGCTTCCCGAGGGCTGGCCCGTGGTGGTGGTGGAGGCTCCGAGCGAGCTGCGGCTCGCCCGGGTCGTCGCCCGGGGGGCGGACCGAGAGGACGCACGACGGCGCCTCGCCGTGCAGCCGTCCGACGAGGAGTGGCGGTCGATGGCGACCTTCGTGCTGCGGAACGACGCCTCCGTCGAGGAGCTGGAGGCGCGGCTCGACGAGCTCCTCGAGGCTCTGGATCCGTCGGTTCGGTGACCACCGAACTTGTCGGATGGTGCTCGTACACTCGTCGCGATGCCTCGCTTCGTCGTCCACTCCGAGTTCGAACCGTCCGGTGATCAACCGAAGGCGATCGACCAGCTCGCTGCCGGATTGGAGGCGGGCCACCGGTTCCAGACGTTGCTGGGGATCACGGGCTCCGGGAAGTCGGCGACGATCGCCTGGCTCATCGAACGGGTGCAACGGCCCACCCTCGTCCTGGCGCCGAACAAGGCGTTGGCGGCCCAGCTCGCCAACGAGTTCCGACAGTTCTTCCCCGAGAATCGGGTCGAGTACTTCGTCTCGTACTACGACTACTACCAACCCGAGGCCTACATCCCTCAGACCGACACCTACATCGAGAAGGACGCCACGATCAACGACGAGATCGATCGGCTCCGCCACGCGGCCACGTCGGCGCTCCTGGTGCGGGACGACGTCATCATCGTGGCGTCGGTCTCGGCCATCTACGGGTTGGGGTCCCCCGAGCAGTACGCCGGGCAGCTTCTCCGTCTGGTCCGGGGAGTGGAGTACCCGATGGACGCCGCCCTCCGGCGCCTCGTCGACATCCAGTACGAGCGGAACGAGGTGAACCTGGTGCGGGGACGGTTCCGGGTGCGGGGCGACACGCTGGAGGTGTTCCCGTCCTACGGGGAGACGATCCTGCGCGTCGAGTTCTTCGGGGACGAGGTGGAGCGGATCCTCCGGATGAACCCGGTGACCGGCGAGGTGCTGGAAGAGCTGTCCGAGGCGATCGTCTTCCCGGCCACCCACTACGTCACCGAACGGGAACGGATGGAGCGGGCGATCGCCGCCATCGAGGCGGAGCTCGACGAACGGCTGGCGGAGCTCGAGGCGCGGGGAAAGCTGCTCGAGGCGCAACGGCTGCGGATGCGCACCAACTACGACCTCGAGATGCTGCGGGAAGTCGGTTTCTGCACCGGGATCGAGAACTACTCGCGGCACCTCGACGGTCGGGCGCCGGGTGAGCCCCCGTACACCCTCCTCGACTATTTTCCCGACGACTTCCTCACCGTCGTGGACGAGTCCCACGTCACCGTTCCCCAGATCGGGGGACAGTACGAGGGAGACCGGAGTCGCAAGGAAGTACTGGTAGAGCACGGGTTCCGTCTCCCCTCGGCTCTCGACAACCGGCCGCTGCGGTTCGACGAGTGGCTCGAGAAGACCGGTCAGGTCGTGTTCATGTCGGCGACCCCCGGGCCCTTCGAACTGGAGCACTCGAGCCAGGTGGTGGAGCAGATCGTCCGGCCGACCGGCCTCGTCGACCCGGAGGTGATCGTGCGCCCGACGAAGGGTCAGATCGACGACCTCCTGGACGAGGTCCGCCTCCGGGCGGCCGCCGACCAGCGGGTGCTGGTCACGACCTTGACGAAGAAGATGGCGGAGGATCTCACCGACTACCTGCTGGAGATGGGGGTCCGGGCCCGATATCTCCATTCCGAGATCGACACCTTGGAGCGGGTGCAGATCCTCCGTGACCTGCGGCTCGGCCACTTCGACGTGCTCGTCGGGATCAACCTGTTGCGGGAGGGCCTCGACCTCCCCGAGGTGTCCCTCGTGGCGATCCTCGACGCCGACAAGGAGGGGTTCCTGCGGTCGGAGACGTCCCTCATCCAGATCATCGGACGGGCGGCCCGCAACGTCGACGGGCAGGTCGTCATGTACGCCGATCAGGTCACCGACTCGATGCAACGGGCGATCTCGGAGACGAACCGACGTCGTCGTCTCCAGATCCGGTACAACGAGGAGCATGGGATCGACCCCCACACCATCCGGAAACGGGTCACCGACATCCTGGAACTGGTCCAGTCCGAGGCCCCGGCGGTGGACCGGAGGCGGCGTGAAGAACGGCCCCGACGGCTGGAGCTGGAGGGTGACGACCTCGCCCGGCTCATCCTGGGGCTGGAGGAGGAGATGCACGAGGCGGCGAAGGAGCTGCGTTTCGAGTACGCGGCGAGGCTTCGAGACGAGATCGCCGAGCTGAAACGAGAGCTGAAAGAAGCCGCCGAAGCGGGCCGCTGAGCCGCGGACGTTCCCGGTCTGTCACCCCTCGGGCACTCGACGGACATCCCGGGCCCCCTCGAGCACCCAGAGCACCGGCAGGAACCCGGCGATCCGCAGGAGGTTGACGACGTCGTCCACGCTCTCCGGGGGGAGCGTGAGGATGAGCAAGCCGCCGAGGACCCACCCCCAACGTCGAGGACCGCGGTGGCGGCGGACCCCGAGGACGATCGTTCCCGTGGCGGCGACCGCCACCGTCGCGGCGACGACCAGGTCGGGCAGGGGAGTGGTCCCGGTCGCCTCTACGTACCCCACGAGGGGCAGGCGGAAGGTGAACCCGGGGTCGGCGGGGAACACGCTCCTGGCCCAGGTCCCGACGATGGCGGCGACGGCGATCGTTCCCAGGAACGCCGGCCATGGTCGCCGTGCCGCCAGGGTCGCGGGAGCGAAGCTGGGACGGACGCCACCGAGGAGGGCTCCCGCCGCGAAGGCGACCAGAGGGGAGACGGCGAGGGCGGCGACCAGAAGCAGGGCGAGGCCGACGGGTTCGGTGGAGTCCCCGACGTAGCCGATCAACACCGCGGGGTTGGCGAGGAGCCACCAGGCACGGCGATCGTGGAGGGCGATCGTGGCGGTCATCGCGCCGTAGGTCGCCAATCCGACCGAGCCCACCACGAAGGCGGCCACCGGCAGCCAGGCGATCCGTCCGATGGCGACGAGGCGGAGGAGCGTGGAGAATCCGAGCCTGGCGACTCGCAGCCGTGGGGAGCGGAGCCGATGGGCGGCACCGTCCAGGTCCAGGTCGGTGGCGAGGGTCAGATAGGTGGCCCCGTCCCCTCGGGTCCACATGAGGAAGAAGGGAGCGTCCCCGTACCAGTCGGGGAGGTCGATCCCGCTCACCTCCTCGAACCGGGCGAGGTCGGCGGGCCCGAGGTCGGAGGCCGTCGTCACCGCGAACCGGAGTCCGAGGCCGACGGCGAGGGCGACGAGGGCTCCAAAGAGCATCGTTCTCGGAGTGGATGCTCGTACCCTGATCACGATGTCCTCTCCGGCACCGAGTCGATGAACGAGCGAACCGCTCCCGGCGCGGCGGTGATGGGCCTCGTGGGAGCGGGGATCGGGCTCGTGCTCATGGCCCAGGCCCTCGCCGCGGTCGGCTGGGATGCGTCCGTCTTCCTCAACATCGGGGAGTCCTCCCCGGAGGTCCGGGCGTTGGCGGAGCGGTATCTCGGGTCGGTCGTGCTCTTGCCACAACTCGGCCATGATGGTCGGTTCTTCTTCGTTCAGGCGATCGACCCGTGGATCGAGGACCCCGGCTCGTATCGGGCGATGCTGGACTTTCCCGCCTACCGGGCCCGCCGTCTCGCCTATCCGGCGCTCGTCGGAGTCTTCGGTCTCCTTCCGGTGAAGGCGATCCCCTGGATGATGGCGCTGGTGAACGTGGCGGGTCTCGGTCTCGGGTCCTGGGCCACGTCGCGGCTCGCGCTCCGGCTCGGGTGCCCGGCCTGGTTGGGGCTCGCCTTCGTCGCCAACCCGGGGATGTTCAACGAGTTCTTCGTCTCGGGAGCGGGGATCGTGGCTCTGGCGCTGGCGCTCTGGGGGATCGACGCCGTCGATCGGGGACGGTGGTGGGTGGCAGGGAGTGTGCTGACGGGAGCGGTGTTGGCTCGGGAGGTGATGCTGCTGACGGTCGTGGGGCTCGCGGTCAATGCCTGGCGGGCCCGCCGCCGTGGCTGGTGGAGGGTGGCTGCCCTTCCGGTGATCGTGTGGGGTGGATGGGCGGCGTGGGTCTGGGCGAGGCTCGGCGTCGACACGTCGGGGGCGCGTGCGGCGCTGGGCTGGCCTTTCATCGGGATCGCCGCCGCGGTCCGAGGCTGGGCGAGCGCTCCTGGGATCGAGATCGGGATGGCGTCGGTGCTCGCGGCGGCGTCGGTGGTCGTGGTGGTGTCGGCGGTCCGAACTCGGAATCTCGTGGCCTGGGGTACGGTCGGCTTCGCCCTGCTCGCGCCGTTCCTCTCCCGGCTGGTCTGGCAGCAATCCTTCGACATGTCTCGGGCCCTGGCTCCGGTCTTCACGGCGGCGGTGCTCCTCGTCGGGTCGTGGGCATCGACGAATCGGGCCCCGAAGCGGCGACCGACTCAAGATCGGCCGGGGCCGGTCGAAGATATGGCGTAGCCTGTCGTCGGTGAGGTGCCATGCCCTCGGGTGAATTCAAGAAGCTGTCGGTCCTGATGCCCGTCTACAACGAGGCGCGCACACTCCGCACGATCGTGCGCAGGGTGCTCGACTCGCCCATCGAGCTCGATCTCGAGTTGGTGTGTATCGACGATGCGAGCACGGATCGGTCCTACGACATCCTCACCGAGCTCGCCGCCGACGACGACCGGATCAACGTGTTTCGGCACGCCAGGAACCGGGGGAAAGGAGCGGCGATCAGGACCGCGATCGAGCACATGACCGGCGACGTGGCGATCGTCCAGGACTCGGACCTCGAGTACGACCCCGCCGAGTACCCGGCGATCCTCAAGCCGATCCTCGACGGACGCGCCGATGCGGTGTTCGGCTCGAGGTTCGCCGCCAGCCCGGAGCGGCGGGTCCTGATGTATTGGCACAGCCTCGGCAACAAGGCGCTCACATGGCTGGCGAACGTGCTCAACGACATCAACCTCACCGACATGGAGACCTGCTACAAGGCCGTGCGGGCGGATGTCCTGCGGGACCTGCGGCTGCGGAGCGAGCGGTTCGGCATCGAGCCGGAGATCACCACTCGTCTCGCCCAGTGGGGTGCCCGGATCTACGAGGTGCCGATCTCCTATCACGGTCGGTCCTACGCCGAGGGAAAGAACATCGGCTGGAAGGACGGCGTGCAGGCCGTCTGGCTCCTGTTCAAGTATCGGTTCTTCGACACCCGCTTCAGCCGTCGAACCGGCCAGGCGGATCTGGAGAGCCTCAGCCACGCTCCGAGGCTCAACGACTGGATCATCGAGCAGTTCCACGGCGCGATCGGGTCGAGGGTCCTCGAGGCCGGATGTGGGATCGGGAACCTGACCAGCCGGCTGCTCGGCGTCGAACGGCTCGTCGCGGTGGACCTCGACCCCGTGTTCGTCTCCCACGTGGAGCGGAACTACGGGCACCTGGAGAACGTCGCCGTTCGCCAGATGGACCTGGAAGACGAGACCGGATACCGCCCGCTCCTCGCCGAGGAGCTCGACACGGTCGTGTCGGTGAACGTGCTGGAGCACCTGCGGGACGACGCCGCCGCCGTCCGGGGGTTCTTCGAGGTGCTGGTTCCGGGGGGCAGGGCATGCATCCTGGTGCCGGCCGGGCCGGAGCTGTTCTCCCCGGCCGACGAGGCCATGGGGCACCATCGACGGTACGACGCCGACGGTCTCCGACGGCTGCTGAGCGACGCGGGTTTCGTCGTCGAATCGGTTCGTCCCTTCAACCGGCTCGGAGTGTGGGGCTGGCGGATCAATCGTCGCCTCGGCCGTTCGGGGATCGGACGTCTCCAGGCGAGGGTGTTCTCCCTGCTCGTACCCATCGCCCGGTTGGTGGACCGTTGGGGATGGGGTACGGGGCTCAGCCTCGTCGCGGTGGCTCGCAAGCCGGGATGACCGCGGTCGTCGCCTCGGCCCGGGTCTCGCCGCGGGCGGTGGGCTGGGTCGGAGTGGGGATCGGCTGTCTCCTCGCCGTACGTCTGTTGATCCCCGCCGGGTGGGACGCCTCGGTGTTCCTGGCGTTGGGAGACGAGTCGGTGACCCAGACCGAGTTCGCGCGCGCCCGGCTCGGGGAGGTGGTGACCCGCGATCTGCAGGGGCACGACGGGAAGTTCTTCTTCATCCAGGCGCTCGACCCCCTCTACCTCGAGCCCGACGAGTACGCCGTCTTCCTCGACCGCCCCCGATATCGGGCCCAGCGGATGCTCTTCCCCTTCGTGGCCGGACTCGGAGGTCTGGTGCCCGCCGGGTTCGTTCCGTGGGCGATGGCCCTGACGTCGGTGGTCGCCCTCGGTGTCGGTACCTGGGCCACCGCCGAGATCTCGCGTCGTCTCGGTGGGTCGGCCTGGCTCGGTCTCGCGTTCGCCCTGAACCTCGGGGTCGTCTCCGAGCTCTTCATCGGGGGTGCGGGCATCCTCGCCTTCGCCCTCGCCCCGGTGTCGGTCGTCGAGCTGGAACGAGACAGGCTGGGCCGGGCCGCGGCGGCCTTGACGGCGGCGGCGCTCACCCGGGAGGTGATGCTCCTCTTCGCCTTCGGCGTGGGGATCGCCCTGTGGCGGCGCTTCGGGGCTCGCCGGGCGGTCCCCGTCGTGGTCGCCCCGCTGGTGGCCGTGGGGGCATGGTGGCTCTATCTGGCGGTACGCCTCGGAGGGATGGCGGCGACTCCGGCGATCCAGGAGATCGACCTTCGGTTCCCCTTCGCGGGGATGGTGGAGGCGGCCGGGCGGTGGAGCGACGCGCCCCTGGACCTCGTCTTCGGAACCGTGATGGTGATGGTGCTCGCGTGGTTCGTGGTGCGTGCGTTCCGACGTGAAACCTACCTCGGGTGGGGGGCTCTGGGGTTCGTGGCGTTGGGGGCGTTGCTGAGCGCCCAGGTGTGGGGCCGGTATTTCGATATCAGTCGGGCCTTGGCGCCGGTGCTCACCGCCTACGTGGTGCTGTTGTTCGTTCCGGCGGCCGGTGAACCCTGAACGAGGGAGTCACCGAACACGTGTTCGCGTCCCTGGTGAACTACACTGCCGTGATCTCTCGCGCGGTGTGGAGTTCGTGGCGACCGAAACGATCCTCATCCGGGGGGCCCGTGAGCACAACCTCAAGAACCTCACGCTGGAGCTCCCCCGCAACAAGCTGATCGTCTTCACCGGCCTGTCTGGGTCGGGGAAGTCGAGCCTCGCCTTCGACACGATCTACGCCGAGGGTCAGCGTCGCTACGTCGAATCGCTCTCGGCCTACGCTCGGCAGTTCCTCGGGCAGATGGACAAGCCCGACGTCGACTTCATCGAGGGGCTCTCCCCGGCGATCTCGATCGACCAGAAGACCGCCAGCCGGAACCCGCGATCCACGGTCGGCACCGTCACCGAGATCTGGGACTACCTCCGACTTCTCTACGCCCGGATCGGGGTTCCCCACTGTCCCAACGACGGCACGCCGGTCGCCCGTCAGACGCCGCAGCAGATCGTCGACCGGATTCTCGAGCTGGAGGAGGGGACCCGGTTCCAGGTGCTGGCGCCGGTCGTGAGGGGGCGGAAGGGAGAGTACGAGACCCTCCTCAAGGATCTCGCCGCCCAGGGCTTCAGCCGGGCGCGGGTCGACGGGGAGGTGCGGGATCTCACCGAGGAGATCCGGCTCGACCGGTATTTCCAGCACACGATCGAGGTGGTCGTGGACCGTCTCGTGCGCAAGGAGGGGATCGCCCAACGACTCACCCAGTCGCTGGAGACGGCGTTGAAACTCGCCGACGGCGTCGCCGTCATCGACGTGATCGACGGTCCCACGCTCACCTTCAGCCAGCATCTGGCGTGTCCGACCTGTGGGTTGAGCTTCGAGGAGCTGCAGCCCCGCAACTTCTCCTTCAACAGCCCATACGGCGCCTGCCCGGCCTGTTCGGGGATCGGCACCCGCTATCAGGTGGATCCGGATCTCGTCGTCCCCGATCCCGACCGGTCGATCGCCGACGGAGCGATCCCCATGTGGGCGGGGGCGAAGGGCCGCTACCACCAGCGGGTCCTGGAAGGAGTCGCCGACGAGCTGGGTTTCGACCTGCACACTCCCTGGCGCGAGCTTCCCGACGACGTACGTCACGCGGTGCTGTACGGGACGGGGGACCGGCGGATCACGGTGAGCTACACCAACCGCTTCGGCCGTCGGCGGCGTTGGGACACCACCTATGAGGGGGCGATCCCCTACCTTGCTCGTCGGCACGAGTCGGCCGAGACCGACGGTGCCCGCGAATACTTCCAGGAGTTCATGCGGGAGGTCCCCTGCGATGCCTGTGGCGGTGGGCGCCTCAACCCGATCGCGCTGGCGGTGAAGGTGGCGGGCCGCAGCATCCACGAGGTGGCCGAGCTTCCCCTCGGTGAGCTCCGAACCTTCTTCGACGAACTGGAGCTGGGCGAGCGCGACCACACCATCGCCGACCGGATACTCCGCGAGATTCGGGCTCGGGTCTCGTTCCTGCTCGACGTCGGACTGGACTACCTCACCCTCTCCCGCTCCGCCGCCTCCCTGGCGGGCGGTGAGGCACAGCGGATCCGGCTCGCCACCCAGATCGGTTCGGGCCTCGTCGGGGTGCTCTACATCCTGGACGAGCCGTCCATCGGGCTCCATCAGCGCGACAACAAGCGGCTCATCGAGACGCTGGTCCGACTCCGCGACCTGGGCAACACGCTGATCGTGGTCGAGCACGACGAGGACACGATCCGCACTGCCGACCACATCGTCGACATCGGCCCCGGGGCAGGAGAACACGGTGGCTACGTCGTCGTGCAGGGGACGTTGGAGGACGTCGTCGCCGAGCCCACGTCGATCACCGGCGACTACCTGGCCGGGCGGCGCCGGATCCCGGTACCCGAGCGCCGTCGGAGACCCCGGGGGGAGGTGATCCGGATCGTGGGGGCGGCCGAACACAACCTGGCCGAGATCGACGTGGAGATCCCCCTCGGCGTGTTCGTGGCCGTCACCGGGGTGTCGGGCTCGGGGAAGTCGACCCTGGTCGAGGAGATCCTGTCGAAGGCGCTCCGGGCCGAACTGTACCGGGCGCGGGTCGTTCCGGGACGCCACAAGCGGGTGGAGGGCATCGAGCACATCGACAAGCTGATCGACATCGACCAGTCACCGATCGGGCGAACCCCCCGCTCGAACCCGGCCACGTACACGAAGGTGTTCGACCACATTCGGGCCCTCTTCGCCACCACCCCCGAAGCTCGGGCCCGCGGCTACAAGCCCGGCCGGTTCTCCTTCAACGTCCCCGGAGGCCGGTGCGAGGTCTGCAAGGGCGACGGGACCATCAAGATCGAGATGCATTTCCTCCCCGACGTCTACGTGCCGTGCGAGGAGTGTCGAGGGAGCCGATACAACCGAGAGACCCTGGAGATCCTGTGGAGGGGGCACAGCATCGCCGACGTGTTGGAGATGCCGGTCGAGACCGCCTTGGAGTTCTTCGCCAACCAGCCGAAGATCGCCCGGGTGCTGCAGACCCTCGACGACGTGGGCCTGGGCTACATCCGTCTCGGCCAGCCCGCCACGACACTGTCGGGAGGCGAGGCGCAGCGGATCAAGCTGGCGTCGGAGCTGGGGAAACGCTCGACGGGTCGGACGCTCTACATCCTCGACGAACCGACCACCGGGCTGCACTTCGAGGACATCCGACGCCTGCTCCAGGTCCTGCAACGGCTGGTCGACGCCGGGAACACCGTGCTCGTCATCGAGCACAACCTCGACGTGGTGAAGTCGGTGGATCACGTCATCGATCTGGGCCCCGAGGGCGGCGTCGGGGGTGGCCGCGTCGTCGCCACCGGGACGCCCGAGGAGGTGGCCGCGGTCCCGGAGAGCTACACGGGCAAGTTCCTGCGGGACGTGTTGGGGGCGGGCTCCCGATGAAGGCGGACCCCTCGATCGACGCCGGGAGCTGCTCGTGGGGACGATGGATGGCGTCGAAGGGGAAGCCGCAGGCCGTACCTCGATGACACCGCCCGGTCGGTTCGCGTCCCCGGGGGTCCGTCCGCCCGGGGTCGTTTCATGTCGAGGCTCGAGACGACGGTATCGGGCGGGCGACGGACCCGGGGGGCGTCCGAGCGATCGCCCACAGGGTGACGGCGAGGAGGAGCGGGTAGGCGGGATGGAGGATGGTCGTGAACCGTTCGGCCTGCCACGAGGCGATGTCGGGGCCGTACAGGGCGACGACGTGGAGGAGCACGGCGGCGGTGAGGAGGGACCGTCGCGGCACCCGATCCCACAGGAGCGCACCTGCCACGGCGAGCAGCAGCCAGTCGTAGACGACC
>JALSJV010000102.1 GCA_026989215.1 Acidimicrobiia bacterium | reverse complement strand
TCGGCCGACAGATGGGCGTGGGCGTCGGCGAGCCCCGGCAGGGCCCAGAGTCCGTGGGTCTCGTAGGCCTCGTCGATGGGACCGTCGTCGGGCTCGCTCCAGTACCCGTCTTCGGCGACGAGGACCACCTCGTCGGCCCCGGGCGGGCGGAGGGTCACCAGGGTGCGCATGGGCGGGCACGCTAGCCCGGATGGCAATCCTGGGGCGAACGGGTTGAATGGCCCGATGCGTCGCCTCCCCGCCCTCGCCGCCGTCGTCGCCCTCGTCGTCGCCGCCTGCACCGCGTCGTCCCCCACCACGACCGTCCGGGCCGCCACGACGGCGGTACCGCCCACCGCCCAGACGACCCCACGCCCCACCGATCCGGGAACGGAGCTGGTGAGCTGCGACGAGGAGGTGCCCGCCGACTTCACGCTCCTCTGCGAGGTGTATCAGCTCATCCGCGACGAGTACGTGAACCCCGTCTCCGACCAGGAGCTGGTCGACGCCGCCGTCACCGCCCTCACCGAGGCCTCCCTGCCGCCCGACACGGAGGACGAGCCGATCGTCTGCGCCCTTCCCTCCCCCGGGTTCCTCCCCCTCTGCGACGCCATCGACTCCGTCGCCGACGTCCCAGACGCCGTCGAGACCGCGGTGCAGGGCATGGTCTCGGGCGCGCTCGACCCCTTCTCCGCCTACCTCGACCCGGCGACCCTCACCCTGGAACGGGAGGAGCAGTCGGGCACGGTCCAGGGGATCGGCGCCCTGGTCATCACCGAGGACCGGTCCGACCCCGAGCGTCCCCCCTGCGGGGTGATGTCGGACACCTGTCGGCTCGTCATCGTCTCCACCCTGGAGGGGAGCCCCGCCGAGGCCGCCGGGCTGCGGTCGGGCGACGAGATCGTCGGGGTGGAGGGAGAGCCGATCGACGGTTGGTCCTTCGAGGAGGTGACCTCCCGGGTGAGGGGCCCGGCGGGGACTCCGGTGACGCTCACCATCCTCCGTGAAGGATCGACCTTCGACGTCACGATCGTGCGGGCGGCGATCGAGCTCCCGGTGGTGGACTCCCAGGTGGTGGACGGCACCATCGGCTATTTGCGGCTGCGGGTCTTCACCGACAACAGTGACGAGCTCGTCCACGACGCCCTCGAGATGCTCCTCCAGACCGGCATCGAGCTCGTGGTGCTCGATCTGCGGGGCGACCCGGGCGGGGCCCTGGACGCGGCGGTGAACGTGACGAGCGAGTTCCTCGCCGAAGGGCTCGTGCTTCGAACCATCTCCCCGGACGGGGAGATCCCCTACGAGGTGCGAGGGGACGGGGTGGCCACCGACATCCCGCTGATCATCGTCGTCGATCGGGGGAGCGCCTCCGCCTCGGAGGTGGTCTCCGGCGCCCTTCAGGAGGCGGGACGGGCGGTCGTGGTCGGCGAGCCCACCTTCGGGAAGAACACGGTGCAGCGCCGTTTCGGTCTGTCGAACGGAGGCGCGCTGAAGCTCACCATCGCCCGGTGGGAGACCCCCGGCGGACACGACTTCGGGGGGGTGGGGATCATCCCCGACGTCGCCGCCGAGTTCCCCGGGGATCTCGACGCGGCGGACGTGGCGCGCCGGGCCGTCGAGGTCGCCAGGGACGCCGGACTCATCCGGTGACGCCGGTGGGGCAGGCCACCCCGGTACCGCCCAGCCCACAGTATCCGTCCGGGTTCTTGCCCAGGTACTGCTGGTGGTATTCCTCGGCGTAGAAGAAGGGACCGGCCGGCCGGATCTCGGTGGTGATCGGCCCGTACCCATACGCCGTCAACTCCGCCTGGTAGCGGTCTCGGGACGCCTCGGCGGCGGCGAGCTGGGCGGCGGTGGTGGTGAAGATCACCGACCGATACTGGGGGCCGACGTCGTTGCCCTGCCGCATCCCCTGGGTGGGGTCATGCCCCTCCCAGAAGACCCTGAGCAGCTCGTCGTAGGGAACCCGATCGGGGTGGTAGACGACGAGCACCACCTCGGCGTGGCCGGTGCGCCCCGTGCAGACCTCCTCGTAGGTCGGGTCGGGGACCGTCCCTCCCGAATAGCCGACGGCGGTCGAGTAGACCCCGGGCGTCTGCCAGAACCGCCGCTCGGCACCCCAGAAGCAGCCCATCCCGAAGATGGCTCGCTCCGTTCCCTCGGGGAACGGCGGAACGATCCGGTTGCCGTTCACGTAGTGGGTCACCGTGAGGGACGTCGGGGAGGTGTGTCGGGGCGATGCCATGGACGCAATCTACCGACCCCCGACGGATGTGGCCGACCGATCCCGTTTCCCATCCCCGCCGTCGCACCGGTAGCCTTCCCCTGTCGGCGGAGTCGGTTCTCCGTCGCGCCTGCCGGACCCGGATCGACCATGTTTCGTCGTCGAGTGCTCCCGGCGATCGCCGCCCTGGCGGTGTTCGCGACCGTCGTCGCCCCCGACGGCGGGCTCGCCCGTGCCCAGGATGTGGGCCAGGCGGAACAAGAGGTGAAGGAAGCCGAGTCCCGCCTGGAGGGCGCCAAACGAATCGTGTCGGAGAAGGTGGCGGACCGCGACCGCATCGAGGCCGAACTGTTCGCGGCGCTCCAACGGTACGACGCCGCCGTCGCCGCCCTCGCCGCAGCCGACGCCGACCTCGACCGGGTGGCCGAGCGCCTCGCCTACGCCGCCGCCGAGATCGACGCCGTCGAATCGGACCTTCAGGTCCAGGCAGTCTCCGCCTACATGACGGCGGTGGGCGCCCCCGGGTCGCTGCTGTTCGCCGCCCGGAACACCGAGGACGCCATGGTGGTGGGCCCGGTGCTGGAACGGGCACAGGCCGAGACGCTCAGCCGTCTCGACACGCTGGCCGTTCGCCGCCAGGAGCTCACCCGACTCCAGGCTCGGTTCGCCGAGAAGCGGGAGCAGGTCGATGCGCTCCGTCGCCAGGTGGAGGCAGAGGCGGATCGCCTCGAAGAGCTGTTCGTCCAGGCCGACGCCGAGGTCGCCGCCGCCTACGAACAGGCCCGGGCGGCCGAGGCGGCCTACCGCGCCTCCCTCGACGAGCTCGCCGAGGCCCGGGCCCGGGAGGAGCAGCGCCGCCGGGAGGAGGCCGAGCGCCGCCGCCGGGAGGCCGAGCAGAACAACCGCCGCAACGTGGGGAACCTCCGACGGGGAGTGGAGGCGTGGCGGCCGCTGGTGGAAGCCAACTTCCCCGAGCGTCTGGTGGAGGAGGCGCTGCAGGTGATGCAGTGCGAGTCGGGCGGCAACCCGAACGCGGTGAACCCCTACTCGGGAGCGTCGGGCCTGTTCCAGTTCCTCCCCTCCACCTGGGCGGTGGCGTCGGTGCGGGCCGGGGTCGGGGACCGGAGCGTCTTCGACGGCGAGGCGAACATCATCGCCGCCGCCTGGCTCGTCTCCTATTACGAGGGACGGGGCTTCGACTCCTGGCGGGCCTGGAGCTGCAAACCCTGGGGGTGAAGCCCGGGGACGGCGGGCACCTCGGGACGTCCGGAACCACCCGACCGTCGCACCGGCGAACGTTCCCGTCGCCGGACACCTCTACAGTTCCGCCGATGCGCGCCCTCCGCATCGGCCCGATCGACGTCGCCACCCCGGTCGTCCTCGCTCCCATGGCCGGGGTCACCAACGCCGCGTTCCGGGCGTTGTGCCGTGAGCACGGCTCGGGATTGTTCGTCGCCGAGATGCTGGGGGCGCGGTCCCTGGTGGAGGGCCACGAAATGACCCGTCGCCTCGCTGCCTTCGACGACGACGAATCACCACGCAGCCTGCAGCTCTACGGGGTACGGCCCGAGGATCTTCGTGAGGCGGTGACGATGCTCGTGGGAGAGGGTGCCGTCGACCACATCGACCTCAACTTCGGGTGTCCCGTTCCCAAGGTCACCCGCCACGGCGGGGGTGCCGCCCTTCCCTGGCGCCGGGACCTGTACCGGGACCTGGTGCGGGCCGCGGTGTCGGCCGCCGGGGACGTGCCGGTCACGGTGAAGTTCCGGATGGGGATCGATCCCGACCACCTCACCTACCTCGACGCCGGCCGGATCGCCGAGGCCGAAGGGGCAGCCGCCAT
>JALSJV010000101.1 GCA_026989215.1 Acidimicrobiia bacterium | reverse complement strand
AGAGTTGCCGTCGAGCCTCCTCGATGAGGCTACGCGCCTCGTTCACCAGCCGCTGATACTCGGCCAGGTCGCCCCGGCGGAGGGCGGCGTCCGCCGACTCGAAGGCGTCGGCCGCCTGGTGCAGCAGCTCGGCGATCGTCCCCTGCGGAGCCGGAGGCAGCTCACCGGGAGGCAGCGGCTCCTCCCCCGGCTCGGTCGCCTGACCGAACACCGCCAGCAGCGCCTCCTCCAGGCTGTCCCGCCACTCCACCCGGTCCTGGAAGACGACGATCGCCTTGCGGAACTCGGGCAGGCCGCCGGTCTCCGCCTCCAAATACACCGGCTGGACATACACGACCGACTCCTCGATCGGCACCACCAGCATGTCGCCGAACAGCACCGTCGACCCCTGGGTGTTCCACAGCGACTTCTGCTGGGAGATCTGCGGATCCTGGTCGATCCGGTTCCCCACCTGGCCCGGCCCGTCGACCACCGACTCCCGAGGCAGCCGGTAGTCGATCAGCCGCCCGTACCGGTCCGGGCTCGAGTCGGCCACCAGGAACGACGCCATGTTCCGCTTGTTCTCCGGGTTGAACGGCTGCAACAGCACGTAGGAGACGTCCGCCTCACCGGGCAGCCGCATCAGCAGGTAGTAGGGCAGCATCTTCCGCAGGTACTGGACCGCCCCCACCTCTGCGACACTGCGGCGGTCGCCCCGCAGCAGGTCGGGCACCGCCAAGCGGCGGATCGTCGACGGATCCTCGGGGATCTCCCAGGCGTCGTCCCGCCGGAAGAACACGTCGGTGTCGTCCATGTGGTAGTCGAGGTAGATCTCCGACTGGATCTTGAACAGATCCTGGGGGTAGCGGAGATGCTCCCGGATCTCCGGCGGCATCTGCTCACCGTCCAGGAACAGGTCCGGATACACCTTCCGCCACGACGCCACGATCGGATCGGTGGGATCCACCACGTACAGCCGCAACGTCCCGTCGAAGGAGTCCACCGTCGCCTTCACCGAGTTCCGCATGTAGTTCCATCCCGCCAACGGCAGCCGGGACGCCAAGGTGAGGCGCAGGGTGTCGGCCCGGCTGACCCGCTGCGAATACGGGTAGCGGTCGGAGATCGAGTACAGGTCGATCATCCACACGATCTCCCCGTCGACGAGGATCGGGTACGGGTCGCCGTCGGCGTAGAGGAACGGGGCGACCTTCTCCACCCGGGTGCGGATGTTGCGCACCATCAGCACCCGCGAGTCGGCCCGGATCTGACCGGAGATGAGGATGTTCAAGTCCCGGTATCGGAGGGCGAAGGCCAGCCGCCGCAGCACCCCACTGATCTCCACCCCTGCGGGCCCGTCGTATTCGTTGAGGGCGGTGCCGGTCGGGGTGAGGGGGAAATCGACCTCCTGGGGCTCGGTCCCCGTCCGCACGATCACCGGGCTGTCGGGATCGTAGGTCTCCCCGAAGTACACCCGGGCCTGGTCGATCCGCAGCGACTCCACCTCGGCGACCGGGGGGACGTCCCGAAGCCAGAAGGCGGGCTGGCCGTCCGGCTCCACCCGGTTGGCAGGGCTGAGAACCGCCCCGAACCCGTGGGTGTAGGCGAGCCGTCGGTTCTGCCAGTCGGTGGCGGGGAGGTTCTCCTCGTCCAGCTCCCGCACCGCCACCATCACCTGGGTGGGCAGCCCGTCGAGCCGGTAGCGGTCCGTGTCCACCCGGTCCACCCGGTAGTAGGTGCGGATCTCCTGGAGGTTCTGATAGGTGCGGACGAGCACGTCCGGGTCCCACAGCCGCAGGTTGTCCACGGTGAGCCGGTTCCGTTCCAGGTCGTCGGCGGTGAGGTCGGCGGACGCGGCGAACTGGCGGATCTCCACCCCGTCCAACCCGAAGGCGGTACGCGTCGCCTCGATCGCCCGGGCGATGTAGGGCCGCTCCTTGTTCAGCTCGTCCGGGTTGACGGTGAACCGCTGCACGATCGCCGGGTAGATGAGTCCGGCGGCCACCGAGATGAACAGCCAGGACACCACCGAGACGATCGCCATCGTCCAGCCGTGCCGCCAGATGTTGACGACGATCAGCACCGCCGCCGCCACCGACACGAGCGCCAGAAGGTTGAAGGCAGGGAGACGGGCGTTCACGTCGGTGAAGCCGGCTCCCGGTGCCGGGCCGGCCTGGGAGAACAGCAGCTCCCAGGCGTCGATCCGGTACATGACCGCCCGGATCAGGGCGAGGAGCGCCACCAGGACCGACAGGTGGGCTTTCACGCCGGTCGACATCAGCAGCCCGGCGTCCCGACGCCAACGGATCCCCCCGTTCAGATAGTGGAGGGCGCCGACCAGCACCGCGGTGAGGGCGGTCAGGTTGAACAGCCAGCCGGCGAGCTGAGACCAGAACGGCAGCTTGAACATGTAGAAGGAGATGTCGTTGCCGAACTGGGGGTCCGCCACCCCGAAGGGGGTGGCGTTGAAGAAGAGGAGCACCTCGTCGCGCCAGGCGGCGAGGCCGACCCCCAACAGGAGGGCGAACAGGGCGGCCACCCCGAGCCGGACGAGGCGGAGCCGGGGCTCCACCCACTCCCGGAACCGTTCCACCAGCTCTTCGTCCTCCGCCACGGCCAGCAGCTCGTACCGGGGCGACAGCCGGTCGGTGAGCAGCAGGTTGGCCCAGACGACGGCGAAGACGACCACCGCCCCGACAGCGCCGAGGACGACCGCGACCACCAGGTTGACCCGCCACACCTGGGTGAGCCCCACCGACTCGTACCAGAGGTAGTCGGTCCACACCGTCGACAGTCCGGTGAAGAACAGATAGACGACGGTGACGACCGCGACGGCGACGATGAGCGGTCGGCGGCGGTCTCGGGTCGGGTATCCCTCGGAGGAGCGTACGAACATGGAGGACGGATTGTACGGAGGCGGGCGACGCTACGGGAGATCGACGGTCAGGCGGGCACCAGCAGGCAGGAACATCCGGGATGCAGCGGAGGGACGGAGGTGACGGGATCCTCCTCGGCGGCGGCCCGACAGGTGGCGCATCCCCGGCCCGCCACCACGAACCCGACGGGCCGCTCCGCCAGCTCCAACGTGCGGGCGACCCCCCGGTGGTAGGCGGCGTGGGCGATGTCGTGGACCCGCCGCTCCGCCTCGTCGGTTCTCCACCCCCGGAACACCCGGGAGATGGAGGCGCCGAGCTGACGACTCCCCTGGCCGGCGGCCCGCCCTTCCTCCAGCACGACCCGGAGCCCGTGGGCCAGGTCGGCGGCGAAACCCGATGCGACGTCGGTCTTCGGGGTGGAGGGGCGCCCGAGCTCTTCACCCAGGAGCTCGCAGGTGGCGCTGTACCCGGCGGCGAAGGACTCGGCGGCGAGCACCACCAGGTCGGCCTTGACCCGCTCCGTGAGCTCCTCGGTGGAGGGATCCCAGGCGCCGTCGGTGAGGCGGATCTCCTCCAGGGCCACGTTCTGCTCCTCGGTGAGCTGACGTTTCACGTTGCGGAGCGCCCGGTTGGTGACCGGCAGCAGCAGCCGATCCCGCAGCTCGAAGGGGTCGGGTCCCGACGGGGCGAGCGACGGCTCCGGCTCGGAGACGCGGACCGCCTCGTCTTCGGCGGCGATGTCCCCCTCCGGTTCGCCTCCGGCGGCCTCGTCGGCGGCGGCCTCGTCGGGCACCGTCGGGGAGGTGCGGAGGCGGGCGAAGAGGTCCTCCACGTCGGGCGGCGGACCGGAGGTCCCGGTCTCGGCGGGCGCGGCGGGCTCCTCGGGTTCGGAGACGTCCCGGGCCTCGTCGGCGGGTGGCTCCTCCTCCACGACCGGCTCGGCCTCCACGACCGGCTCGGCAGCCGACTCCGGCTCCACGACCCGGTCGTCGGGCCCCTCCGGGACCGGCTCCGGTGCCGCCTCTGCCATCGGCTCGTCGGGCCCCTCCATGACCGTCGGCTCCTCCGCGGCCGTCGGCGCCTCCCCGGCCGGTGCGGCTCTCCGTCGCAGCCGCTCCACCTCCGCCGCCAGCTCCTCGGCGTCGGGCACCTCCGGCTCCAGCGGCGGGCGCTCCACCGGAGGGCGGATCACCCGCACCGTCTCCCCCGGCTCCCA
>JALSJV010000100.1 GCA_026989215.1 Acidimicrobiia bacterium | reverse complement strand
GCTGATGGGGTTGCGCCCCGTCGTCGAGGTGCAGTTCGCCGACTTCATCTCTACCGCCTTCGACTCGATCGTCCAGTTCGCCGCCACCAACCACTACCGCTGGGGCGGCGCCATCCCCTGGGTGATCCGCGCCCCCTCCGATGGGGGGATCCGCTCGGGTCCCTTCCACTCCCAGAACCCTGAGGCCTGGTTCGTCCACACCCCTGGCCTCAAGGTGGTGGCGCCCGCCACCCCCGCCGACGCCAAAGGGTTGCTGATCTCGGCGATCCGCGACGACAACCCGGTGATCTTCTTCGAGGCGAAGCCGCTCTACCGCTCGGTACGAGGTCCGGTCCCGCCCGGAGAGCACCTGGTCCCGATCGGCCGGGCCCGCCTCGCCCGGGAGGGATCCGACGTCACCGTCGTCACCTACGGGACCCAGGTCCATGAGGCGCTCCGTGCCGCCCAGCGACTGGCTCCCGACGGCATCGCCGTCGAAGTTCTGGACCTCCGAACCCTCAAGCCCCTCGACTCCCAGGCCGTCCTCGACTCGGTGGCGAAGACCGGCCGGGTCCTCATCGTCCACGCCGCCAACCGCACGGCGGGGGTCGGTGCCGAGGTGGCGGCCCTGGTGGCGGAGGAGGGCTTCGAGTGGCTCGACGCCCCCATCGTGCGTCTCGGCGGTCTCGACACGCCGATCCCCTTCAGCCCTCCCCTGGAGGACGCCTACCGTCCCGACGCCTCCAAGATCGAGGCCGCCCTCCGCAAACTGGCCACCTTCTGACTTCTCCCCCCGCGTCAGCGGGGGGAGTCCCCGAGCGCAGCGAGGGGGAGGGGGGCCTTACACCCCGCGGGAGCGGGGGGGTCCCCGAGCGCAGCGAGGGGGTCAGAAGCCGCGCACGGTTGCACCCCCATCCCCCGCCTCCTCCGTCGGCGGGTACTTCCCCCTCAGGGAGGGGGAAGAACCCGAGCGCGGCTTGGGGTGGGGGGCCGCCGGGTAGGATCGCCGGTCATGGCAGGTTCGATTCTCGGAGCAGCGGTCAAACGGGTCGAAGACCCCAGGTTCATCACCGGGCGGGGCACGTACCTCCCCAACCGGACGTTCGACGGGGCCCTGTGGATGGCGGTGGTCCGCTCCCCGGTGGCCCACGGGCGCATCGTCGACATCGACACGGAGGCGGCGGGCTCCATGCCGGGGGTGGTGGGGGTGTTCACCGCCTCCGACCTCGACCTGCCGCCCCTCGCCCCGGGTGCGCCCGGTGCGGACCCGGTGACCGCCCGGCCGATCCTCGCCTCCGACGTCGTCCGGTTCGTCGGGGAGCCGGTGGCGGTGGTGGTCGCCGAGAGCCCGGTCGTCGCCGCCGACGCCGCCGGGGAGGTCTGGGTGGACGTCGATCCTCTCCCCGCCGTCCCGACGGTGGAGGCGGCCCTCGCCGACGGCGCCCCGCTGCTCTTCCCCGAGCTGGGCACCAACGTCGTCCTCACCGGGGGCCGAGGGTCGGATCACGACGTCCTCGCCGACGCCGACGTCGTCGTCCGGGGAGAGTTCGTCAACCAGCGGGTCGCCCCCGTCCCGATGGAGCCGAACTCGGCGGCGGCCGTGCCCGTCGGCGACCGTCTCGAGGTCTGGGTGGGTTCCCAGAACGTCTTCATCCACCAGGTGGTGCTCTCGAAGACCCTCGGACTCGACCGTGACCGACTGCGGGTCGTGGTCCCCGACATGGGGGGCGGGTTCGGGGCGAAGGTCCAGCCCTATCCGGAACAGATCCTCACCGCCGCCCTCGCCCTTCGTCTCGGGCGTCCGGTCCGCTGGCAGGAGACCCGCACGGAGAATCTGGTGGGGATGACCCACGGCCGGGACCAGCTCCAGGTCGTCGAGCTGGGAGCCCGTCGCGACGGGACCGTCGTCGGGATCCGAGCCCGTCTCACCCAGAACAGCGGCGCCTACACCCATTTCGGGGCGTTCCTCGCCTTCTTCACCGAGCTGATGGCGTCGGGTCCCTACCTCATCGAGGGGATCGACGTCACCTGGCGGGCCGTCGTGACGAACACCACGCCGATCCACGCCTACCGTGGGGCGGGACGGCCCGAGGCGACGGCGATGCTGGAACGGGCGATGGACCTTCTCGCCGCCGAACTGGACCTGGATCCCGCCGAGGTCCGGCGCCGCAACTTCATCCCCCCCGATCGCTTCCCCTACACGACGCCGACCGGCGCCCGATACGACACCGGCGACTACGCCGCCGCCCTCGACCGGGTCCTCGCCCTGGCGGGATACGAGGAGCTTCGGGCCGAACAGGCACGACGCCGGGAGCGTGGCGACCGTGTCCAGCTCGGGATCGGCCTCTCGTCGTATGTGGAGATCACCGCCCCGGCGGAACGCAACGAGTGGAGCTCGGCCGAGGTGCACCCCGACGGCTCGGTGACGGTGACCGTCGGGACGTCGTCGCACGGCCAGGGCCATGAGACCGCCTTCGCCCAGATCACCTCCGAGCTGCTCAAGGTGCCGATGGAACAAATCACGGTGGTCCAGGGCGACAGCGACCTGGTCGCCCGGGGTGGGGGGACGATGGGCTCCCGCTCCCTGCAGCTCGGCGGAGCCGCCGTCGCCGAGGTAAGCGAAGAGGTGGTGGAGAAGGCCCGCCGCATCGTCGCCCATCTGCGCGAGGCGGCGCTCGACGACGTCGTCCTCTTCGACGACGGACGGATCGGCGTCGCCGGGGTGCCCGACACCGCCCTCAGCTGGGGCGAGATCGCCGCCCTCGCCGCCGACCCCGCCAACCTCCCCGACGGGGTCGAGCCGGGGCTGACGGCGGCGTCGACGATCGAACAGGCGGAGGCGACCTTCCCCTTCGGCACCCACCTCTCGGTGGTGGAGGTGGACACGGTCACCGGAGACGTCCGCCTGGTGGGACACACGTCGGTGGACGACTGCGGCACGATCCTCAACCGGGTGTTGGTGGACGGCCAGATCCACGGCGGGGTCGCCCAGGGGGTCGGCCAGGCCCTCTACGAGCAGGTCCGTTTCGACGAGGACGCCAACCCGCTGACCGCCAACCTGACGACCTACCTGGTGCCGACGGCGACCACCCTGCCCTCCTTCCGGGTGGACCACACCGTCACCCCCAGCGACGAGAACCCCTTGGGGGTGAAGGGGGTCGGCGAAGCGGGGACGATCGGGGCCACCCCGGCCGTCCAGAACGCGGTGATCGACGCCGTCGCCCATCTGGGCATCCGCCATCTGGACATGCCGATCACCCCGGCCCGGATCTGGGAGGCGCTGACACGGCGATGACCCGCGCCGACGTCCTGGTGGTGGGTGGCGGCATCGCCGGCGTCTCGGTCGCCTATGAGCTCGCCGCCACCCACCGAGTCGTACTGGCCGAGACCGAACCACAACTGGCGTACCACACGACCGGCCGGTCCGCCGCCCTCTACTTCGAGAACTACGGCCACGCCGCCATTCGACCCCTCAGCAAGGCGAGTCGCCGTTTCCTCGAGGCACCCCCGCCGGAGCTCTGTGACGTACCCCTCCTGTCACCCCGCGGCGGGCTGACGGTCGCCCGCCACGACCAGGTCCAGCTCCTCGACGAGGCCGAGGAGGAGGGGTTGGCCGCCGGGACCGACGTCCGTCGCCTCGACGTCGACGGCTGCCTGGAGCTGGTCCCCGCCTTCCGTCGTGACCTGGTGGCCGGGGGCCTGTGGGAGCCGGACGCGGCGGACATCGACGTCGCCGCCCTCCACCAGACCTATGTACGTGGGATCCGCGTGCGCGACGGGGAGATCCGCCGGAGCGCACCCGTCACTGCGCTCTCCCCGACCAGGGGCCGGTGGCGGGCACGGGTGGGAGGCGAGGACCTCACCGTCGACGTGGTCGTGGACGCCGCCGGTGCCTGGGGCGACGAGGTGGCGAGGATGGCCGGGGTCGACCCCATCGGTCTGCAACCGTATCGACGGACGGCCTTCATGGTGCCCGGCCGGGAGGAGTGGCGGGGCTGGCCGATGTCCATCGGGGCCGCCCACGACTGGTATTTCAAACCGGACGGGATCCAGCTTCTCTGTTCGCCCGCCGACGAGACGCCGTCGGATCCCTGC
>JALSJV010000099.1 GCA_026989215.1 Acidimicrobiia bacterium | reverse complement strand
GTCCACCGACACGATCCGGGCGTGGGCCTGGGTCGACCGGAGGATCTTGCCGTGGAGCATCCCCGGGAAGGAGAGGTCGTCGACGTAGGCGAGGGATCCGGTGGCCTGGGCGAGCCCGTCGGTACGGGGCGCCGGGGCGCCGACGATGCCGTGATGCGGATCGATCCTCATCCCGACTCCTCGGCGGCGGCGGCGATCGCCCGCACGATCGGGAGGTATCCGGTGCAGCGACACATGTTTCCGGCGATTGCCTCGGCGATGGTCTCCCGGTCGGGGTGGGGGTCACGGTCGAGGAGTGCCTTGGCGGTGAGGATCATCGCCGGGGTGCAGTAACCGCACTGGGCGGCCCCGAAGCGGGCGAAGGCCTGCTGGAGGGGGTGGGGCCGGGCGATCGAGCCGATCCCCTCGATGGTCTCGATCTCGGCGTCGCCGACCTCCACGGTGAGGGTGAGGCACGACAGCACCGGGGTCCCGTCGATGAGCACGGTGCAGGCGCCGCACTCCCCCAGCTCGCATCCGTGTTTGGTCCCGGTCAGGCCCAGGTCCTCCCGGAGGGTCTCGAGGAGGGTCCGGTGGGGCGCCACGAAGAGCCGATGGCGAGCGCCGTTGATGTGGAGGGTGACCGGTTCCATCTTCGTCCTGGAGTCTGTGACCGACATGGTAGTAAACCGATTCGACCGCCCGGTCAGGATCACGGACGGTCACGAACCTCGCACAGGGCGACCGTCACCGTCGGAGGTAGACGACCCCGTCGGCGATGCGACGGGCGGTCCGCGCGTAGACCGCCTCTTCCACATCCCATGATCCGCCCCGCCCTCGAACCCGTGCCGACGCCTCCATGATCCCGCTGGGATGGCCGATCCGTACGACCCCGGGTCGTGCTCCACCGACGACCTCGGCGACGACGCTGCCCGCCAGCGCGGCGGCCACGGCGGTGGTCACCGAGACGGTCCCCGGATACGCCTTGTGCAGCGTCGGGGGCCTCCCGCCGATCACCCGAGCACACAGATCCGCCTCTCTCACCGCCTTGCCATCGAGGCTGCGATACGGCGCCGGCGGCGCCACCACCACCGGGACCGGAATCAGCCCGTCCCCCGTCACCCCGGCCGCCTTGGCGGCGGCGGCCTTCACCGCCGCCACCGCCTCGAGCTGGGGAGCCCCCACCTCGCCGGGACCCTCCGTCCCACGCATCCCCACCGCCGCCGCCGGGATGAACACGGACAGGTTGGCGAGGTCGAGGATCGTCACCTCCACCCGCCCGACGTCGGTCTCCAGCACGTCCCGCACCGAACCGGTGGGCAGGAGCGCACCGGTCGTCCCCCCGGCCGTATCCGAGAAGTCGAGGGCGATCGGGGCACCGGTCCCCGGAACGCCGTCGATCGCCAGGTCGCCCGCCACGGCCGCCCGCCCCTCGACGACCGGTACGGTCGCCACGAGGATGCGTCCGGTGTTCGTGTTGTGGATCCGCACCGTGGCGACGTCGTCGCCCACCGGCACCATTCCTTCGTCGACGGCGTAGGCTCCCACCGCCGCCGAGATGTTCCCGCAGTTGATGTCGTAGTCGACCACCGGTTCGGTGATCGACACCTGCCCGAAGGTGTAGTCGAGGTCGGCGTCGGCACGGCCGGGAGGATCGATGATGGCCAGCTTCGAGGTCAGCAGGTCGGCGCCTCCGAGCCCGTCGATCTGACGTGGGTCGGGACTGCCGAACACCTCGAGGACCACCCGGTCCCGGGCGTCCCCGGGCTCCGGGAGGTCGGCTCCACGCAGGAAGACGGCCTTCGAGGTCCCTCCCCGCATCAGGACGAAGGGCAGCCGACGGAGCTGGGGGTGGTCGAACATGCGATCGGATCAGCGCATGAGGATCTGGACGGTACAGGCCGCCCCTTCGACCCCGGCCGCCTTGCCGCCCCGACAGTGGGCGATGCCGATCCGGGCCCCCTCGATCTGGCGGTCTTCGGCCTCGCCCCGGAGCTGTTTGGTCAGCTCGACGACCTGGGCGACCCCGGTGGCGGCGAGGGGATGCCCTTTGCCGAGCAGTCCCCCCGACGGGTTCACGGGGAACCGGCCGCCGAGGTCGGCCTCGCCCCGCTCCACGGCCTCGGGATAGGTGCCCTGGTCGAACAGGCCGAGGCCTTCGATCCGCAGGATCTCGGCGATCGTGAAACAGTCGTGCACCTCGGCGAAGTCGACGTCCTCGGGCCCGACCCCCGCCGCCTCGTACGCGTCCCGGGCGGTCTTGTGGGTGAGTACCTCGAAGGTCATCGAGCCCGGTGCGGTCTCCACCTCCCCGGTCCGCAGCGCCGACGCCGCCAGACGAACGGCGCGCGAGGAGTCGCCGTGCCGCTTCACCCAGTCCCCCGAGGCGAGGATGACGGCCGCGGCGCCGTCGCTCACCGGCGAGCAGTCCAGCAGGCCGAAGGGCTCGGCGATCGGCCGTGCGGCGAGCACGTCGTCGATGGTGATGTCCTTCTTGAAGTGGGCGAGAGGGTTGAGGGCCGCGTTGCGTTTGTTCTTCACCGAGATCCGGGCGAGCTGGGATCGGGTGAGCCCGAACTCCTCCATGTAGCGGCGGGCCCTCATCGCGTACACCGCGGGCATCGTGGCACCCACCGCCGCCTCGGGGTCGTCCTCGCCCGGCGTGAACGCGCCCTTGAACGCTCCGGTGAGGTGCTCCGTACCGAAGGCGAGGGAGACGTCGGCGACACCGGCGAGGATGTCGAGGTAGCTCCCACGAATGGCCGTCGCCCCCGACGAGCAGGCGTTCTCCACGTTGGCGAGGGGGATGCCCGCCAGCCCCACCTGGGCGAGGACCTGCTGGCCCGTCACCATCGGCTGGAAGACGTGCCCGGCGTAGCCGGTCTGGATGGCCCGCGGGTCGATCCCGGCGTCGTGGATGGCCGCCCGAACCGCTTCCGCCCCGAGGGAGGCCGCCGTGCGGTCGGGGTGTTTCCCGAACTGGGTCATCCCGATCCCGATCACATAGACGTCGGTCATGCCACACCTCCGAAGCGGTAGCCCCACACGGTCCGACCTTCGTCGTCGGTGCCCCAGGGAACGATCTTCAGCTCGAGCTCCATCCCGATCTCCACGTCGCCCGGGTCGAGGTCGATCTGACCCATCACCCTCACCGGCCCCTCGACGTCGACGTAGCCGAGGACGTAGGGAGTCTCGAAGGCGGGAGTGGACTGATGGACCACCGTGTAGGTGTACAGCGTGCCTCGGCGGGGCAGGGCGACGGTCTCCAGATCTTCGGTGAGGCACCCCGCACACACCTCTCGGGTGGGGAAATAGTGGGCGCCGCAGGTCGGGCACCGGCTCCCCACCAGATGCCCGCTCCCATCCTCGGTCACGACGAGTTCCCGGGGACGGAACGACACCGGGGTCTTCGTGGTCGTCATCTTCACCTCCTCGACGGGAGCTCGGGCGCTCCCGTCCGACCGGTCGGTTTGTTCTTCCAGAGTCTCCGCCTCCGAGTCATCGTCGGTCAATGGTGTCGATGCGTGCTTTCCCTGATGCAGTTGTTTCAAAGCTGGTACGGATGCATCAGGAAATGCACGCGAACGGAGGATTGACCGGGACCCGATGCCCCCGACATGCTGACGCTGACCGACCGACCGGACGGTTGGGACCGCATGTTGGAGGTGCCCATGGGACACGACGAGCTGCTCTACGACTGGAACGTCCTCGGAGGTGAGACCCCCGACCCGCCCCGCCGCATCGAACTCGACGACGAGACCCTCCGAGACGGGCTCCAGAGCCCCTCGGTGCGATGCCCCACCACCGACGAGAAGATCGAGATGCTCTACCGCATGGTCGACCTGGGCATCCAGGCGGCCGACATCGGCTACGCCGGAGCGGGAGAACAGACCTTCCTCGACGTGGTCGCCCTCGCCCGGGAGATCGGGGAGCAGAACCTCCCCATCGAGGCGAACTGCGCGGGTCGGACCCACGCCTCCGACATCGACCCGATCGCCGAAGCCCAGCAGCGGACCGGCGTGGCGATCGAAGCCGCCGTCTTCCTCGGATCGAGTCCGATCCGCCGATACGCCGAAGGATGGGACTTCGACTTCCTGTTGGAGACCACCGATCGGGCCGTCCGCTACGCCCGCAGCCTCGGCCTCGAGGTGATGTACGTCACCGAGGACACGACTCGGGCCCACCCCGACGACCTGCGGCGCCTCTACACCACCGCCATCGAGGCGGGCGCCCGCCGCATCTGCTTCTCGGACACCGTCGGCCACGCCACCCCGTGGGGCGTGAGCGCCCTCATCCGCTTCGGCCGCCAGATCGTCGCCGAGACCGGCGAAGACGTGAAGATCGACTTCCACGGCCATCGAGACCGTGGGCTCTCGGTCCCCAACTCCCTCGCCGCCCTCGCCGCCGGTGCCGACCGCACCCACGGCTGCGCCCTCGGAATCGGAGAACGGTGCGGCAACACCCCGATGGACATCCTGTTGGTCAACCTCAAGCTGCTGGGCTGGTGGGAACGGGATCTCGCTGCCCTGCCCGACTACTGCGACACCGCCTCCCGCATCACCGACACCCCCATCCCCGTCAACTACCCGGCCATCGGCAAGGATGCCTTCGAGACGAGCACCGGCGTCCATGCCGCCGCCGTCCTCAAGGCACTCCGCAAAGGCGATTCCTGGCTCGCCAACCGCGTCTACTCCGGTGTCCCGGCCGACATGATCGGACGGAGCCAGGTCATCACGGTGGGGCCGATGAGCGGACGGGCCAACGCCGAGGCATGGCTGATGCAGCACGGACTCGCCATCGACCCCGAGACGGTGCAGCGGATCCTCGACGCCGCCAAGAGCTCGGACCGGGTCCTCACCGAAGCCGAGATGGAGTCGCTGCTGGGAGCGAACGCGTGACGACCTCGATGATCGAGACAAGGGAGCGGGCCCTCCTCTCCGGCAACGAGGCGATCGCCCGCGGCGCCTGGGAGGCCGGAGTCCGGGTGGCCTCCGCCTACCCGGGGACGCCCTCGACCGAGACCCTGCAGGCCCTCGTCACCTACGAGGACGTCGACACCCGCTGGGCGACCAACGAGAAGGTCGCCGTGGACGTCGCCCTCGGCGCCTCCCTCGGCGGGGCCAGGGCCCTCGCCGTGATGAAGCACGTCGGCCTCAACGTCGCCGCCGACACCTTCATGACCGCCGCCTACACCGGGGTCGGGGCGGGTCTGGTGATCATGGTCGCCGACGACCCCGGGATGCACAGCTCCCAGAACGAGCAGGACACGCGCCTGTACGCGCGGATGGGGCTGGTCCCGCTCCTCGAACCCTCCGACTCCCAGGAGGCGAAGGACTTCACGAAACTCGGCTTCGAGGTGTCGGAGCGGTTCGACACGCCGGTGCTCCTCCGCTCCACCACCCGGATCTCCCACAACCGGGGCATCGTCGTCCTCGAAGACCGCGCCGAGGTCCCCGTCGGCGGATTCCACCCCGACCCCTCGAAGTACGTGATGCTCCCCGCCTACGCCCGGGGACGGCATCCCGTCGTCCTGGAGCGCCTCACCCGACTCACCACGTACGCCGAAGAGCTCGTCACCGAGGAAGGGGCCGACACCCGGGTGGGGATCGTCACCGCCGGCGTCCCCTACCAGTACGTCAAAGAGGTCCTCCCCGAAGCACGGATCCTCAAACTGGGGATGACCTTCCCGGTCCCCGTCGAGCGGATCCGCTCCTTCGCCGCCGGCGTCGAGCGTCTGGTCGTCGTCGAGGAGCTCGAGCCCTTCCTGGAAGAGACGCTGAAGGCGGCAGGGATCCACGTGGAGGGGAAGGCCTACTTCCCCCGAACCGGAGAGCTCAGCCCCGACCTCGTCCACGACGGGTTCGCCGCCCTTGGCCTCGTCGAGCCGCGGAGCTCGGCCCCCACACCTCCGCCGACGGTCGTCCGGCCCCCGCTGCTCTGCGCGGGCTGCCCCCACACCGTGCCCTACTGGTCCCTCAAGCGCCTCGGCGCCGTCGTCACCGGAGACATCGGCTGCTACACCCTCGCCGCCCTCGAGCCCCTGGCGACCATGGACACCTGCGTCTCCATGGGCGCGAGCATCGGGATGGCCACGGGCTTGGCAGCCAGCGGCGGGGCGGACAAGCCCGTCGTCGCCACCATCGGGGATTCGACGTTCCTGCACGGCGGAGTCCCGGCATTGATGGACGCCGTCTACAACCAGGCCGACATCACGGTGGTGATCCTCGACAACGGCACCGTCGCCATGACCGGCGGCCAGGAGCATCCGGGGACGGGCCGGACCCTCTCCGGCGAGGAGACCCGGGCCGTCGACCTCCCGGCCCTGTGCCGGGCGATCGGCGTCGACGACCTCCACGTGGTCGACCCCTACGACGTCTCGGCCACGCTCAGGGCGATCGAGCAGGCGATGGCCCACCGAGGCCCGTCGGTGGTCATCACCTACCGGCCCTGCATCGAGGCTCCGGTCCGGATCAAGGACCGCCCCTTCTGGGTCGACGCCGACGCCTGCACCGCCTGCCAGCTCTGCATGAACCTGGGGTGCCCGGCGATCCTCTGGACCAGCGAGACCTTCGAGGGACGGCGCAAGGTCACCATCGACACCGAGATGTGCACCGGCTGCACCCTGTGCGCCCAGCTCTGCCCACCCCGGGCGATCCTGCCGGTGCAGGAGGTGGGATCGTGAGTGCCCGCGGCGTGGTCCTCGCCGGTGTGGGAGGCCAAGGCGTGGTCCTGGCCTCGGCGGTGCTCGCCGAGGCGGCCCTCCAATCCGGCTTCGAGGTGAAGCAGAGCGAAGTGCACGGGATGGCCCAACGCGGCGGCGCGGTGGTGAGCCACATCCGCTACGGCGACACCGTGGCCTCCCCCATCGTCCCCCTGGCCACGGCCGACGTCCTCGCCGGGTTCGAGTGGGCCGAGGCCCTCCGCTGGCTGCCCTATCTGGCGCCCGGCGGCGCCCTGGTCGTCGACGCCCGCAGGATCGTCCCGCCCGGAGCCTGCCGGGACCACCGGCGCTGGGGAGTCCCCTATCCGCCACTGGATCCCACCTCCATCGCCGGGCGGACCGGAGCGGTCGTCCTCATCGACGCCACCGGGATCGCCGGCACCCTCGGCAACGTCAAGGCGGCGAACAGCGTGGTGATGGGTGCCGTCTCCCGGTTTCTCGACCTCTCCGACGCGGCGTGGGAGAAGGCGATCGCCCGGTTCGTGCCGCCCCGCACCGTCGACCTCAACATCGAGGCCTTCCATGCCGGCCAACAGGCCGAGACCCTCGACCCCGCCGACATCCCCGAGCTGGGTCTCGACCCGCTCCCCGAACGCCACTACCACATCGACGTGAACGAGGCCTGGTGCAAGGACTGCGGCATCTGCCCGTCGATCTGCCCGGAGTTCTGCCTCGCCCTCGACGACGCCCACCGGCTCGTCGTCGTCGACGAGGAGGCCTGCACCGGGTGTCGACTCTGCGAAGTGCTCTGCCCCGACTTCGCCATCCGCATCGTCACACCGGTCGGCGCCCAGGGAGGTGCCCGATGAAGCAGTCCCGCCTGATCCAGGGCAACGAGGCCTGCGCCCTCGGGGCGGTGGCTGCCGGATGTCGCTTCTACGCCGGATATCCGATCACCCCGTCTTCGGAGATCGCCGAGTACATGGCTCGACATCTCCCGGAGGAGGACGGCGTGTTCGTCCAGATGGAGGACGAGATCTCGTCGCTGGGGGCGGTCATCGGTGCATCCTTCGCGGGTGCCAGGGCGATGACGGCGACGAGCGGACCCGGGTTCTCGCTGATGCAAGAACACATCGGGTACGCGGTGATGGCCGAAGCGCCGTGCGTCATCGTCGACGTCATGCGGGCCGGGCCTTCGACCGGGCGTCCGACCTCGCCCTCCCAAGGGGACGTCATGGCAGCCCGGTGGGGCACCCACGGGGACCATCCGGCGATCGTGCTCACGCCCGCATCCGTCACCGAGATCTTCGAGCTCACCGTGCGGGCCTTCGAACTCGCCGAGACGCTCCGAATGCCGGTGATCGTCCTCTACGACGAAGTCCTCGGCCACACCAGAGAGACCGTCGAGCTCCCGCCACGGGTGGAGATCGCCGGACGCCGGACACCGCGCGTCGCACCCACCGAGTTCCGCCCGAAGGAGGCAGGCCCCGACGGAGTGCCGCCCCTGCCCGCCTTCGGGGACGGCTACCGGTTCCACGTCACCGGGCTCACCCACGACGAACGGGGCTTCCCCACCGACGAGGCCGAGGTGGCCGGGCGGCTCATCCGCCGACTCCACGCCAAGGTGGAGGCCCACCGTGACGACATCGTCGAGGTGGAGACGCTCCTGTGCGACGACGCCGACATCGTGATCTTCGCCTTCGGGATCGTCGCCCGGGCAGCGAAGGAGGCCGTGATGGTTGCCCGAGCACAGGGCCTCCGAGTCGGCCTCCTACGCCCACGGACGATCTGGCCCTTCCCCGACCGCGAGGTGGCGAAGATCACCGCCGGAGCCTCGGTGGTGCTCGTCGCCGAGATGAATCTCGGCCAGGTGGTGCGAGAGGTCGAGCGGGCCGTCGCCGGGAATGCTCGGGTGGAGGGCCTGTTCCGGGCAGACGGGGAGGCCATCGACCCCGAAGAGATCCTCCAAGCCCTCGCCCCCGACCTCGAAGGAGCGGCCCGATGACGATCGTGGACATCCGACCCCACCTCCGCGAATGGGCGATGCCCCACGTGCTGTGTGCAGGATGCGCCCACGGCATCGTCGGTCGGGCGTTTCTGGTCGCCACCGACCGGGCCGGGATCGATCCCGATCGGATGGTGGTGGTGGCGGGGATCGGATGCTCCAGCCGCCTCGTCGGGTACCTGGATTTCTGCACCCTCCACGCCACCCACGGACGGGCGCCCGCGTTCGCCACCGGCGTGAAACTCGCCCGCCCCGAGCTCACCGTGGCCGTGTTCTCGGGCGACGGCGACGGGCTGGCGATCGGGGGCAACCACCTCATCCATGCGGCTCGTCGGAACATCGACCTCACCGTGGTGCTGTTCAACAACGAGATCTACGGGATGACGGGCGGTCAGGTGGCTCCCACCACCCAACGGGGGGCGATCGCCTCCACCACCCCACGGGGCAACACCGAGCCCGCCTTCGACTCCGTCGCCCTGATGATCGGGGCGGGAGCATCCTTCGTCGCCCGAGCCAGCGCGTCCGAGCCCTTCACGTTGGAGCGGATCTTCACCGAAGCCCTCACCCATCGGGGTTTCGCCTTCGTCGAGGTGCTCTCCGACTGCCCGACCTACTTCGGGCGCTACAACCGCCTGGGCGACGGACCGGAGATGCTGGCCTGGCTCACCCGCCAGGACTCTCGGGTCGCCGAACCCCTCGCCGCCAAACGGGTCGTGGACCACCTCCCCATCCCCGAGGCACCTCCTGGCCTGGACCTCGGGGTGCTGCACCGAGAGGAGCGCCCGGTGTTCACCGGACGGAGGTCGGGATGAGCGCGAGACTCGACCTCCGCTTCGCCGGTGCGGGCGGCCAGGGCATCGTCATGGCCGGCCGGGTGCTCGCCGAGGCGGCGCTCCGGGCGGGACGGGCCGCCACCCATTCCCAGGCCTACGGACCCGCCTCCCGGGGCGGCGCCAGCCGTTCCGACGTGGTCATCGCCGACGAGGAGGTGGTCTTCCCGCTGGTTCGCCGGCCCCGGGTGCTGGTGATCCTCACCGCCGAGGCTCACCGCACCTACGGGGACGATCTCGCACCGGGCGGCACCCTCATCGTCGACACCGAGGCGTCCGACGGCGACGACGGTCTGGTGCTGCCGATCGTCGAGACGGCCGCCAGGATCGTCGGGACGGAACTGGCCTCCGGCGTCGTCGCCCTCGGTGCCCTCAGCGCCGCCGTCGACGACACCGACCTGGAGACCCTGGAGGCCACGATCGCCGACCGGGTCCCGGCCTCCCTCCGGGCCGCCAACCTCGAGGCCTTCGCCGCGGGACGGAGCATGGTGCGATGATGCAGCTCATGGACACCGTCAACGACACCCGGCTCCGGATCCTGCGCGAGGCCGCTGCGCTCTTCCGCCGTCGCGGCTATCGGGCCACCTCGATGGCGGACCTGGCCCACGCGGTGGGGATCACGAAGTCGAGCCTCTACCACCATTTCCCGTCGAAGGACGCCCTCCTGCTCGAGATCGTGCAGATCACCGTCGACCGGGTGATGCCCATGATCTCCGAGATCGTGGCTTCCGACCTTCCCGCTCCGGTCAAACTGGAACGCGCCCTGACGACCCACCTCGTGGAGGGATTGCAGGACCGAGACAACCTCGCCTGCTTCGTCCAGGAGGGCCGCAACCTCGCCCCGGGCAGCCTCGACGCCTACCTTCGGAAACGGGACCGCTACGAACGGCTCTTCCGCGACATCCTGGAGGAGGGCATGGCCGCCGGGGCCTTCCGCACCCTCGACGTGCGCCTCACGGCCATGGCGCTTCTGGGGATGTGTAACTCGACGGTCGCCTGGTACCGACCCGGAGGAGGGTATCCACCCGAGGTCATCGCCAAGCAGTTCGCCGACCTGGCGCTCCGCGCCGTCCTCGCCCATGGGGAGGAGCGGTGACCGAGGGGCCCCTCTCCGGAATCAAGGTCGTCGACCTCTCCCAGGGGGCGGCAGGACCGGTCGCCGCCATGCTCCTCGGAGACCTGGGGGCCGACGTGGTGAAGGTGGAACCGCCGGGCGGTGAATGGGGTCGAGGTCTGGGTCCCCCGTTCCTGGGAGGAACCGCCGCCGCCTATCTGGGGATGAATCGCAACAAGCGGGGGATCGTCGTGGATCTGAAGACCGACGAGGGACCCGAAGTCGTCGCCCGCCTCACCGACCACGCCGACGTCTTCCTGGAGAGCTTCCGCCCGGGTGTGGCCGAGCGCCTCGGGATCGGATTCGAGACCCTGTCGGCGCGCAACCCGCGCCTCGTCTACGCCACGATCTCCGCCTTCGGCCGCACCGGACCGTGGCGGGACCGTCCGGGCGTCGACGGGATCGTGCAGGCGGTGGGCGGCATCATGAGCGTCACGGGGACCGAGGACGCCGGACCGGTCAAGGTGGGAGTCCCTGCCGCCGACATGGTCGCCGGCGTCTTCTCCTCCCAGGCGGTCACCGCCGCCCTCTTCGCCCGGGAACGGACCGGCCGGGGCCAGCGGGTCGACCTCTCGCTCATCGAGTCGCTGCTCGCCTTCCAGGTGGTCCCCCTCTCCATGTACCTCGCCTCCGGAACACCGCCCCGCCGCATGGGGAGCGCCGCCCCCTACTCCGCACCGAACGAGGCCTACCCCACCGCCGACGGCTGGATTCAGGTGGCCGCCTACACCGCGACCCGCTGGCCCCGCCTGTGTGAGGCCCTGGGACGTCCCGAGTTGGTGGACGACCTCCGTTTCGCCACCAACGCCGACCGGGTTCGCAACCGCGACGAGCTTCGCCGGGAGCTCGAAGCCGCCTTCGAGACGAAGACGACCAAGGAATGGCTGGTCGAGCTCGAAGCCGCAGACGTCCTCTGCGGACCCATCCTCGGATACCCCGAGCTGCTCGCCGAGGATCACCTCGCCGAGATCGGCGCCCTGCCCCCCTACGACCAGCCTGGCGTCGGGACGTTGCGGGCCGTGACCGAGCCCGCCCGGTTCTCCGAGACGCCCGCAGGCCATCGCCGTCCCGCGCCCCTCGTCCCCGGCGAGCACACCGAAGAGATCCTGGCCGAGACCGGGTTCACGCCCGACGAGATCGAGGACCTGATCCGGCGGGGAGTCGTCACCGCGAACCGAAAGGAGGCAACGTGACCGACACAACCGTCCTCTGGGAGCGGACCGACGCCGTCGGCGTCATCACCCTCAACCGCCCCGACTCGATGAATGCCCTCACCGTCGAGATGCTGGAGGAGCTGGAGCGGATCGTCGACGAGGCCGAAGGCGACCCCGGCGTCCGCGTCCTCATCCTCACCGCCGCCGGGGAGAAGGCGTTCTGCGTCGGCGCCGACCTCAAGGCCCGCGCCGCCGAGTACGAGGCCGGAACCGTCCACGACCCCCTCGGCGACCTGATCCGGCGGGTGCAGCGCCGGTTCGAGAGCAGCGACACGCCGATCATCGCCGCCCTCTTCGGCTACGTTCTGGGAGGCGGCCTGGAGCTCGCCCTCGCCTGTGACCTCCGCCTCGCCACCGACTCGGCCCAGTTCGGGTTCCCCGAGGCCCGGGTCGGTTCGATGCCCGGCGTCGGCGGGACCCAGCGCACCACCCGGCTCATCGGCGCCGCCCGGGCGAAGGAGCTGATGTTCACCGGAGAGCGGATCCCCGCCTCGAAGGCCCTCGAGTGGGGGCTGGTGAACCGCGTCGTGCCCGACGGTGAGCTGACGAAGGCCGCCGAGGAGCTCGCCACCACGATCGCCCGCAACGCTCCCCTCTCCCTGGGCCGGATCAAGGCCGCCGTCAACCGGGCCCTCGACGTGGATCTGGAGTCGGGCCTCGCGTTCGAGGCGATGTGCCACGCCGTCCTCCGCCACTCCGAGGATCGGGAAGAGGGGATCAAGGCGTTCGTGGAGAAGCGCACGCCCGAGTTCAAAGGGAGGTGAGTCGAATGGGTGTGACCGACCGGGTGGCGATCGTCACCGGCGCGGGGCAGGGCATCGGCGAGGGGATCGCCCGGGCTCTGGCCGCGTCCGGCGCCAAGGTGGTCGTGAACGACGTCGTCGCCGACAAGGCGGAGGCGGTCGCCTCCGATCTCGGAGACGGAGCCGTGCCGATCGTGGCGGACATCGCCGATCCCCAGGGTGCCACCGACCTGGTGGCGGGCGCCACCGACGCCTTCGGACGGGTGGACATCCTCGTGAACAACGCCGGGATCTCCAAGCCCGGCTACGTCGCCAAGATGAGCGACGAGGACTGGCTTCGGGTGATCGACGTCAACCTCAACGCCCAGTTCTACACCTGCCGGGCGGTGATCCCCCAGATGATGGAACGGCAGTGGGGGCGGATCGTCAACATCTCTTCCCGCGCCTGGCTCGGCGGAGCCGGGCAGGCCAACTACGCGGCGTCGAAGGGCGGGGTGGTGAGCCTGACCCGGAGTTTGGCCTTGGAGCTGGCGAAGTTCGGGATCACCGTCAACGCCGTCGCCCCCGCCCTGGTGGACACCCCCCTCTTCCAGGGCCTCGACGACGAGACGAAGGCGCGGTTGACGAAGACGGTCCCGATGCGGCGGATCGGCACACCGGCCGACATCGCCAACGCCGTCCTGTTCTTCGCCTCCGAGGAGTCGGACTACGTGACCGGCCAGCTCCTCTACGTCTGCGGCGGCCGGAGTCTGGGAGCGTGACCCCATGGCGATGACCGTCGCCGAGAAGATCCTCGCCCGGGCCTCCGGACGGAGCCGGGTGCGCGCCGGCGAGTTCGTCGTCGCCGAGGTCGATCTGGCGATGACCCACGACATCTTCGCGGCGACGGTCTTCGACACCCTCCTCGACCTCGGCGTCGAGAAGCTGTTCGAACCCGCTCGGGTGGCGGTGGTGATCGATCACTTCGTGCCCGCGCCCACCGCCGCCATCGCCGATCTCCACCACCGCGTCCGGGAACACGTCGAACGGCTCGGAGTGGGCATCTTCTACGACGCCGGAGAAGGGATCTCCCATCAGCTCCTCCCCGAGCGAGGACACATCCGCCCGGGGATGTTGGTGATCGGCACCGACTCGCACACGACCACCTACGGAGCCCTCGGCGCGGCGGGGACCGGTGTCGGCACCTCGGACATGGTCTACGCCCTCGCCACCGGCAAGCTGTGGTTCCGGGTCCCGGAGACGATCCGCTTCGAGTTCGAGGGCGAGGTGACCGCACCCACGTCGTGGAAGGACGTGGTCCTCGCCATCGCCGGGCTGATCGGCAGCGACGGCGCCCAGTATCGATCCTTGGAGTTCGGCGGCCCGGGGGCGGCGTCGGCGCCCATCTCGGGTCGCCTCACCGTCGCCAACATGGCGGTGGAGCTCGGGGCGAAATTCGGGATCTTCCCCGCCGACCAGGCCACCGCCGCCTACCTCGGCGAGGCCGATGTCGACGGGCCTCGACCCGATCCCGGCGCGGCCTACGCCGCCACCCATCACCTCGACCTGGCGACGCTCTCCCCCCTGGTGGCCCTCCCCCACGACGTGGATCGGGTCGTCGCCGCCTCCGAAGTCGGCGACGTCCCCATCGACCAGGCGTTCCTCGGTTCCTGCACCAACGGGCGGCTCGACGACCTGGAGGCGGCCGCCGCCGTCGTCGCCGGGAAGACGGTGGCGCCTGGGGTCCGTTTCCTCGTCGCCCCCGCGTCCCGTACCGTGATGGAGCAGGCCCTGGCGTCGGGCGCGATCACCACGCTGGTCGAAGCGGGCGCCACCATCCTCGCCCCCGGCTGCGGACCCTGCTTCGGCGGGCACGGCGGATTGCTGGGACCCGGTGAGAAGGGCATCTCGTCCTCCAACCGGAACTTCCCCGGCCGCATGGGGTCGTCGGAAGCGGAGATCTACCTGGCGTCGCCGGCGACCGTGGCGGCGTCGGCGGTCGCCGGGAAGGTGATCGACCCTCGGGAGGTGACCGATGGATGAGGTGATGCGGGGACGGGTCTGGGTGTTCGGCGACGACATCAGCACCGACCTCCTCTCCCCCGGCGCCTACGCGGTGGACCCGGTGGAGGTCCGCAAGCTCCACGTCCTCGAATCGGTGGATCCCGCCTTCGCGTCCTCGGTGCGTCCCGGCGACCTCCTGGTCGCCGGGGCCAACTTCGGATGCGGGTCGAGTCGGGAGACGGCCCCCGAGAACCTGAAAGCCCTCGGGATCGCCTGCGTCGTCGCCGGCTCCTTCGCACGGATCTTCCTCCGCAACGCCATCGCCATCGGCCTGCCGATCCTCATCTGCCCCGACGCTCCCCTCATCGTCGACACCGGCGACGAGGCCGAGGTGGACCTCACGAGCGGGATGTTCCGTAACGTGGCGACCGGCGAGACGGCCCGAGGAGAGCCCCTGCCGCCCGAGATGCGGCAGATCCTCGCCGCCGGGGGGATCCTGGCGACGCTCCGTTCCTGATCCAACCGCATCACCCGAAGCCCGATATAGTCGTCACCGAGGTGGTTGCACCGTGACATCGGCATCGCAGTCGGGAGACCAGGTCGTCCTGGACGAGCTCCTCGACACCCTGGGCCGAACCGGGGACGCCATGATCGCCATCGACGGCGACCTTCGGGTCCTCGCCTGGAACCGAGCCGCCACCGAGCTGTTCGGCTATGAGGCCGACGAGGTGGTGGGCCTCCCGTGCTGGGAGGTGCTCGAGTGGTCCGACCGGTGCGGCGACGCCGTCTGCGACGAATGCTGTGTGGCGTCCGATCCGGGTCCCGCCGACGAGATCGTCGCCACCCGCGAGGTGATCGGACACAGCAAGGACGGCCGGACGATGTGGCTCTCGACCACCACGGTGGTCCCCCGACCGGAGCTGCGGGATCGGATCCGGCTGGTGCATCTGGTGCGCGAGGTGACCCTCCCCCTCGAGATCGAGCGAATCCTGGCCGACCGCCTCCGGCCCGCCGAGGTCACCGAGGCCTCCCGGGAAGAGGCCGAACGGCTCGCCCGACTCACCGGCCGCGAACGGGAGATCCTGGGGCTCCTGGCCGACGGGCTCTCCGGCGCCGCCATCGCCGAGCGGCTCTACATCTCACCGACCACCGTCCGCAACCACGTCCAGCACATCCTCACCAAGCTGGAAGTGCACTCCCGAGTGGAGGCGGTCGCCCTCCTGCTCCGCCACGGTCGCCGGTGAGGCTCACCGTCCCTTCCATCGGGGGGGACGTCGCTGATGGAACGCCATCACCCCTTCGACGAAATCCTCGGTGGAGAGGCAGATCGACTGGGATCGGCCCTCCCAGCCGAGTGCCTCCTCGAAGCCGACGTCCCAGGACCGGTCGATCGCCTGCTTGGCGAACATCTGGGCGACCGGCGCGCCCTGGAGGAATCCGTCGGCGAGACGCGCCACCGTCGCCTCCAGCTCATCGGGCTCGACCACCTCGAGCACCAACCCCAGGGCGAGGGCCTCGTCGGCTTCGACGATCCTGCCCGACAGGGCGAGCTCCTTGGCCCGTTGAGTCCCGACCACCCGGGGGAGGAGCCAGGACCCGCCGAAGTCGAGGGAGAGCCCCCGCCGGACGAAGATCTCCGAGAATCGGGCCCGGGTGGTGGCGACCACGACGTCACAGCCCAGGGCCAGGTTCATCCCCGCCCCGACCGCCACCCCGTCCACCGCGGCGATGGAGGGCTTCGTGAGGCGATGCAGGGCGAGGGCGGCTGCGCCGACGACCTTCATTCGCCGTTGATGGGCGGCCACCCCGAACTCGTCCTCGATTCGGGAAGGGTCCAGGTCGGCCCCTGCACAGAAATCTCCTCCCGCACCGGTGACGACCAACACCCGCTGGTCGGAGCGTTCGAACTCGGTGAACGCCTCCCGCAACGTGGCCCAGCCGTCGCCGGGGATGGCGTTTTTGCGTTCCGGCCGGTTGATGACGAGCCATCGGACCGGACCGCGATCTTCGATGTCGAGCCACATGCTCCCACCTCGGGTACGCTGCCGGGACCGCACTGTACCGAGGGACACACCGCCATGGGATTCAACCCGTTCCGACCGCGATCGAAGACCGCGCTCGACGTCGCCATGGTGGCCGGTGCCCTGGCGTTGACGTTGGTGGTGGTCCTGTGGGCCCTCTTCGGGACGTGACGGTCCTCCCCATCCAGCCCTACGCCGCCCGGAAGACGTATGTCTGCCCCGGGTGTGATCTGACGATCCCACCCGGGACGTTCCATCTGGTCGTGGTGCCCGACGACGAGCCCGATCTCCGTCGCCATTGGCATCACGGTTGCTGGCACAAGGAGCAGCGAAGGCTCTACGGACGGCCGAGCCCGCCGTCGGCGGGGAGCCCTCACGCGTCTCGGAGCTGAAGGGCGGCCCAGGCGAGACCGATCAGCCCCACCGCCCAGACGACCACCACCGCCGTCGCCCGACCGGGAGGGATCGTGCCGAGCGCGGAGACTCCGAACCCGGCGTCGAAGCCCGACAGCTCTCCGAGCATCGCCGTCGAGTTCGTCGACAGGGAGAACGGTCGATACACCTCCCACAGCGACACGAGTCCCTCCACGAAGCTGAAGACCAACGCCGCCCCGAGGGCAGGACCAAGCGAACGGAACACGGTGACGGCGGCGACCGCCAGGGCGGTCCAGGTCGCCACGATCAGGCCCGATTTCCACACCATCCCCAGCCACTCGGAGGACGGCGGCGCCCCCTCGCCGGGAGCGAAGGCCGCGGCCATGATCGCCCAGCCGCCGATGGCGACGAGGGTGGCGAGCCAGGAGGCGGCGGCCAACACCACCAGCCGGGCGAGGAGATGTGCCCAGCGTCGCGAGTCCCGTACCAGCGAGGCGGCGAAGGCGGCCGACCGCATCTCCCCACCCATCGCCACCGCCGCCAGCACGATCGGGAACCAGGTCTGCCCGATGGCCTGCTGCGCCCCGAGGATGTACGCGTCGGGTTTGCGGATCACCGGCATCCCGGGCACCGCCTCCGGGGCCCGGCTCGGGACCACCAGGAGGAAGACGGCGGCCATGCCCATCACGACCACCAGGATCGCCAACATCACCCACCACAGCTTCCGCTTGGCGAGTTTGCGGAGCTCGGCCCGAATCAGGCCCGTCACGACGACTCCTCCGTGACGCGCAGAAACACCTCTTCGAGGGTCCGCCGTTCGGGGATCACCGCCGACGGATACAACCCCGCTTCGGCGAGGGCACGCACGATGCCGGCGCCGTCCGATCCCGTCACCCAGATCTCCGAAGCGGCACCGTCGGTCTCGAACCCGGCCGCGGCGAGCACCCGCCGTGCCTCGTCGGGCGCCCCGACGACGACCCGCACCCGATCGCCTCCCGCCGTGAGCTCCTCCAAGGTTCCTTCGGTCACCACCTTCCCCCGATTGATCACCACCACCCGGTCGGCGAGCTGGCTCACGTCGGCCAGGTCGTGGGTGGACATCACGATGGTCTTTCCCTCCTCGTCCACGAGCCGCCGGAGCTGATCCCGCAGCACCGACTGCCCGGCCGGGTCGAGACCGTCCAGGGGTTCGTCGAGGAACAACATCTCAGGGTCGCCGAGGAGGGCGGCGGCGAGGGCCAGACGCTGCCGCATCCCCTTGGAGTAGCCGGCCACCTTCCGGTCGGCGTCGCCGGTGAGCTCGACGAACGCCAACAACCCGTCGATCCGTCCGTGGCCGAACCCGAGGGTGTCGGCGGCCACGACGAGGTTGTCCCGTCCCGACAAGAACCCGTACAGGCCGGGCTCCTCGACGATCGCCCCCACCCGTTTGGCGATCCGGTTGGTCTCGGGTCCCACCCGCATCCCCAAGACCTCGATGACTCCCCGGTCGGGACGGGCCAGACCCAGGATCGTCCGAAAGGTCGTGGTCTTGCCGGCCCCGTTGGGGCCGAGGAATCCGAGGAGCACCCCGGTTGGCACCTCGAAGCTCAACCCGTCGAGGGCGCGCGTCTTCCCGTACCGCTTGTGGACGTCCCGAAGGGCGAGCGCGACCGACACGACGTCGAGACTAGCCGGGTCCGCTCCTGCGTCATCCCGCCCGAGGCAGCCAGTGCACGTCGACACCGGCGCTCCAGAAACGAACGGCCATCAGGTCGATCCGCCGGACTCCCCCCAGCCGTCGCGCATGACGACGGACCAGCGCGACCTTCACGTCGTCGAGGGCGGCGACGGGATCCGGGGCCAACGGTCCCGGCTCGGAGAGAACGGTACGGACCTCGACGACGGTGCGGACACCGTCGATCACGGCGACCAGATCGATCTCACCGCCGGGGACGGCGACGTTGCGCCCGACGATCTCCGCACCGGCCCCCGCGAGCACTCGAGCGGCGACCCACTCGCCGGCCCGACCTACGAGCGCCCGATGGGAGGCTCGATCGGAGCGCCCGGCTCCAGCTCTTCGATGTTCACGTCCCGGAAGGTGAGGACCCGGACCTTGGTCAGGAACCGGGCCGGGCGGTACATGTCCCATACCCACGCGTCCTCCAGCTCCAGCTCGAAGTAGACGGAGCCGTTCGCCTCCCTCCGATGCAGCTCCACCTTGTTGGCCAGGTAGAAACGGCGCTCCGTCTCCACGACGTACCGGAACATGCCGACGACGTCGCGGTACTCCCGATAGATCTGGAGCTCGACCTCGGATTCGAAGCGTTCGAGGTCATCCATGGTCTACCTCCACCCCATGTCTACCGGACCGGTGCGACACCTCACAGGCCCCCGAACCGCTCCGGCGGCCAGATCCGGATCACCGCCTCACCGAGCACGTCCTTCATCGGGATCGGCCCGAAACGGCGGCTGTCCGAAGAGTGGGAGCGGTTGTCGCCCATCACGAAGACGGTCCCCTCCGGGACGTAGACCGGCGCCATGTCCGCCATCACCGTCCCCGGCGGAAGGTAGGGCTCGTCGAGCACCTCACCGTCGATGAGCACGCGGTTGTTCCTGATCTCGATCGTCTCCCCTCCCAGGGCGATGATCCGTTTGATGAAGTCATCCGTGGCTGCCGTCCGGATCCCCACCGCCTCCAGCACGTTGCGGACGATGGCCTCGGGGATCGTCTCCCCGTCCAGGCTCTCGGCGTAGGGGCTGCGGAACACCACGATGTCTCCCCGCTCCGGCTCACCGAGCCGGTACGAGAGCTTCGACACCATCACCCGGTCGTTGATCTGGATCGTGGGGATCATCGAACCCGACGGAATGTAGAAGGGTTGGATGAGGAACGTCTTGATGAGCACCGCGACGACGAGAGCTGCGAGGAGCAACCCGGGAAGCTCGGCGAGGAAGGAACGGCGGGCCTTCGCCTCACGGGGTCGGACGTCGCCGGCGGCGCCGTCACTGGGTGACGCGGGAGCGGCTTCGGAGCTCAGTCCCGCAGCTCCTTGATCCGTGCGGCCTTCCCGGACCGTCCACGCAGGTAGTAGAGCTTGGAGCGGCGGACGTCCCCACGCCTGATCACCTCGATCTTCTGGATGATCGGGGCGTGGATCGGGAAGACGCGCTCGACGCCCACCCCGAAACTGACCTTCCGGACCGTCACCGTCGAGCGGATCCCGGACCCGTCACGGGCGATCACGACGCCTTCGAACACCTGGATCCGCTCGCGCCCGCCCTCGACCACCCGGACGTGGACGCGCACGGTGTCACCGGCGCGAAACTCGGGCACGTCGTCGCGCAGGTACGCGCCTTCGAGCATGTCGAGATCGTTCATGACGGACTCCTTGGAAGCCGGCAGTCGGGGGAACGGGCCCGGAGGGCCCGGCGAACCGACAGTGTATCAGCTCGTCGGGGTACCGCCATCCTCACCGTCGTCGACCAGATCGGGCCGCCGCTCGCGGGTCCGTCGCCGACGCTGCTCCGCCCGCCAGGCGGCGATCCTCGCATGGTCGCCGGAGAGGAGCACGTCGGGCACCTTCCAGCCTCGGAACTCCGCCGGTCGGGTGTAGTGGGGCTCTTCGATCTCACCTCGACGGAACGACTCGTGGAGGAGGGATTCGGGATTCCCGACGACTCCCGGCACCAGCCGTGCCACCCCCTCGATGACGGCCAGCGCCGCCACCTCCCCACCGGCGAGGACGAAATCCCCGAGGGAGACCTCCTCGTCGATGAGATGCTCCGCCACCCGCTCGTCGACCCCCTCGTATCGTCCGCAGACGAGGGTGACGTGCCCCATGCCCGCCCACCGGTCGAGCATCTCCTGTCGCAGGGGACGACCCGCCGGCGCAAAGAGGATTCGATGGGTGTCGGCGAGGGGGTCCAGGGCGGCGGCGAGGGGCTCGATCATCATGACCATCCCCGGCCCACCTCCGAAGGGCGCGTCGTCGACCTGCCGGTGGGGTCCCTTGCCGTAGCGACGAAGGTCGACCAGGTCCACCTCCACCAGGCCCCGGTCGATCGCACGACCCACGATCCCGACCGACAGCGGGCTCTCGAAGTATTCGGGAAAGATCGTGATCACGGAGAATCGCACGGGTTCACGCTAGCCAGGGTCCGGATGGTCGGTATGCTGGCCGGGTGACCAACGACCCCACCGAAGTCCCGACCTTCGACCTCCCCGCCTGGGGTACCGCAGGCGCCCCCGACCTGGAGACCGAGCCCGAGGTGGAGATCCTCGTCGAGCCCGCCACACCCGACGACGTCGTCGTCGTCACCACCGACGAGATCCCCGGACGGCGGATCGTCCGGGTCGTCGGGCTGGTCGCCGGCGAGGCGAGTTCCCCCGTCGACGGCCCGGTGGAGATGGCCCTCCGTGACGCCCGGGCCGCCGCCCTCGGGGTGTTGAGGCGTCAGGCCGCGGAGGCGGGAGCCGGAGGCGTCGTCGGTCTGGACGTCCAGATCTCCCTCCGCAAGGGCGTGGTCGTGGCCACGGCCGTCGGTACCGCGGTCGAGCTCGGCTGACCACGGCCCCCGGCGACCTCAGTCGACGAGCCGACGCTGGTGCGCCCAGCGGGTGAGCTCGTGGCGGTTGGAGAGCTGGAGCTTGCGCAGCACCGCCGAGACGTGCGACTCCACCGTCTTGACCGAGATGTACAGCTCCTCGGCGATCTCCCGGTACGTGTAGCCGCGGGCGATGTACTGCAGCACCTCACGTTCCCGAGCCGACAGCGAATCCAGCTCCGGATCCACCTCACCGACCGGGATCGCCGAGAAGGCGTCGAGGACGAAGCCCGCCAGGCGGGGACTGAACACGGCGTCACCCTCCGCCACCCGGGCGATGGCGTCGATGAGCTCGGCGGTGGCGATCGTCTTCGTCACGTAGCCACGGGCCCCCGCGTGGACGACGGAGACGACGTCCTCGGGGGCGTCCGACGCCGAGATCGCCAGGAAGACGATGTCCGGATGGGTCTTCCGGACCTCTTCGACCACGATCCGGCCCCCTCCACCGGGCAGGTGCACGTCCAGCAACACGACGTCGGGTTCCCGCTCCCGAATCAGCTCGATGGCGGCGTCGGTGTCGGAGGCCTCCCCCACCACCTCGAAGGTGTCGGCGAGCTCGGCTCTCACTCCGGCCCGGAACAGGTCGTGGTCGTCGACGACGAACACCTTCACGGCGACACCTCCAAACGTACCTCGGTCCCACGTCCCGGGGTCGAGATCACCTCGACCCGACCACCGACCCGTTCGATGCGGCCGACGATCGACTCGGCCAGCCCCCGACGGTCGGCGGGGACGGAGGCCGGGTCGAAACCTCGACCCCGATCACGAACGTACACGGTCGCCCGTCCCTCGGCCACCTCGGCGAACACCGCGACCTCCTGCTCCCCCGAGTGGCGGGCTGCGTTCACGATCGCCTCCCGCGTCGCCGCCAACAGCGCCGCCACCGTCGGGGAGGAGGGCGCATCCCCGACGGTGACCACCTCCACCCTCACCCGATGACGGTCCTCGATCTCGGCGCCGATCGCCCGCAGTCCCTCGGCCAAACCGTCGCCGGGCGCCGAACCGCCTTCGAACAGCCACCGTCGGAGCTCCCGCTCCTGGGATCTGGCCAGCGCCGCCACCTCTTCGGCGTCGGCGGCCCGGCGCTGGATCAACGCCAGCGTCTGGAGAACCGAGTCGTGGAGGTGGGTGGCGACCTCGGCCCGCTCCTCGGCACGAGCCGCCCGGGCTCGCGCGTCGGCCACCGCCTCCAGGGCGGCACGCCGCTCCCCCTCCGAGCGCCGTAGCACCTCGAGAACCCACCAGAAGATCGCGGCCCCCACCGTGTAGGTGATCACCTGGGAGGCGGCCTCGACCACCCCGGCGACGTCGCCGACGGCGAGCCGCGCCAGCGACAGCCCCGAGAGGACTGCTGCGGCGGCGGTCACCGCCTTTCGGCTCCGCACCGCCGCCACCGCCACGACGATGAGGGGATACCCGCCGTAGAAGAGCTGGTCGGGAGCGCCCGCCAACCTCGGAGCGAAGAGGGCGTACCCGGCGAGGACGATGTCGACCGTCACCGAGCCGCGGGCGGTCACGAGATCCAACCGTCGCCGGGCACCCGCCAGCGATGCCAGGCCCCATGCCACCGCGGCGCCGCCCAAGATCCACCCGTGCACGGGGCGGACGAGCGTCCCCGAGGCGAGGGCGAGCACCACGAGCACCGTCATCCAGCCCAGCCCCACCAGCCGGGCCCCGAGGGCGATCCTCCGAAACGCCACCTCCAGATCGTCGCCGTCGGCGAGGCGGTCGAGGATGCTCGCCCGTCGATGCAGGGTGTTCGGATCCTGTGGGATGAGAACCTCCGTCGCACCCACGCTACCGGGCGGTACGCTGCCGCCGGTGCATCGGATCCTCCGCCCTGGGCTCCTCCTCGTCGCCGCCTCGGCGCTGGTGGTCGCTGCGTGCACGCCGACGACCGAACCCACCACGACCTCACCCCCTCCCCCGACCTCGACGACGACCTCGACCACGGCGCCTGCCGACACCGCCCCGAGAGCGGCGACCCCCTGTGATCGAGGTGACCGGCCCCTCACCGGCGAAGGCAACGTCGGGCGGGTGGAGAACCCCGACTCGGACGCCGCCACCATCGCCACGATCCGATGGCAGGAGTTTCCCCTCTGTGAGCGGTTCACGGTCGAGTTCGCCTCCGCAGAGGGCGCGCCGGCGGTTCGTCCACCGACCGTGGCCGGGACCCTCGCTCCCGGGCTCCTGCGAGTCTCCTTCGGGGAGCCGATCACCGACTCCCCCATCGCCGACCAACGGGTCGAGACCGATCTGGTCCGACGGCTCTTCGTCGTCCGCGATCTGGACGGCACCCTCTTCATCGACCTCCATCTCGCCGACGACGTCGTGGCCCGCGTGGACGCCGAATCGGGCCCGGCGCGGGTGGTCATCGACCTGGCCCCGACCTCCCGACCCCTCGACACCCAACCCCTCGTCACCCCCACCCTCGTCGTCACCGAGCCCACGGGCGGGGACGTCCGGTACCCGCTCACCGTCTTCGGCTACGTCCGGGCCGACGATCAGGACCTGGTGGGGACCATCCGCACGCTCGACGGGGCGTCGGTCTCCGCCAACGGCGTCACCGCACCCCACGGCGACGTCTGGGGG
>JALSJV010000098.1 GCA_026989215.1 Acidimicrobiia bacterium | reverse complement strand
GCCCGAAGCTGCCACCAGACCCGCTCGGCTACTGCCCGCTCGTCCATCGGATCCGCACTGCGCCACACCCGACGACGGCACACGCCGTCGGTCCTCTCCATCTCGATGACGATCCGATGGGGAGCGATCCCTGCCCTCCGCAGGCCGTCCATGAGCCGGGCGGCGAGGGCCCGTGCCGCGAACGCCACCTGATCGATCAGCTCCAACGGTTCGTCGAAGCGCTCCTCCACCGCCAACTCGGCTGGGATGGTGCGGGGCTGGACCATCTGCGCCTCTCCCGAGGCGAGACGGTGGGCCTCCACCCCGGGGGAGCCGAAACGAGAGGCGACCGCGGCGCGGGGAAGCCGAGCCAACGCGCCCAGGGTGGTGACCCCCAGCCATCGGAAGGTGGCGACCATCTCCTCGGCCCCCAGGGTCGCCACGTCCAGGGAGGCGAGGAAGGCGGCCGTGTCGGTGACGATTCGGGGTCGGCCGGGACGAGCCGAGACGGCCGCCCACCGAGCCGCGAAGGGACCGTCGGCGACTCCGATCCGTCCCGACCCCACCACCGCTTCGACGGCGGCGACGACTCCTTCCTCACCGCCGTAGTAGCGAACCGCTCCGTCGATGGGCACGAAAACCAGCCCCGGCTCGACGATCTCGACCCGTGGGATCACCCCTTCGATCGCCTCGACCACCGGCTCGAACCGACGGGTCTCCTCGGCCACGTCCCGTTCCAACACCACCGCCTCGGGGCAGAGGGCTTCGGCCTCACGCCGGCCCATCCCCACCTCCACCCCCGCGGCCCGAGCCCGTTCGTCGACGGCGATCACACGATCGGTGGCGACGAAACAGGGTTCATCCGAGGGCGCGTCGGCCCGCCCCAACGCCCAGTTCGGATACCACACGCACAGGACCCGCACCGTCCTCCTCCACCACGATCGTCCGCTCCATCCCCCCCACCCCTTTGCCCGAGGCCACCACCTGGAGCCGTCTCCGCCGGAGCCGCCCCCACCCTCGCTCCGCTCCCTCCCATCCGATCCCTTCGGCCTGCAGGCGAAGGTGGGCGACCCCGGTCGGGAGGGGCCCTCTGAGGGGACGAAGCGCGAGGCGGGTCCGTCGAGCCCGAACCAATGCGCCGAGTCGACGGAGCTCCTGATCTCCGACCCCGACGGGGACCTCGGCGTACACCCCCGGCACCCCTTCGACCAGGGCCGCCACCACCCGAGGCCAGAGGTGACGGTCGTCACAGCGGATCACCACCAGTCGTTCCCGGTCGATCTCCATCTCCCACGCCGCCAACGGACAGAACCACCCCCGCACGTCACAGACCGCGACCACTCCGGGGACGGAGGCGAGCAGGCCCAATCCCAGCCGGGTCATCCCCGTTCCCGGAGATCCCACCAGTTCGACGATCCGTCCCGGCTCGAGCTCCAGGACCGTGACCGGTTCCCTTCCCGGGGCGCTCAGCACTCCACCTCTCCCTGTCCTCACTTCCCCGGGAGACCACCCGGGAGGACAGGATATCGAACACATGTTCGGTGTCAAGTGGCCGGACGAAGGGGTTGAAGGACCCCGAACTCTTTGGCATGCTGGCCCCGTGGCGATCTCAGAGGCTGCCCGAGCCGACCTCTACACTGGCCTTGCAGAAGTGCTCGGTCCCCGGCGTGCAGAGACTCTGATGGCCTATCTCCCCACCTTCGACCCCACAGACATCGCCACCAAGGCCGACATCGCCGAGCTGCGGCGGGAGATGGACCAGTGACGCCGCTCGCTGGTATTCCCCAGAGTTGCTCGTCGGAATTCCCCACCTTGGGTTGTTGTGGACGTTAGTGGGGGTCACCTCCTTGGGGTCGTCGTTTTCGGGCTCGGGCTTGGTGGGTTCGGAGCCGGTAGCTGTCTCCGTCGATGGTGATGACGACGGAGCGGTGGAGGAGGCGGTCGAGCATGGCGGCGGCGATGGTGGTGTCGGTGAAGATGTCGCCCCAGGAGGCGACTCCGAGGTTGGTGGTGAGGATGATGGAGCCTTTCAGGTATCTGCGGGAGATGACTTGGAAGAGGGCGGCGGCGTCCTCGGCGGGCATGGGGAGGTAGCCGAGTTCGTCGATGATGAGCACTGACGGGCCGTTGAAGAACCGCATGGTGGGTTCCCATCGGCCTTCGAGGGCGGCTTTGCGGCAGCGGGCGGCGAGGTCGGCGGCGGTGGTGTAGTAGACCCGATGTCCGGCGTCGATGGCGGCGTGGCCTAGGGCGATCGCCAGCATGGTTTTCCCCACACCTGGGGGTCCGATGAACAGGACGTTGGTGGCGTCGTCGAGGTAGGCGCAGGTGGCCAGTTCTCGGAGCAGGGTTTCGTCGACGCCTGGTTGGGCGGCGAAGTCGAAGTCGGTGATCGTCCAGGGGGCGGGGAAGTTGGCGAACCGCATCCGGCCTTCCCAGCGGCGGCGTTCGGTGGCTTGGACTTCGATCCGCAGCAGGGCTTCGAGGAACTCGGTGTGGCCTGTCTTGTTGGTGCGGGCTTGGTCGAGTTGGGCGGGGAGCGCTTCGGCGGCCGCGGTGAGTTTCAGATACGCCAGGTGGCTGCGGAGTTGCTGGTAGACCGAGTCGGCATGCGACATCACGCACCGTCCTTTCCGTGGTGGCGGTCGATGAAGCGTTGGTAGACGTCAAGGTCGATCACCGGAGACGACCGTGGGGGTCCGCCGGTGATCTCAGCGGCGATCCGCAACGCGGCTTCCGAGGGGGGTCGGTTGACCTTCGAGGGGCAGGGCTGGTCGGTGGTGAACGCGGCCAGCACCACGTTCTCCAACGCGGCGACATGTTCGGGGAGACGCACCACCCTGCCCCGACCTCGGGGGGCGGCCTGGTGGGTGGCGATCACCCGTCCCGCCGCCGAGACCACCTCCAGGGTGGGGTCACCGAGCCGGCGCCGGATGGTCACTTCCTCTCCGACGTGTTGGGGTGGCACCGAATACCGGTTGCCGTCCACGGCGACGAGGGCGTTGGCTGCCACCACCCGCATGTCCTCGGTGGTGGCCGGGAACGGCACCGCCGGCAGCTCCAACAACGGTTCCACCTCCCCGAGCGCACCGACGGTGGCCTCGCCCCGGCGGCGGCCGTCGCCGATGGTCACACAGAACCGATCCAGATCGGTCTGCGCCTCGGCCAGGTTCGATGCGGCCAGGGTGCGCCACCACCGGCGGGTGAGGAAGTCGATGTTCTTCTCCACCACCCCTTTACGGTTCCCCCGCCGGGGCGGGCACGGCACCACGGTCACCCCGTAGTGTTTCGCCACCGGCGCGAACGACGCCTGCAACCTGCCCGACTGGGGGTTGATCACCGTCGCCATCCGATCTGTCCGCCACGTCTTCGCCGTGCCACCAAGGCGACGCAGGACCTGGTCGATGCCCTCGATCAGATGCCCCTGATCCGTCGCATACGACAACCAGCCCCGCGTCTTCGACGAATACGACAACGACCCGACCAGCAGAAACACCTCGGTCGTCGCATCCCACGGACACGCCCCGAACTCGACCCAATCCCACTGGACCTCGGCCCCAGGCGGATGGTCGATCACCGCGGTGGCCCGACCCCTCACCCCCTCACACGCCTCACAACGCGGCCGCAGCCCCCGCTCCCGCAGCTTGCGGGTGAACGTCGGATAGCTGCGGTCGTAGCCGAGGGCCACCACCTCGTCGAACAGCGTCGTCGCCCACAGGTGCCGATCATCTCTCAGCCGCTGGGCCACATACGGCTCGAACCGGTCGAACGGATCCGGCTCCACCGGTGCACGCACCCCCGCCTCACGCTCACCCGACAGATACGCCCGGATCGTCTTCCGATCACGGCCGACATGACGGGCGATCGCCGAGATCGACCACCCCTGCTTCCTCAACGCATGAATCTCCACGTCTTCCTCCCATGTCAACATCAGGCCCGGGCTCCTCTCCACGACCGGCGCTGTCGTTGCCGACAGCCAGCCTGGAGAGGGGCCCCACCGATGCGCGGCATCTCCACCCCGAAGGTGGGGAGTTTCAGCGAGCAGGTCTGGGGAGAACTACGTGAGCGTGGTCAACGGTGCCGCCGCCTCCTTCCGTGTCGGCGT
>JALSJV010000097.1 GCA_026989215.1 Acidimicrobiia bacterium | reverse complement strand
CGACGTGGGTGGTCGGGACGAACAGGTCGGAGACGGCGAAGTCGTAGGACCCGCTCCCCGCCAGGCCCACCGTCTGCCAGGTGTCGAGGAGGAGGTCGACGTCGTCGGCGGGCATCAGGACGGTCTGCACGTCCGGTCCGCCCGTCGGCAGCGGGTCACGGCCTTCGACGATCACCCCGCCGGCGATCCACGAGGCGTGGAGACTCCCCGAGCCGAAGGGCCAGCGCCCCGTCACCCGCAGACCGCCTTCCACCGGGACGCCTCTCCCCTTCGGGGCGAGCGCCCCGGCGGTGAAGGTCCGGGGCCCGTCGGCGAAGACGGCGGCGGCGACGTCGGGGGGGAGATATCCGGCGAGGAGCGACGACGTGGAGACGATCATGGCCACCCATCCGGCGGATCCGTCGGCCGCTCCGATCCGCTCCAGCACCTCGACGATCGTCCCCGGAGCCAAGGCACACCCGCCGAGACGGCGGGGCAGGGCCATACCCCCGAAGTCGCGGGCCCGGAGCGCCTCGACGACCGGTTCGGCCAACCGCCGGTCCCGCTCGGTGGCGTCGGCATGAGACGCCGCCACCTCCGCCACCTCGGCGGCGGCGAGGAGGGGATCACGACCCAGGGTTGCCGTCATGCTTCGACTCTAGAGCATGATTCTGGAGCTGTCCTCTAGAATCGGGGAGAATTTCCGATGAGCGCTCTACCCCTTCCCCCGACCACCCGCAAGGCCCGAGCCACCTACGACACCCTGGTGGCAGCGACCCGAACGGTGATCCGACGCACCGGCGCCCTCTCCCCCGACGACGTGGCCGAGGCCGCCCAGATGTCACCCGCCACGTTCTACGCCTACCTCTCCTCCAAGGACGTCGCCCTCGCCGCCGCCTTCGACCAGAGCCTCGGCGAGATGCTCGAACGCGTCCGACACACGGCCAGCGTCGAGCGCCTGCTCGAAGAGGGCTTGGAGGCCACCGTGGGCAAGATGGTGGCGGAGGTGGCAGAAGGCTTTCGTCTCGACGCCCGGGTCTTCCGCCTGGCGACCGGAAGACTCGGGGAGTCGGAGCTGCTCCGAGCCGTCTACCGACAGCGCGAGACCGACGCGCTGGAGATGCTCTCCCGGTTCATTCGCCTCGGGGCCGTCGCCGGCAAACTCCGGGCCGAGCCCGATCCCGACACGGTCGCCCAGGCGCTCCTCGTCGTCCTCCAGGGCCTCCAGAACCCCCTGCTGTACGACGAGGGCACCGGCCACGGGGTGGTGGCCCTCGTCAGTGAGATGCTGACGGCGCTCCTCCGTCCACGAGCTTCCTGAGCGCGGCGACGAAGGCGGCGAGCTCGTCGTCGTCCAGCACGCCGAACATGGAGACGTTGGCGTAGAGCCGCTCATGCACCTGCCGTCGGACCTCCCGCCCCTTCGCCGTCAGGACGAGCTGCCGGATACGCCGGTCGGAGGCGTCGGGACGACGCTCCACGAGACCCAGGACCTCGAGACGGTCCGCCAACCCGGTGATGTACGAGGCGTCACAGGAGAGGCGGTCCGCCAGCGTCCCCATCGCCATCGGCTCGTCGAGATGTCGTAAGGCGAGGGCCATGGGAGGAGTCAGGCCCAGCTCGGCGAGCAGGGCGAAGGCACGTTCCCGCATCCGACGGGAGAGACCGTGGAGCAGATCGACGACCTGGGCTTCGAGCTCGGCGCGCTGCACACCGCCAGGATATCGCCATTCCCTTCAATTTCTCAATTATTGGATCTCTCAAGTAGTATGCCGCCTCGGCGTCGAAACGGGAGAGGATGCGGGGACCCATCGTCGAAGCGGAAGGTGTCGTCAAGACCTTCGGGCCGATCCGCGCCCTCGACGGGGTCGACGTCGCCTTCGAACCCGGGATCATCTACGGACTCCTCGGTCCCAACGGGGCGGGGAAGACCACCCTGATCCGAGTCCTCACCACCCTGCTTCGACCCGATGCCGGCACCGCCCGCGTCGCCGGCGTCGACGTGCTCGCCGACCCGGTGACCGCCAGGACCAGGATGGGCCTCGCCGGACAGTTCGCCGCCGTCGACGACTACCTGACCGGACGGGAGAACGTCGAGATGGTGGGACGCCTCTATGGCCTCCGGGGAGACGAGGCACGCCGACGCGCGGCGGAGGTCCTCGAACGGATCGGCCTGGTCGATGCCGCCGACCGCCCCGTCCGCACCTACTCCGGCGGGATGCGTCGCCGCCTCGACCTGGCGGCATCCATGGTGGGCCGCCCCCAGGTGCTGTTCCTCGACGAGCCCACCACCGGGATCGACCCCCGCAGCAGGATCGACATCTGGAACCTGATCCAGGACCTCGTCGCCGACGGCACCACCATCCTGCTCACCACCCAATACCTCGACGAAGCCGACCAGCTCGCCGCCCGGGTGGCGGTGATCGACCACGGCAGGGTCATCACCGAAGGCACCCCCGCCGAGCTGAAGGACACCCTCGGCGGGTCGGTCGTCGAGCTGACCGTGCCCGACGACCGCCGTGACGAGACCCTCCAGGCCCTGGCGACGGTCACCGGTGAACACCCCGCCTACGAGCCGTCCACGAAGAAGATCACCGTGCCCGCCCCCGACGGCGCCCGCACCCTCATGGCCGTCGTCCGCAGGCTCGACGAATCCGGCATCGTCCCCGACGACATCACGCTCCGAAAGCCCACCCTCGACGACGTCTTCCTGGCCCTGACGGGCCACGTCGCCCAAGACCAGACCCAGACCCCCGCCGCCCCAGCGGGACGACCGAGGAGGAGACGATGACCACGGCGGCACCCCCACGCAGCAGGGTGACCCTCGCCCAGGCGATCCGCGACACCGGCGTCATCACGAAACGGAACCTGCTGCGCAACGTCCGGCTCCCCCAGCTCCTGCTGTTCTCGACCGTCCAGCCGGTGATGTTCCTCCTCCTGTTCAACTACGTCTTCGGCGGAGCGATCGGGCAGGCCATCCCTCCGGCGGCGGGCGGGAAGTACATCAACTGGCTCATCCCCGGGCTCATCGTCCAGGTGGCCACCTTCGGAGCGGGCCAGACCGCGCTGGGACTCACCGAGGACCTCTCCAAAGGGGTGATCGACCGGTTCCGATCCCTGCCCATGGCCCGCTCGGCCGTGCTCGCCGGACGCACCATGTCGGACCTGATCCGCAACGCCCTCATCATCGCCCTCATGCTCGGCGTCGGATTCCTCATCGGATTCCGCTACCAGACCAGCCTCATCCGTCTCCTCGGGGGAATGGCGGTGGCGCTCGCCTTCACCTACGCCATGTCGTGGGTGATGGCGGCGATCGGCCTGGCGGTGAAAAATCCCGAGGCGGCGCAGTCTGCCGTGTTCCTGCCGGTCTTCCCCCTCGTGTTCGCCAGCTCCGTGTTCGTCCCCACCCAGACGATGCCCGACTGGCTGCGCGCCTTCGCCGACAACCAGCCGATCACGGTCACCACCAACGCGCTGCGGGGCCTGATCCTCGGCGAAGGGGCGCTTCTCCCCGGCCAGACGGTCGAAGGGCAGATCCTCGCCGCGCTGGCCTGGTCGGCGGCGATCCTCGCCGTCTTCGCACCGTTGGCGGTGCGGGTGTATCGACGGACGGTGAGTTGAACCCCTAGTGGGTCCTGAACCACTCGGCGATCACCGCCGACACGACCCCCGCCAACAGCCCGAACAGCGCTACGGCCGGCACCAGAAGGTCGAGATCGATCTGAGACAGCAGCCCCCTCATGGCTCCACTATGCCGGAACCCGGCACAATTCGCAATGGTCGACACGTCGTGGGGATCTCCCGTCCCTAGGCTGAGCCGATGATCGAGACGCTGCTGCTCGTCGCCCTCCCCGCGTCGGGGAAATCGGAGATCCGACGCTACCTAACGTCCCTGCCCGATGAGGAACGTGCCGAAGCCTTCGGGCTCGGACCGTTGGTCCAGCTCGACGACTTCCCCTACGTGCACTTCATGCGACGCGTCTCGGTGGAGGTGAGACGTCTCCGAGGACCGGCCCGCTTCTTCACCGGGGTCGATCGACCCTTCCTCGACCCCCGCGACTGGGGCACCCTCACCCTGCTCCTCGACGAGGACTACCGGAACCTGGAGACGCCGCCGGAGCCG
>JALSJV010000096.1 GCA_026989215.1 Acidimicrobiia bacterium | reverse complement strand
CCCGGACCTGCTGGCGCCCCTCGCCGGGACCGGCCCGGCCCTCCTCGCCGTCACCCGGCGGCCCCGCCCGACCGACGGCGTCTTCACCGTCACAGTGGACGAGCTCCACCACCTCCTCACCGACCGCCCACCGGAGGCGGCGACCCGCCTCCGGTCCGGCGGTGACCCCGGCGACGACGTCACCGTCGCCGGCTACCTCGCCGGACGTCTCGTCGACCTGGCCGTCTCGGCCACGGCACGGGACCCGGCCGACACCGCGACGGTGCGGGCCGCCTGGGAGGCCGCCGCCCATCGGGCGACCGCACCCGCGTCCGTCCCGGCCGACCAGCCCGGTGACGCGAGCGCCGGGACCGTCGCCACGCTGGCCGGGGCCGCGGCGATCCTGGTGGCGGCGGCCCTGACGGTGGGTCGACGCGCCCTCGACCGCCGACCCCGAGACCACCGCGGGTGAGGGATCGGTCCCAACCCTGAGCCACGAGTTCAACGCACCAGCAGCGGGATGGCCAGCTCCTCCTCGGTGAGACCACCGTGCTGGCCGACCGTCCAGGCGTCGTTGCCCGGGAACGAGAAGGCGTACCCCGGGTCGGCGAGGATGACCCCGTCGGGACGACGTGCCTCGAAACGGGGATGGAACGGCCCGGGACCCCACCAGCCGTCGGTCTCGTCCCGGGGATGCCATGTGGCGGGGAGGCCGTCGACGAGTTCCTCCCCGAGTCCCGGATCACCGTGGACGTAGACGGCACGGGAGTCACCGTAGAGGGTCAAACCGTCCGGCGGCACCAGCGTGAGGCGACACTCGTCGGGGATGTCGACGTGGCCGTGGTCGGCGGTGCCCACCAACGTCACGGTCTCCGGCAACCGAACCGCCAGCTCCTCCCACAGCGCCGCGGCCCGACCCAGCGCCGCCGCGTACTCGTCCGAGGCCTGGCCGTGATAGTGGGCGGCGGCGTCCACGTCGGGCAGGTACACCACCGTGATCCCCCGATCCCGGGCGGCGGCGTCGAGGGCCAGCGGCACGATCTCGGTGGGGTCGTCCCATCCGAAGGGAGTCGCCCCACGGAAGAGCAGCCGTTCGAGGGGGCTCCCGACGAACCCGGCGGGGAGCACGATCGACACCCCACATCCCGCGGCGACCAGGCGCTCGGCGAGGTTGGGAGACGGCAGGAAGGCCTCGGGCGCCGACTGCACCGGCTCGCCGTCGGTGCGCAACCACCAGATCGTGTTCAACACCCCACCGAGCGCGGGATCGTGGAGGAGGTAGGCGATCAGTCCGTGCCGGGCAGGGGGGAGACCCGACGCCAAGGTGGCGGTCGCCACCGTCGTCTGGGAGGAGAAGGGGGCGTCCAGGCGTGCCATACGTGCCGCGGCGAGGGGGGCGGCCGCCGGATGAGAGAGCTGATGGTCCCCGAGGCCGTCGAAGAGGACGAAGACGATCCGGTCCGAGCCCGGGATGAGGGTGGCCAGCTCGGGACCCAACGGCGGGCTGGGGGCCTCGCCCCTCAGGCGGCGCTCCAGCTCGGCGACGAGGTTGACGAGCCCCCGCCCGTCGTAGGACGGCGGCCGCATCAGTCCCCGAGGCAGATCCCGAGACGCCGGGCGCTCGTCACCCACGGATGGTCGAGCGGGACCGCCTTGCGCCTGCCGGCCACCTCCTTCAGGTCGACGGGCTCGGTGCCCTCCCCCCGAGCGGCGACCATCACGCCCCGCAGACCCTCCACCACGTAGTCGACGCAGGCCGTACCCAGCCGGGTCGCCAGGATCCGGTCCACCGTCGACGGCGTCCCGCCCCGCTGCACATGCCCCAGGATCGTGACCCTCGACTCCAGTCCGGTGCGTTCCTCCAGGGCGGCGGCGAGGGTCTCGGTGTGTCGTTTCTGCACGGCGTGGAACTCCGCCAGGTCCCGTTTCGCCCGTTCCCTGATGCCGTCGTCGGGATTGGTGGCGAGCTCGGCGAGCTCGTCGTGGCGCTGCCGGTCCACGGCCGACAACGCCCCCTCGGAGACGGCGACGATCGAGAAGGCCGACCCGGCGGCCTTGCGTTGCAGGATCGACTCGGCGACGACCTCCACGTCGTAGGGGATCTCGGGGATGAGGATCACGTCGGCCCCTCCCGCCAGACCCGCCCCCAGCGCCAGCCACCCGGTGTTGTGACCCATCAGCTCGACGACGACGATCCGGTGGTGGGAATGGGCGGTGGAGTGGAGGCGGTCGATCGCCTCGGTGGCGATGCCGAGGGCGGTATCGAACCCGAAGGTGGCGTCGGTCCCCCACACGTCGTTGTCGATGGTCTTGGGCAGGGCGAGGACGGGGATCCCCACCTCGTGGAGCCGGAGGGCGTTCTTCATCGTCCCCCCACCTCCCAGACAGATGAGGGCGGTGAGGGCGTGGGATTCGACCACCTGTTTCATGAGGGGCCGCATGTCCATCCGCTTGCCCTCGCCGACGTGCATCTTGTGGACCTTGTCGCGGCTGGTGCCGAGAATCGTGCCGCCCTTGGTGAGGATTCCCGACAGGGTCTCGGAGTCGAGGCGGACCGAACGGTCGTGCATCAGCCCCCGGAAACCGTCCCGGAACCCGATGACGTGCATGCCGTAGGTCCGTTCGGCCGCCTTGCCCACGGCCCGGATGGCGGCGTTCAGCCCTGGGGAGTCGCCTCCGGCGGTGAGGATCCCGATCGTCTCGGCCATGGGGACAGGGTATCGGATGCGCCGCCCCATCCCACCATCGTTTTGGCACCCAGATGTCGCGGATAACGCGCGATCCAGGTGCCAAAACGGGAGAGGGGCGTGGCCGGTGTCAGGATGACAGCACGTCCAGGGCCCGACCCACCCGGAGGAACGCCTCCGCCCCATACTCCAGATCCTCCCGGGAGTGGGCCGCCGAGATCATCACCCGGATCCGGGCCTTGCCCAACGGCACCGTCGGGTAGGCGATGGCCTGGGCGAACACCGCCTCGTCCTCGAACAGGCGGCGGGAGAACTCCTGGGCGGTCTGCTCGTCGCCCAGCATCACCGGGGTGATCGGCGTCTCCGACAGCCCCAGATCGAAACCGGCGGCGGCCATCCGGTCCTTGAACCAGGCGGCGTTCGACCACAGCCGATCCACCAGCTCGGTGGACCCGTCGAGGATCTCCACGGAGGCGATGCAGGCGGCGACGTCGGGAGGGGTGACCGCCGAGGAGAAGAGGAACGGCCGGGACCGCTGCCGCAGCCACTCGACCACCGGCTCCGGCCCGGCGACGTACCCGCCGACCACTCCGAACGCCTTCGACATCGTGCCCACCTCGACTTCGACCCGGCCGTGGAGGCCGAAGTGGTCGACGATGCCCCGGCCGCCCCTGCCGAGGACCCCCTCACCGTGGGCGTCGTCCACCATCACCATCGCCTCGTGGTCGTCGGCCACCTCGACGATCCGGTCGAGCGGGGCGATGTCCCCGTCCATCGAGAAGACCCCGTCGGTGATGACGAGGATCCGCCGGGCGCCTTCGGCCCGCGCCTCGGCGAGCTTGGCGGCGAGGTCGTCGACGTCGCAGTGGCGGTAGATCTTCCGGCCCGCCTTCGAGAGCCGCACGCCGTCGATGATGGAGGCGTGGTTGAGCTCGTCGGTGACGATCACGTCTCCCTCTCCGACGAGGGCGGGGATGGTGCCGGCGTTGGCGACGAACCCCGCCTGGAACGAGATCGCCGCCTCCACCCCTTTGAAGCGGGCCAGCTTCTCCTCCAACTCGTCGTGGATCGTCATCGTCCCGGCGATGGTCCGCACCGCTCCCGGTCCGATCCCGTACCGGTCGAGGGCGGCTTTGGCGGCGGCCACCAGCCTCGGGTCCGACGCCAAGCCCAGGTAGTTGTTGGAGCAGAAGTTGAGGACCCGCTTGCCGTCCACCACCAGCCAGGGGCCCTGGGGAGAGTCGATGTGGCGGATCGTGTTGTAGAGGCCTTCGGCGTGCAGCTCGGCGAGCCGCTCCCGCAGATACCCGACCTTGTCCATGTCGACTCCTCTCAGCTCAACGGCCCGTCGGCGTCGGCCGGATCGGGGAACATGACCACCTTGCCGCACTGTCCCGACGCCATCAGCTCGAAGGCCCGTTCGAAGTCGTCGAGGGCGAAGCGATGGGTGACGACCGGGGAGAGATCC
>JALSJV010000095.1 GCA_026989215.1 Acidimicrobiia bacterium | reverse complement strand
CCAACACCCCCGCCTGCGACCGCACCATCGGCACCCTCCCCGCCGGCGCCACCCCCATCACCTACCTCTGCACCGCCCCCGGCGTCACCACCGACTTCACCAACACCGCCACCGTCACCGCCACCGACCCCCTCGGCAACACCCTCACCACCACCGACACCGCCACCATCACCGTCCTCCAGCGGGGGTCCCTGGAGGGGTCGGTCCACCACGACGTGGCGGGCGACGCCGCCATCGACCCGGCCGATCCGGGCCTCTCCGGCGTCGACGTCACCGCCGTCTGGGCCGGACCGGACGGGATCTTCGGCACCGCCGACGACGAGGGCTTCCTCACCGTCACCGACACCGCCGGTGCCTACGTCTTCGCCGACGTCCCGCCCGGGTCGTACCGGATCGTCGTCGACGTCGCCGACCTGCCTCCGGGCCTCACGGCGGGCACCGTCGATCCCGACGGGACCGTCGACGGGGAGACCCTCCTCACCGTCCCACCGGGCGGAATCGTCTCCGACGTCGACTTCGCCTTCACCGGCACCGGCTCGGTCGGAGACCTGGTGTTCCTGGATCTCGACGGCGACGGCGTCCAAGGATCCGGCGAGCCCGGCCTCCCCGGCGTCGACGTCTCCGTCACCTGGTACGGACCCGACGGCGTCCCCGGGACCGACGACGACGTCGTCTACCGGGGTGTCACCGACGCCGACGGCCGCTACCTGGTCGCCCTGCTCCCGGCCGGGGACCACTCCGTCTCCCTCGACCCGAACGACCTCCCCACCGGGGTCGGCGGGATCACCGTGCGGACGGCGTCCCTCGCCCCGGCCGAGGTCCGCACCGACGTCGACTTCCCGCTGGAAGGGTCGGTGACCCTGGGCGACCGGGTGTTCCGAGATCTCGACGGGGACCTGACCGACGATCCCGACGACCCCGGCGTGGACGGAGTCGTCGTGTCCGCCACCTGGGCGGGACCCGACGGGACCTTCGGTACCGGGGATGACCTCACGCTCACGGCCGTCACCTCCGGCGGCGGCCGCTACCTGTTCGAACGGCTCCCCGCGGGATCCTGGCGCATCGGGATCGACGGCGGCACCGTCCCGGACAACCTCGGCACCGCCCCCGAGGTGGAGCGGTCGGTGCCTCCCGACGTCGTCGTCCTCGACGTCGACTTCCCCCTGGTCGGCAACCGCCCACCCGTGGCGGCGGACGACACCGCCGTCACCGACGAAGACACGCCGGTCGTCGTCGACGTCCTCGCCGACGACGTCGATCCCGACGGCCATCCCCTGGAGGTCACGTCGGTCTCCGCACCCGCCGCCGGCACGGTGACGGTCGGCGCCGACGGGACCGTCACCTACACCCCCGACCCCGACTTCTCCGGTGTCGACACCTTCACCTACACCGTCTGCGAGGTGACGGGGAGCGTCGTCGGTGGGGTGGCAGCTACCGGCCTGTGCGACACGGCGACGGTGACGGTCACGGTGAACGAGGTGAACGATGCCCCCGTCGCCGAGGACAGCTTCCAGACGGTGGTACTCGGCGGAACCCCGGTTCCGGTCCCGGCGTCGGATCCCGAAGGAGCCCCGCTGGTCTTCACCGTCACCGGCGGGACACCGCCGCCGGGCGTGACCCTCCGCCCGGACGGGACGTTCTCCGGCCAGGCGACACAGGTCGGCGTGTTCGCGCTCACCATCGAGGTCTGCGACACCGCCACGCCCGCAAGCTGTCTCACGATCACCCACACCATCGCCGTCGTGCCACCGGTCCTGCCGGGGATCCCCGACGACGGTCCCTCGGACCCGTCCGACGACCCCGGCACCGTCGCCGCCCACGACGACGGGATCCCCGAGACCCTCCCCTTCACGGGCGCCGCCCTCGACGGCCTGCTCCGACTGGCGCTGCTGCTCCTCGGCGGCGGGCAGGTGCTGCTGGTGGGTGCCCGTCGCCGACGCCGCTGACCTCCGACCCGGCCGAGCAGGCTCGCCTCGGCTCGGGGACGCAACTTCGCTCCGCGGGCGCCGACAGGCACGGCGATCGGCCATGGAAGGCGGAGCATGGAAACGTTCCTCGCGCTCGTGACGGCATTGACGCTCTTGGCGCCGGGGCCTCTGCTCTCCGTCGTCGCCGTGGACACGTCAGGGGGATCGGGCCGGGAGGCGCAGGTCGTGTCGGAGACGGCCGCGACATGGGAGGCGAGCCTCGGTGCACGACGAACCTGCTCGGCAGGGGTGACGGTCGTGTTCGAAGACCTCCCCAACCGCCGAGGAGAGTATCGGCCTGCGTCCCGTACGGTCGTGGTGGATGTCGGACGCCCCCTCGACGCCCTCCCGGCGACGGTGAGCCACGAACTCGCCCATCACACCTTCCTGGCGTGCGGCGCCTTCGCCGATCCCGACCTCACCGACCGGTTCTACGCCGCCCAGGGACTCCCCACCTCCCGAGGATGGTTCGACTACGGGGCCGGGTGGGCGGCGACCCCCGCCGAACAGTTCGCCGAGACCTTGGCGCTCGTCACGACCGGCCGTGCGGAGGGCGGGGTCCGGGTCACCGCCACCGCCCGGCGTGTCGTCGCCGCCTGGCTCGCCGGAAGCCCCCTCCCCACGGTCACCCCTCCCGCTGCCCCGTCTTCGCCCAGCGGGTCACCCCCTCCGGCCACGAAGGAACGGGAGACCACATCGCCGGCACGGGCCCCCTCCCCGCGCGTCGTCCCCGACGGAGCCGAGGTTCCGGCGCGGCCCCTGCCCGTCCGCACCCCCGGACGGATGCACCCCGGCTACTACGTCACCTGAGCACCCTCCGGGTCGACGGATCGCGTCGTCGCGACCTGCCGGGCCGTCAGCTCGAGGAGAGGATGGCGTCGACGAGGCGGGGCAGGACGTCCCCCGCCTTGCCTTCGATCCGGGCGGCGGCCAGCCGGTCCCCGTCGGTGGGCCCCAGATTGACGATCACCATCGGACCGCCTCTCCGAACCACATCCAGGGGGATCTGCGCCGCCGGGTACACCGACAGGGTGGAGCCGACCACCAGGACGGCGTCGGCCTCGGCCGCGAAACGCTCTGCCCGCTGCACCTGGTCCAACGGCAGGTACTCGCCGAACATGACGGTGGTGGTCTTCACCAGGCCGCCGCAGTGGGGGCACGACGGATCCTCCTCGCCGGCGTCGACCCAGCGCAGCACCTCTTCGGTCTCCCAGCGGGCCCCACATCCGAGGCAGTGGACCTTCCGGATGTTGCCGTGCAGCTCCGCCACCTGGTCGTCGGGCAGCCCCGCCGCCTGATGGAGCCCGTCGATGTTCTGGGTGACACACCCCGACATCCTGCCGCCCCGCCACAGCTCCACCACCGCCTCGTGGGCACGGTTCGGACGGACCGAGGATCGGGCGCCCCACAGCGCACCCTGCTGATGCATCTTCCATCGGGCCACCCGCACTTCGCGGTTCGCGCGATAGCGCTGGATGGTGAAGTCGTCGGGATCGACCTTGGTCCACAGCCCGTCGGGGCCACGGAAGTCGGGGATGCCGGATTCGGTGGAGATCCCGGCTCCGGTGAACACCAGGATCCGAGGGGCGTCGGCGAGGAGGCGAGCGGCGTGGTCGAAGGCGTCCGTCATGGGGGTGACGGTACCTTCCGACGCCGGTCAGGCGACGCGCACTCCCGCGGCCTCCTCCAGCTCCTGTTCGAGCCGCAGGATGATGGAGCGACAGTCGAGGGCGAAATCCACCAGATGGTCGGGCAGGTACGGCGCGTGGGTGGCGAGGAACTCGTCGATGTACTCGATGCCGTCGGTGATGGTCTCGCTGATCGTGTCGGTCTTCATGGTTCCGTCGCTCCTTTCCGAGCGAGCGCTCTGTCCGGTACAACGCCGCACCGACGTCGCGATGTTCCCCGGTCGCTCCCCTTCCTGGTCGGCCCCTCGGGCCGGCCCTTGAGGTCACCGTCCCAGGTCGGGGTCTTCCTGGATGGCGCGGGTCCGGATGGTGAACACCGAGTCGCCGGACAGGATGCCGCCGCGACCGAAGAGACGGCCGAACTGCCAGTTGGAGAGTCCCAGCTCCGGCTTGCCCAACGCGTACTGGCCGTCCACCCACCGGGTGAAGCCGTTGCCGACGAAGGGCGAGTCGACCGTCTCGTAAAACCTGCGATGCGCCTCCGCATCCTCGGAGATCAGACTGGCGAC
>JALSJV010000094.1 GCA_026989215.1 Acidimicrobiia bacterium | reverse complement strand
CTCGATGCCCGCCTCACCGAGCATGCCTTCGACCTCGGCGACGATCTTGTCGATGAACACCTCTCGTTCGGGGGCACGTTCGGCGAGTCGCTCCTCGATCTCCGCATAGGGTCCAGGGTGGAGCACGGCGAAACTGCGGTCCTCCAGTTCGTGCTTGATCTCCTGCACGCCGAGCCGATGTGCCAAAGGTGCGTAGACGTCCAGGGTCTCCTGCGCCACCCGACGCTGCTTCTCGGGGGTGAGGGCACCGACGGTGCGGATGTTGTGGAGGCGGTCGGCGAGCTTGATGAGCAGGACCCGCAGGTCCTCCGCCATCGCCACCACCATCTTCCGGATCGTCGCGGCCTGGGCCTGCTCGCGGGTCGAGTAGGAGATGCGGTCCAGCTTCGTGACGCCGTCGATCAGGTATCCGATCTCGTCTCCGAACTCGTCGACGATCTGACGGAGATCGACCTCGGTGTCTTCCACCACGTCGTGCAGGAGGGCGGCGGCGAGGGTCGCCACGTCGAGTCCGTAGTCGGCGAGGATCTGGGTGACCGCCACCGGGTGGGTGATGTAGGGCTCGCCCGACTTGCGCCGCTGCCCTTCGTGGGCTGCCTTCGCGACGGCGTAGGCCCGCTCCAGGGTGGCGGCTTCGCCGCCGGGATGATGGGCGAGGTAGGCCTCGACGATGCGGGCGAAGGCCCGATCGGGATCGAGGGGCGGCGTCTCAGTCGTATCGGAGGAGGGCATGGAAGGGAAGGCCGTCGAGTGCCGCGCGCCCATCGAGGAAACCCAGCTCGATGAAGACGGAGAACCCGACCACCTCGGCTCCGAGCTTCTTCAGCAGGCGGGACGCCGCCGACGCGGTTCCGCCGGTGGCGATGACGTCGTCGACCAGCAGGACCCGGTCGCCCGGGGAGACGGCGTCGACGTGGGCCTCGAGGGCGTCGGTCCCGTACTCCAGGGCATACTCCTCGCGGATGACCTCGTAGGGGAGCTTGCCCGGCTTGCGGATCGGCACGAAACCGGCTTCCAGCTTCTCCGCGATCGACGCCGCCAGGACGAAGCCGCGGGCCTCGATCCCCGCGACCTTGTGGATGCCCGCCTCGGCGAAGGGGGCGGTCATCTGCTCGAGCAGCTCGGCGAACGCGGCGGCGTCGCCCAGGACCGGGGTGATGTCGTAGAAGAGGATCCCCGGCTTCGGGTAGTCCGGTACCTCGCGGATCAGCTCACGGAAATCTGGCACCCGATGATTCTACCCAGAACCGGCCGTCCTCAACGGCGCCGCTTCTTCTTCTTGCGTTTGGGGGGCCGGAGCTGGGCGGGCGGCAGGGGCTTGGAGGGAGCCTTCGCCTTCTCCGCCACCTCCCGGAGCTGCGCCGCCTGCTTCTTCGCCTTCTCCGCCCGGCGTTCGAGCCGCTGACGCTGTGCGATCCAGTCCTCCTCCTTCTCCTTCCACGCCCCCAGCATGGGGGCTGCGACGAAGATCGAGGAGTAGGTACCGGCGGCGATCCCGACGAAAAGGGCGAGGGCGAAATCACGCAAGGAGGCCGCCCCGAGGATGAAGGACCCGACGAAGAGCAGGCTGCCCACCGGCAGCAGCGAGGTGAGCGACGTGGCGATGGAGCGGACCAGGACCTGGTTCATGGCGCGGTTCACGATCGTGGTGATCGTGTGCTGATCCCCCATCGACTCTTCCAGCTCCTCGACCTTGTCGAAGACGACGACGGTGTCGTAGAGGCTGTATCCGAGGATCGTCAGCACCGCCACCACCGTCGCCGGCGTCACCTCGAAGCCGGTGATGGCGTAGACCCCGAGGGTGATGATCAGGTCGTGGAAGAGGGCGGTGATCCCGGCGACCGCCATCTTCCATTCGAGCCTCCATGAGATGAACAGGATCGCCGCCGCCAGGAACACGATGAGGGCCTCGAGGGCCCGGCGTGCCACCAACGCCCCGAAGGTCGGTCCCACCGACTCGATGGAGATCTCGCTTCGCGGGCTCCCCGTCGCCGCCGCGACCGCCTCGATCAGCGCCTCTTGGGCATCGGCGTCGATCGGCTCGGTCTGGATGAGCACGGCGGCACCGTCGTCGACGAGCTGAATCCGGGCGTCGGGTTCCCCGACGGTGGCCAGGGCGTCTCGGAGCTGGGTGATGTCGGCCCCGGCGGGGTTGACGGTCTCCAGCGCCAGCCCTCCCCGGAACTCCAGGCCCAGGTTGAGACCGCCGCGGAGGGCCAACCCGGCCAGGGCGATGCCGATGAGGACCGCCGAGATGGTGAACCATCGACGGCGCCCACCGACGAAATCGATCGCCGTCTTCCCGGCGAGGGTCCGTCTCCAGGCGGAACCCGGGCTCTCGACGGTCTCCACGGCACTCATGCCGACGCCCCCGCTCTCGCCGCTCCGGCGATGCTGAACCCGTGTCCCTCACCGAGCCGACCCCGGGACAGGATCCACGCCGCCCGGCGGGTGTAGATGCGTGCCACGACGAGGTCGAGCACCGTCGCCATCCCGAGGGAGAGGGCGAAGCCCTTGACGGCGCCGACGGCGAGCGCCCACAGGAGAACCGCCGCCAGCAGCGAGACGGTGTCGGCGGTCAAGATCGTTCGGTAGGCGGCCTTGAAGCCGTCCTCCACCGCCGCCTGGACGGTCTTGCCGAGACGCATCTCGTCTTTGATGCGTTCGAAATAGACGATGTAGGAGTCGGCGGTGATCCCCACCGAGACGATGATCCCCGTCACCCCCGCCAGGGTCAGGGTGAGTCCCTGGAGACGGCCCAGGACGCTGAAGATGGAGATGAGGAACGAGCCGAAGACGGTCAGGCCCACCACGGCGACCAGACCCAGGGCGCGGTAGTAGGCGAGGAGCACGGCGGCGACCAGGATCAGCCCGGCGAGCCCGGAGATCAGCCCGATCCGCAGCGAGTCGGTCCCGAGAGTGGCGGAGACCTTCTGCACCTGGCTGCGTTCGAAGGAGACCGGCAGGGAGCCGTACCGGAGGGCGATGGCGAGGTTCTGCGCCTCCTGCTCGGCGTCGGGGTTGGCACCGAGGGTGATCTGTGCCCGCCCACCGGCGATGCCCACCCCGGGCTGGACGTCGGCGGCGACGGCCGGAGCGGAGAGCACCTTGCCGTCGAGGACGATGGCGATCTGGCGACGGGGATCACCGATCGGGTAGGAGGCGGCGTCCGCGGTGAGTCGGGCGAACTTGTCGCCGCCGTCCGAGGTGAGGTCGAGGGAGACGACCCAGCCGATCCCGGCTCCCGTGCCGGGAGGCTGGGGGATGGCCGAGTCGACGTCGGAGCCGAGAAGTGCGGCGGGACCGACGTGGAGGATCTGGGAGCTGCCGGTGGTGGGGTCGGTGTCGAGGAGCCACGCCTCCCGGGTGGGGTCGTCCTCGACGGTGAGACCGGTGACGGGATCGACCCCCTCGGGGACCTCCTCGGCGCCGGCCAGGGGGCTGGCGTCTCCCGGGAAGACCTCCAGCACGGGCCGGAAGGAGAGCTGCCCGGTCTGGCCGATCGCGTCGAGGGCACGCCGTTCGTCGGTGACCCCGGGGAGCTGGACGAGCACCGTGTTGCCCCCCGAGATCTGGATCTCAGGCTCCTGCACTCCGCCCACGTCCTCGATCCTGCGCCGCATGATGTCGACCGCCAGCTCCAGGACGTCGGACTCGGTGTCGGGTGGCGCGGTGAGGACCACCGAGGTTCCCCCCTGGAGGTCGAGGCCCAGCTTGGGGGTGATCCCCTGGGAGAAGAGGACGGCGAGCCCGCCCCAGGAGAGGGCGAACACGATCGCGAGGCCGACGAGCCGCCGCCCCATCGGTCAGGACCCGTCGCCGACACGGGCCGCGATGGCCCGGCGGAGCACCCGGACCTGGCCGGATTCGAGGTCGAGGACGACGGTGTCGTCGTCGATCGCCCGGACCGTCCCGACCAGACCCCCGATGGTCTGGACCTGGTCGCCGACCCCGAGGGCCGCCTGGAGCTCCTGCTGCTCCCGCATGCGCTTGCGTTGGGGGCGGATGAACAGGAACCAGAAGAACCCGATCATCGCCGCGAGGAACAGCAGCGACGTGAAGCCGCTCCCTCCGGTGGTCTGGGCTTGGGCGGAGATGAGATCCATGATGAGCCTTCGGGGCGATGTGGGAGGTTAGCGCCCGCCGACATCGCGGCGAATTCTCCGCTCGACGACCGCGGCTCGGTGCTCGTCGAACCGCCCGGCGGCGATCGCCTCCCGCGCGTCCGCCATCAGCCCGAGCGTGTAGGTGAGGTTGTGCAGGGTGAGGAGCCGCAGAACGGTGATCTCCCCCACCGACAGGAGGTGACGGAGATAGGCACGGGAGTAGCGGCCACAGGTCCGGCAGGGACATTCGGGGTCCAGCGGAGCCGGATCGTCGACGAATTCGGCTCGGCGGAGGTTGTAGTCGCCGTCGGGGGTGAGGACGCGCCCGTGCCGGGCCAGCCGGGTCGGCCAGACACAGTCGAAGAGGTCGGCGCCGCGGGCGATGGCCGCCAGGACCCCTTCGGCGTCTCCCAGTCCCATCACGTAGCGAACCTTCGAAGGAGGCAGCTCCGACATGGTCGCCTCCAGGGCGAGATCGCGGTCGGCCGGATCCTCCCCCACCGAGAGGCCGCCGATCCCGAAGCCCGGGACTCCCAGCTCGGCGGTTCTCCGTGCGCTCTCGAGGCGGAGCTCGGGATCGACGCCTCCTTGAACGATGCCGAAGAGGGCTTGGTCGGGACGTCGATGGGCGGCGACCGCGCGCTCGGTCCACCGAAGGGTGCGCTCCATGGCGTCCCGGACCGTCTCACGTTCGGCGGGCAGGCCCACACAGACGTCGAGCACCATGGCGATGTCGGGTCCGAGCAGCTCTTGGACGGCGACGGCGTCCTCGGGCCGGAGCCGGACTTCGGAGCCGTCGTAGGTCGAGCGGAACACCGCCCCGTCCTCGTCGATCTTCGGGCCGAGGGAGTAGATCTGGTACCCACCGGAGTCGGTGAGGATCGGTCCCTGCCAGCCGGTGAAACCGTGGAGTCCCCCGAGGGCGGCGACCCGCTCGGCGCCGGGTCGCAGCATCAGGTGATAGGTGTTGGCGAGGATCATCTCGGCTCCGACCTCGACGAGATCGTCGGTGTCGAGCGCCCGGACGACCCCCCGGGTGCCGACGGGCATGAACGCCGGGGTCTCGACGGTGCCGTGGGGTGTTCGCAGGCGACCCCGGCGGGCCGCGCCGTCGGTGGCGAGGGCCTCCCAGGTGACGGGGGTCATCGATCCCCCCGCACACACAGCATGGCGTCGCCGAAGGAGAGGAATCGGTATCCCCGTTCGAGGGCGACGTGGTAGGCCTTCCGCCACCCGTCACCCATGAAGCCGGCGAGGAGCACCAGGAGACTCGATCGGGGAAGATGGAAGTTCGTGACCAGGATGTCCACGATCCGGAAGTCGAACCCGGGCCGCAGGTAGAGCCGGGTCTCCCCCCTCCCCGGGAGCACCACGCCGGGAGCCGCCGCCATCGTCTCGAGGGTGCGGACCACCGTGGTGCCGATCGCCACCACCCGACCTCCGGCGGCGGACGTCTCCTCGATGGCCGTCGCCGTCTCCTCGGGAACCAGGAAGCGTTCGGGGTGGATGACGTGATCCTCGATGTCGTCGGCCGTCATCGGCCGGAAGGTCGCCAACCCCACCTCCAGGTCCACCCGGGCGAGACCGATCCCGCGCCGTTGCAGATCCGAGAGGACCCGCGGGGTGAAGTGGAGTCCGGCGGTGGGCGCCGCCGCCGACCCGGGTGAGGTCGCGAACACCGTCTGGTAGCGCTCGGGGTCCCCCTCCCATCCGTGGATGTAGGGGGGCAGCGGCAGGTCACCCTCACGTTCGAGGATCCCCTCGATGTCGTCGTCGGCTTCGAGGTGGAGGAGAACCCGCCCGTCGGCGGGTGGGGTGACGACCGAGCCTTGGATGCGGCCGAGATCGAGTCTCATCCCCGCCCGAATCCTCCGGGCGGGACGGATGAGGGCCTCCCACACCTCGCGGCCCCGGCGACCGAGGAGCAGCACCTCGACGGCCCCGCCGGTCGGCACCTTCCTTCCTCTGAGACGGCCCTTGCGGACGCGGGTCTGGTTGACGACGACCAGGTCGCCCGGCTCGAGAAGGTCGGGGAGGTCGCGGAATCGATGATCGGAGAGGTCGCGGGTGTCGAGGAGCCTGGCGGCGTCGCGTGGCTCGGCCGGCTGCTGGGCGACCGCCTCAGGTGGCAGCTCATAGGCGAATTCGGCGACCTTCATCGGTTTGACATTGTGGCGGTCGCTCAGAGATCCAACGTCGGCTGCAGGCCGGTGGGAGGTTCGAGGCCGAGATGACGGTAGGCGCCGGCCGTGGCGACCCGTCCCCGCGGGGTCCGATGCAGCATCCCGATCTGGAGGAGGAAGGGCTCGTACGCGTCCTCCACCGTCTCGGGTTCCTCCCCCACCGTCACCGCCAGGGTGCCCAGCCCGACCGGTCCCCCACCGAACTTCACCACGACCGCTTCCAGGATCGCCCGGTCCACCTTGTCGAGCCCGAGGTGATCGATCTCGAAGACCTCGAGGGCCCGCTCCGCCACCGCGGCGTCGATCCGGCCGTCGGCGCGCGCCACCGCGAAGTCCCGCACCCGGGCGAGGAGCCGGTTGGCGATCCGGGCCGTCCCGCGGCTCCGCTCGGCGATGATCCGCGCCCCGCCGTCGTCGATCTCCACACCGAGGATCCGGGCGGAGCGTCGGACGATGCGAAAGAGATCGTCGGTCGTGTAGTAGTCGACACGTTCGATCAACCCGAACCGGTCGCGGAGGGGCGCCGACACCGTCCCGATCCGAGTGGTGGCGCCGACCAGGGTGAAGCGGGGCAGGTCGAGCCGGATCGACGTGGCGGAGGGGCCACGTCCGAGCACGATGTCGAGCTCGAAGTCCTCCATGGCCGGGTAGAGCACTTCCTCCACCGCCCGGGGGACCCGGTGGATCTCGTCGATGAAGAAGACGTCGCCCGGATCCAGATTCGAGAGGATCGCCGCCAGGTCGCCCGGACGTTCGAGGGCCGGGCCCGACGTCTTCCGGATCGTCGTCCCCAGTTCCTGGGCGATGATCCCCGCCAGGGAGGTCTTCCCGAGACCGGGAGGACCCGACAGCAGGACGTGGTCGAGGGGCCGACCCAGGCTCCTCGCCGCCTCGATGGAGATCCGGAGGCGCTCTTTGACGAGGTCCTGACCGACGAACTCGTCGAGGGTCCGTGGACGCAGCGTCGCCTCGATCTCCTCGTCGAGGGGACCGAACTCCCCGGCGAGGACGGCTTCGTCTCTCATCGGGCGAGCTCCCGGAGGGCCTGGCGGATCTGGTCGGCGATCGGCGCCGAGGAGTCGACGGTGGGCGTGACCCGGCGGATCTCGGCACCCGTGTATCCGAGACCTTCGAGCGCCTCGCGGAGCTGGGCGGAGGTCGACGCCCCCTCGAGCACCTCGGCTTCCAGATCGGCCAGCTTCGGCTTGAGATCGAGGATGATCTTCTGCGCGCCCCGCTTCCCCACCCCGGGGACCTGGGTGAGGGCGTCGGCGTCCTCGGAGGCCACCGCCTCGATGAAGGCATCGGGGGAGAACACGCCGAGGATCGCCATCGCCACTTTGGGTCCGACCCCCGACGCGCCGAGCAGGATCCGGAAGAGATCCCGCTCACCTGCGGTGGGAAAACCGAAGACGACCATGGCGTCGTCACGGACGTGCAGGTGGGTGTGGACCACCACCGCCTCGCCCCGTCCCGGGAGGGCGGCGATCCCCTTCGGGCTCATCACGATCTCATAGCCGACCCCGCCGACGTCGAGCAGGATGCGGCCGTCGCCCACGTCGTCGACGGTGCCTCGAAGGCGGCCGATCACGAGGCGGCCCTCCCCCCCGGCATCCGCACCGACTGGAGGTGACAGAGGGCGATCGCCAGGGCGTCGGCCACGTCGGCGGGTCTCGGCGGGGCCTCCAGGTGGAGCCGACGGGTCACCATCTCCCCCATCATGGCCTTGGTGGCGTTCCCGTCCCCGGTCACGGCCAGCTTCACGGTCGTCGGCGGGTACTCGACGACGGGGATCTCCGCCTGGGCGGCGACCAGCAGGGCCACACCCGAGGCACGGACCACTCCCAGGGCGGTCTGCAGGTTGCGGTTCGTGAAGATCCGCTCGATGGCCATCACCGTCGGCCGGTGCTGGGCGACGAGCTCGGTGAGGTCGTCATACAACTCTGCGAGCCGATCGGCGGTGGGGCGAGCGGGATCGGTGCGGATCACCCCGGCGGTGACGACGCGGGGAGGTCGGGCCCGAGCCACCAGCCCGTAGCCGGTCCGGGTGAGACCTGGGTCGATGCCGAGGACGAACATGTGTACGGGAGGGTACCCGACGGGAACGACGGGACCCGGCAATCCCGCCTCAGCCTTCGGCGAAGGCGGCCATGACGGCGTCGTCGATCTCGAAGTTGGCGTACACCTCTTGGACGTCGTCGAGGTCCTCGAGGGCTTCGACGAGGCGCAGCACCTTCGGGGCCGTCTGCTCGTCGACGGGGACCGTCGTCGCCGGGAGCTGGGTGACGTCGGTGGAGTCCACCTGGACGCCCGCCTCGCGCAGCGCCGCCTCGACGGTGCCGAGGTCGGAGGGCGCGCACACCACCTCGAACTGCCCATCGGCCGGACGGACGTCCTCGGCTCCCGCCTCGATGGCCGCCAGCATGACGTCGTCCTCGTCCCCCGTGACGAGCAACAGGCCCTTCTGGGTGAAGAGGTAGCCGACCGAGCCGGGCTCGCCCAGGCTGCCGCCGTGGCGGGTGAACGTCGACCGTACCTCGGAGGCGGCCCGGTTCCGATTGTCGGTGAGGACGTGCACGTAGAGGGCCACGCCCCCGGGGGCGTACCCCTCGTACCAGATCTCCTCGAAGGCCGCGCCCCCTTCCGTCTCTCCGGTCCCCCGTTTGATGGCCCGTTCGATGTTGTCGTTGGGCATGGAGGCGGCCTTCGCCTTGGCGATGGCGGTGGCGAGGGTGGCGTTGGCGGCCGGGTCCCCTCCGCCTTGACGGGCTGCCGCTTCGATGGCCTTGGCCAGTTTGGCGAACAGCTTCCCCCTGGCCGCGTCCTGGCGGCTTTTGCGGTGTTTGATGTTCGCCCATTTGGAATGTCCCGCCATGGTCGCTCCTCAGCGCGTCATCTCCACGAACAGCCGGTGGAGACGCGAATCGTCGGTCAGCTCGGGATGGAACGCCGAGGCGAGCACGTGGCCTTGGCGCACCATCACCGGGTGGTCGTCGACCGCCGCCATCACCTCGACCTCCCGGCCCGCCTTCGCCACCCAGGGCGCCCGGATGAACACGGCGTGGAAGGGCGAGTCGAGCCCGGCGACGTCGAGATCGATCTCGAAGGACTCGTTCTGGCGTCCGAAGGCGTTGCGTCGTACCACGACGTCCAGCACCCCGAGGAGCGGTTGGTCTCCCTCGGTGACGCCGACCGCCAAAAGGATCATGCCGGCGCAGGTCCCGTAGGCGGCGAGGCCGCCGGCGATGGCATCTCGCAGGGGCTCGAAGAGGTCGAACCGTACGAGCAGCTTGCCGATCGTGGTGGACTCCCCGCCGGGGAGCACGATCCCCGCCAGCCCCGACAGATCGGCGACGCTGCGCACGGGACGTGGATCGGCACCGGCGGCGGTGAGGGCCGCCACATGCTCTCGGACGTCGCCCTGGAGGGCCAGGACGCCGACGGGGGGCCTCACCGGCTCACCATCCTCGCACCGCCAGCCGGTCGGTGTCGGCGAGGGCCTCGAGCTCGATCCCCGGCATCGCCTCCCCGAGGCCCCGCGACACCTTGGCGACGACCTCCGGATCCTGCCAGTAGGTGGTCGCCTCGACGATCGCCCGGGCGTAGGCGGGTGGGTTGGAGCTCTTGAAGATCCCCGAGCCCACGAACACGCCGTCGCATCCGAGGGCCATCATGAGGGCGGCGTCGGCGGGGGTGGCGATCCCGCCGGCGGCGAAGTTGACGACGGGCAGCCGTCCGGTCTCGGCCACCTCCACCACCAGCTCGTAGGGGGCGCGCAGGTCCCGGGCGGCGGCCATCAGCTCCTCCGGTCCGAGGGTGCCGAGACGACGGATCTCCCGGGTCATCGCCCGCATGTGGCGGACGGCCTCGACGACGTTGCCCGTCCCCGCCTCACCCTTGGTGCGGATCATCGCCGCGCCTTCACCGATCCGTCGGAGCGCCTCCCCCAGGTCCCTGGCCCCGCACACGAAGGGGGTGGTGAACGCCCACTTGTCGACGTGGTGCTCCTCGTCGGCGGGGGTGAGGACCTCGGACTCGTCGATGAAGTCGACGCCGAGGGCCTGCAGGACCTGCGCCTCGAGGAAGTGGCCGATCCGGACCTTGGCCATCACCGGGATGGTGACGGCGTCTTTGATCTCCTCGATCTTGGTGGGGTCCGCCATCCGGGCCACACCCCCCTGGCGTCGAATGTCCGCGGGGACACGTTCGAGGGCCATCACCGCCACCGCCCCCGCCTCTTCGGCGATGCGGGCCTGGTCGGCCGTGACCACGTCCATGATCACGCCGCCCTTCAGCATGTCGGCGAGGCCCCGTTTCACACGGGTCGTTCCTCGTTCCATCGAAACTCCTCTCCGGGAAGCGAATGGTACCCCCGTCACGGCCTCCACCCGGCCACCGCCCGACGGTACACGTCGTCGTAGGCCCGACCCACCACCGACCAGTCGAAATCCTCGACGCGACGGCGGGCGGCGGCTGCGATCCGGGCTCGTTCTCCGGGGTCGGAGAGCAGGTCGACGACGGCGGAGGCGACCCGGGAGACGTCCCCGACCGGGGTGAGGATCGCTCCCCCGCCCGTCACCCACCGGAAGGCCTCGAGATCGGAGACGACCGGTGCACACCCCGCGGCCATCGCCTCCGCCACCACCACCCCGAAACTCTCGCCCCCCAGATTCGGGGCGACGAAGACCGAGCCCTGGGCCAGCTCGCGCCGCTTGGTCTCCTCGTCGACGGTCCCCAGGTACTCCACCCCCGGAGGGGCTTCGGGGCGTCGAGCGCCGACGACGTGGAGGTGGGCGCCGGGGAGGCGGCGGAGGATCTCCGGCCATGCGGCGAGGATCACGTCCAGGCCCTTGCGGGGCTCGTCCCGTCCGACGAACACGACCCGGAGGGGGTCGCGGGGCACGTCGAGGCGGTAGGAGGCGACGTGGAGCCCGTTGGGGACGAGCTCCACCCGGCCCCAGCTCGCGGGGAGCGCCGCCGCAGCGACGGGGCTCACCGCGGTCAGGAGGTGCCGGTCCGAGAGGCGACGAAGGAACGGCGCCGCAGCCCGGTAGAGGGCTCTGGTCCATCGGGCCGGCCGCGCATGGAAGGTGAGGACGGTGGGACGTCCCGTCGCCAGCGCCGCCCACCCGACGAGAGGGACGAAGGGCTCGTGGACGTGGACGACGTCCACGCCTTCGAGGGCGGAGACCACCCGGCGCCAGGCCCGGGGATCCACGGTCACCGGCGCCTGGGAACGGTTGGCGGGCACCGTCACCGTGCGACCCACCGCCTCGCCGGCGGCCACGAGGCGAGGTCGGTGACCGAGCCCCTCCAACACGCCGACCAGCTCGCGTGTCTGCTGCTGGACTCCGCCCGGGCGGCCCAGGTCGTAGGGGCAGACGACGCCGACCTCCACTCATCCCTCCCGGTCCGAGGGCCAGTTCGGCTGAAACAGGTGCCACTGTTCGGGGGCGCGGCGGATGAGGCGCTCGAGGGCGTCGGCGACCCGTTGGGTGGCCTCGCTCATCCACGACGCCCGACTCCCGTCCGGCGGAAGGGCCAGAGGCGGCTCCACCACGATGTGGTGGCCGACCCGGGGCCGGAAGTAGCTCGCCACCGGCAGGATGGGGGCGCCGGTCCGCCGCGCCAGCAGCGCCGGGCCCGCGGGGAGCGTCGTCTCCTCCCCGAAGAAGGTGACGGGGATCCCCTTGCCCTTCAGGTCCCGATCGGAGAGCAGGGCGACGGCGCCGCCCCTCCGGAGGGTCTCCTCGAGGGAGCGCATGACCTTCAAGCCGCCGCCGGCGAGCACCACCTCGATGTGCATCTGGTTCCGGAGGCGGACGAACCAGTCCCGGATCCTCCGGTTGGGGAGATCCTCGGCGACCGCCACGAGTTCCAGGCCGATCTCGTCGGCGATCAGCCCCGCCACCTCCCAGTTCCCGACGTGGGGCAAGGCCAAGATGATCCCGGCGCCTCGGTGTTGGGCCTCCACGACGTGGTCGAGACCCTCCACGACCATTCGGCTCCGAACCTGGCGAGACCGGTGGGGCCTCACCCACAGGACTTCGGCCCAGTACCGCCCATATGACGCGAACATGCGGCGGCACGCCCGGGCAGCGTCGGCGCCGGGCCCCCCGGCGCGGCGTGCATGGCGGAGCGCCATGGCCCTCCGGCCCCGGGCGAAGGGGTAGGCGGCCAGGCCTCCGAGAACCCCGAGGGCGTTGGCGACGGTCGCCGGGAGGATGCCGAGGATCGCCATCCCGGCTCGGAACGCCAGGTATGCCACCAGCGACTTCACGAATCGATGGCCCGGTAGGTCGTCCAGAATCGTTGCCCCACCGTCATCCACACCCCGAGCACCATGAGCCACAGCATCGGCTCGATGAATCCGGTCACCATCCCCAGGGTGACCAGGATCACCCGTTCCGCCCGGCCCATCAGCCCGCCCCGCCCGTCGTGGCCCAACGCCTCGGCCTTGGCCCGGATGTAGGGAACGACGAGTGCTCCCCCGAGGGACAGCAGGACCAGCAACAAGATCCGCACGTCGGTGCGTTGGGAGACGGCGAGTCCGGCGAAGACGGCGATCTCTCCCAGGCGGTCCACTCCTGCGTCGAGGAACGCCCCGCGGGTGGTGACCCGATTCGACGCCCGGGCGACGGCACCGTCGAGACCGTCGATGGCCGATCCGGCCAGCGCGATCAGGGCTCCGGTCCGGACGTACCCGAGCCCGATCACCACGGAACCGGCCACCGTGATGGTGAGCCCCGAGAGGGTCATGGCGGTGGGGGTGAGACCGATCCGGGCGAGAAACTTGCCGATGGGCCGGAGGAACCCCTGGATGTGGGGGCGAACCCGCATGTCGATCATTGGCCGGCGCAACGTAGCACACCCGGTTCCCGCGGTCCGCACCAGAACTAAGCTCGGGGTTCCCACCCAACAGGAGGTCTCGTGGTCCCGGAGAAGATCCGCAACGTCGCCCTTGTCGGTCATGGAGGAAGTGGCAAGACGACCCTCGCCGAGGCGCTGCTGTTCACGGCGGGTGTCACGACGCGACAGGGATCGGTGGACCAGGGGACGTCGATCCTCGACTTCGAACCCGAAGAGACCGAACGGAAGATCTCCCTCGGGCTCGCCTTGGCGTCCCTGGAGTGGCGGGGCCACAAGATCAACCTCATCGACACCCCCGGCTACGCCGACTTCTCCGGTGATGCCCGGGCGGCGATGCGGGCCGCCGACCTCGCACTCTTCGTCGTCTCCGGCGTGGACGGGGTCGAGGTGGGGACGGAGCTGCTGTGGCGGGTGGCGGAGGAGGAGGGCATCCCCCGGGCGGTCGTCGTCAGCAAACTCGATCGGGAGCGAGCCTCCTTCGAACGCACCTTGGAGCAGCTTCGGGAGACCTTCGGGAAACGTATCGCCCCGATCCAGGTTCCGGTGGGTGCCGAGCGTGACCTCCGGGGCGTCGCCCGCGTGGTCTCCGGGCGGGTGTTCCTCTACGAGGGCGGGGCTCGGCGCGGTACCGAAGGCGAGGCCCCGGAGGAAGCCGTCCCCCTCATCGAGGCCAGCCGCACGGCCCTGGTCGAGTCGGTCGTGGAGACCGACGACGACCTCATGATGGCCTACTTCGAAGGCGAGGAGCCGAGCCGCGAGATCATCGTGCAGACCGTGCACGAGGGGATGCTGTCGGGCGACATCTTCCCCGTGCTCGTCGCTTCCGCGGAGACGGGGATCGGCGTGGACATCCTCGCCGAGTTCCTCGTCGAGTTCGGCCCGAACCCCCTCGAGCGTCCCGTGCCCCCCACCGAGGAGGGCGAGCTCACCCTCTCCCCCGATGGCGAGACCGTCGCCTACGTGTTCAAGACGCTGAGCGACCCCTTCGTGGGGAAGATCTCCATGTTCCGGGTCTACTCGGGCTCGGTGCCCCACGACGCCCAGCTCGAGGTGGCGGGTGACGGGCAGGTTCGGATGCACAACCTCTTCTACCTCCAGGGCAAGGAGCACTCCGACGCCGACGAGGTGGTGTGCGGCGACCTCGCCGCGGTCGCCAAGGTGGAGGCGGTGAGTACCGGTGCCACCCTCCGCAGCCCCGGGTCGTCGGTCCGTCTGGCTCCGGTCGCCTTCCCCCGCCCGGTCATGGAGCTGGCGATCAGCCCCAAGTCGACCCAGGACGAGGAGAAACTGAGCCAGGCCCTCGCCCGGGCCATGGAGGAGGACCCGACGCTGCACGTGGAGCGGCGTCCCGACACGGGCGAGACGATCCTCGCCGGTCTCGGAGACCTCCACCTCGACGTCACCTTGGCGAGGATCGCCCGCAAGTACGGAGTCGAGGTAGAGACGGCGCTCCCGAAGATCCCCTACCGGGAGACGATCACCGCCACGGCGTCGGCGGAGGGCAAGCACAAGAAGCAGTCGGGTGGGCGGGGCCAGTTCGGCGTCGCCTTCGTCAAGTTCTCCCCCCGGCCCCGGGGCTCGGGTTACGAGTTCATCGACTCCATCAAAGGCGGGGCGATCCCCCGCCAGTACATCCCCGCCGTCGACAAGGGGATCCAGGAGGCGTTCGAGCGGGGCATCCTGGCGGGCTATCCGGTGGTGGACGTCGCCGCCGAGGTGTACGACGGCAAGTACCACTCGGTCGACTCCGACGAGCTGTCGTTCCGGATGGCGGGGATCCAGGCCGTGAAGGCAGCCGCCCCCAACCTGAAACCGGTGCTCCTCGAACCCATCATGAAGCTGACGGTTCGGGTTCCGGAGGAGTACACCGGGGATATCATGGGCGACATCAACTCCAAGCGCGGTCGAGTCCTCGGCATGGACACGGACGGCTCGTTTCGGGTGATCACGGCCGAGGTTCCGATGGCGGAGGTGCAGCGGTACGCCGTGGACCTCCGGTCCATCACCAGCGGTCGAGGGACGTTCGAGCTCGAGTTCGACCACTACGCCGAGATGCCGCACCAAGAGGCGCAGAAGGTGATCGCCGCGGCGGGGGACGACGGCGACTGAACGAAAGGACGTGTCATGTCCGAAGTCGTGTTGAGGTACGGCGACGGCACAGAGCTCGAGCTCCCCGTCGTCGTCGGGACCGAAGGTGACCAGGGGATCGACATCTCCCGACTCCGGGCGGAGACCGGGATGGTCACCTTCGACCGGGGGTTCGCCAACACCGCCGAGACCAGGAGCGCCATCACCTACATCGATGGCGAGAAGGGGATCCTCCGGTACCGGGGATACCCCATCGAGCAGCTCGCCGAGAACTCCTCGTTCCTGGAGGTCGCCTACCTCCTCAACTACGGGGAGCTGCCCACCAAGGGCGAGCTGGCCGAGTTCGAGGCCTCGATCCGGGTCCACACCCTCCTCCGGGAGGACATGAAGCATCTCTTCGAGGCGTTTCCACACGACGCCCACCCGATGCAGATCCTGGCGTCGGCGACCTCCGCGCTGGCCAGCTACTACCCGGACGCCCTCGACCCGAAGGACGAGGAGGCGGTGGACATCGGTGCTCGGCGCCTCATCGCCAAGCTGCCGACGATGATCGCCTGGTCCTACAAGTACCGGATCCACCAGCCCTATCCGTATCCCCGCAACGACCTCGACTACACCGAGAACTTCCTCTACATGATGTTCTCGGTGCCGTCGGAGCGGTGGGTGGCGAACCCGGTGGTGTCGGCCGCCCTCAACACCCTCCTGATCCTCCACGCCGATCACACCCAGAACTGTTCGGCGACCGCGGTGCGCCTCGTCGGATCGTCGCAGGCGAACCTGTTCTCGTCGATCGCCGCCGGCATCCACGCCTTGTCGGGACCGCTGCACGGCGGTGCGAATCAGGCGGTGTTGGAGATGCTCCAACAGATCGTCGACGACGGGGGTGACGTCGCCAAGTACGTGGCGAAGGCGAAGGACCACGACGATCCCTTCCGGCTGATGGGCTTCGGTCACCGGGTGTACAAGAACTTCGACCCGCGGGCACGCCTCATCAAGAGTCACGCCGACGAGGTGCTGGCCCAGCTCGGGGTGGACGACCCCCTCCTCGACGTCGCCAAACAGCTCGAGGAGGTGGCGTTGTCCGACGACTACTTCATCGAACGTAAGCTCTACCCGAACGTGGACTTCTACTCCGGGATCATCTACCGGGCGATGGGATTCCCCACGGACATGTTCACCGTCCTGTTCGCCCTCGGTCGGCTCCCCGGCTGGCTCGCCCAGTGGCGGGAGATGAACGCCGATCCGCAGGCTCGAATCTCACGGCCCCGGCAGATCTATGTGGGGCCGACCGAACGGGACTACGTGCCCCTCGACCAGCGGTGAGTCCTGACTCACGAACCCGGGGCGGGGATCTCCTCGATGTAGGGATCCTCGACGAGGGACCCGTCGACCGCGTCGATCTGGACGAGGGCCCGACGCGTAGGGGGGTCGTCGGCCGAGTACACGATCACCTGCCACCGGGGCCGGGCCCGGATCCCCACGAAGGCGACCGCCGCCGAGACGGCGCCCACCGGGAAGGGGACGTGGGCGGCGGCCGTCGCCAGGGCCTGCCGATCCTCGACGCGCATCGGCCACGCGCCGGCGAAGCTCCACGCGGCGAGCCCGAGGGCGATGGCGAGACCGCCGGCCAGGGTCGGGCGGTCGGGGAGGCCGACGGCGAAGAGCGCCGCCACGACCAGGTAGATCCATCCGGCGATCCGTCGCCGACGGGGATCGGGGAACCGATAGGGCCCGACCTGGGAGGCGTCGAGGTCGTCCGGGAGCGCCTCGGCCGCGGCGACCTCCGGCGGGATGTAGATGCCGTCGCGGGAGACGCGGGGCCGGTCGTCGCTCATCGTGGCGGCCTCGCCCGCTCGGCGAGTTCGGCGACGGCGGCATCGAGCGCCACCCCGCGCCGTTCCCGATCGTCTCCGTAGAACCGCATTCCCACGGTCTCGGCTTCCACGTCACGGTCGCCGACCACGAGCACCGCCGGGTGCTTCTGGGAGAGCGCGTTACGAATCTTCTCCCCGACGGTGTCGTTGCCGGCGTCCACCTCGACCCGGAGCCCTTCGGCTTGGAGGGCGGTCGCGACCCGCGCGGCGTAGTCGACGTGCCGGTCGGCGACGGGAACCACCGTGACCTGGATCGGCGCCAGCCACATGGGGAACGCCCCGGCGTAGTGCTCGACCAGGACCCCGAAGAAGCGCTCGATCGAGCCGGCCTTGGCGGCGTGGATCATCACCGGACGCTCCGGGGTGTTCTCCGCGCCGGCGTACTCGAGGGAGAAGTTGGCGGGCAACGCGAAGTCCACCTGGATGGTGGCCATCTGCCAACGCCGTCCGATCGCGTCCTTCACGTGGACGTCGATCTTCGGTCCGTAGAACGCTCCTTCACCCTCGGCGACGTGGTAGTCGAGCCCGCTGTCGTCGAGCGCCCGGGCGAGCTCCGACTCGGCCTGCTCCCACAGGTCGAGTTCGCCCACCCACTTCTCGGGCCGGGTCGAGAGGTCCGCCTGGAATTCGGTGAAGCCGAAGTCGCGCAGCCAGGTGAGGACGAAGTCGAGGTGCATGGCCAGCTCTTGGTTGAGCTGGTCGCGGGTGCAGAAGGTGTGGCTGTCGTCCTGGGTGAACCCCCGGGCCCGCAGCAGCCCGTGGATGACGCCGGACCGTTCGTAGCGGTACACCGAACCGAGCTCGAAGAGGCGGAGCGGGAGGTCTCGGTAGGAGCGTCCCCGGCTCTTGTAGATGAGCACGTGGAAGGGGCAGTTCATCGGTTTGACCCGGTACTCCTCTCCGTGGTCGAGCTCCATCCCCGGATACATGTTCTCGGCGTAGTAGTCGAGGTGTCCGGAGGTCTTCCAGAGCTGCGCCTTGGCCACGTGGGGCGTGAACACGAACTGGAAGCCGTAGCGTTCGTGCAGGCGCCGGCTGTGGTCTTCGATGACCCGCCGGACGGCGCCGCCCTTGGGATGCCACACGACCAGCCCGGCGCCGAGGTCCCGAGGGAACGAGAACAGGTCGAGCGCCGGACCGAGGCGTCGGTGGTCCCGACGTTCGGCCTCCTCGAGCCGATGCAGGTAGGCGTCGAGGGCCTTTCTGGACTCCCAGGCGGTGCCGTAGATCCGCTGGAGCTGTGGGCGCCGTTCGTCGCCCCGCCAGTAGGCACCGGCGCTGCGGAGGAGCTTCACGGCGCGGAGCCGTCCCGTCGACGGCACATGGGGTCCTCGGCACAGGTCGACGAACCCGTCGTTCCGGTAGAGGGTCACCTCGCCGCCCGGGTCGACCTCGCTGGGCTCGACCGACTCGATGATCTCACGCTTGAAGGGATGGTCGGCGAACAGCTCGAGGGCCCGCTCCCGGGAGACGGTCTCGCGGATGAAGGGCTGGTCGGCGGCGATGATGTCGGCCATCTTCGCCTCGATCCGCTCGAGGTCCTCGGGGGTGAAGGGACGGCCGATGTCGAAGTCGTAGTAGAAGCCGTCTTCGATGGGCGGGCCGATGGCGAAGGTCGCACCCGGATACAGGGAGAGGACGGCCTGGGCGAGGACGTGGGCCGCCGAATGGCGCAACACCGAGCGCCCCTCGTCGGTGGTGTCGGTGATGACGCGGAGGCGACCCCCGTGGGGCAGGGGTCGGGTGAGGTCGAGGAGGCGGCCGTCGAGTTCGACGGCGACGGCGGCCTCGGCGAGGCGCTTGCCGATGGAGCGCGCCACGTCGAGTCCGGTGACGCCGTCGGGGTACTCCTGGGTCGATCCGTCGGGAAGTTCGATCGCGATGGTCATGGGTGTCCGGATGGCTAGCCTGAGACGACGCAGGGTACCTGCCTGCGGAGCGGATCCCGTCCGCTTTCGGGATCGAGGAGAGAGACAGCACCCATGGACGCCTTCGAGATGGTCTCGGCGCTCGTCCCCGGCGCGACCGTCCGGGAACTCAGCGGTCATCGGAACCGCATCTTCCGTCTGCTGGAGGAATCGGGCCGGAGCACCATCGTGAAGGTGTATGCCACCCCGGCGAGGGAGCGTCGTGAACGTCACGCCCTCGAGGCGTTGGCGAACATCCCCGGGATCCCGACGATCCTGGAGCGCGGCTCGACCGATGGGATGCCGTGGATCCGCATGAACGACGCGGGCGCCTGGAGCCTCGACGCCCTCCCCCACAATCTCGAGGCCGCCAAGAAGGCCGGTGCGTTGCTCCGGGGCGTTCACGAGGCCCTGGCCCCGATCACGAACCTGGAGGGCGGCCTCGACGCCGACTACGTCCGTTCCCACTACGCCTCCACCATCGAACGGCTCGGGCGGTATCGACGCCGAGCCGGGATCTCGCCCGAGATCCTGGAGGCGGCTCGCCAGGCCCCGGCACCGGAGTCGAGCGAACCTCGGCCCGCCCACACCCGACCGGAGCCCCGTAATTTCGTGGTGGCCGAAGACGGATCGGTGACCCTCATCGACTGGGAGTGGGCGACCCTGGCGCCGCCCGAGTGGGATCTCAGCCTGGCGACATGGCGTTTCGACCGGGAGCTCGGCGAGGAGGCGGCGGCCGCGCTCTGGGCCGGGTACGGGGCGAGCTTCCCGCAGCATCGCCTCCGGCCGTGGATCGCCTACCACGCCGCGATGATGCTGCTCGACGCCGTCGAGCAGCGGGACGGCCGCCTCGGCGACCTCGCCTACCTGGTCGACGACCTCGCGGCCGCCGTCGCCTGAACGCGAAATCCCAGGCTCGGCGGGAGTCCCTCCCTACCCTCGGGGCAGGCCCATTCAGGAGGTACGAGGATGCTTGGGATCCAGCGGCGTCGTCGGCGCGATCGGCGAGACGAGCAGGCCTCCCGCGAACCCTCCGAGGACCTGCCCTGCCCCTGGTGTCTCGCCCCCACCCACGAGGCGGATGTCCGCTGTCCGAGCTGCGGTCAGCGCTTCGGGTGAGCCACCTCGGGGAGGGAGAGCTCGAAGACGCTGAAACCCTCCCGCCGGAGGTAGCGGAGGTCCCCGCCGAGGAGACGGGCGAGCTGGCGGGAGACGCTCAGTCCGAGCCCCATCGATCCCGGCTGACCCGCCTCCTCCTGGAGCCGGACGTAGGGCTGGAACACGAGGTCCTGGAGGTCGGAGGGGATGCCGTCGCCGTCGTCGAGGACCGCCAGCCGGGCGCTTCCCTCGCCCCGGTCGACCTCGACGACGATGGATGGGCCGCCGTACTTGATCGCATTCGTGAGCAGGTTCCGGATGATCTGACGGACGCGGGCGGCGTCCGCCCACGCCTTCACGTCGTCGCCGCGGAGCTCGATGGGGACGCCGGAAGGGAGGCTCCTGATGACCGCCTCGGCCTCGTCGAGCAGTGAGATCGCCGCCGGGGCGACCTGCAGTCGGCCGAGATCCGAGCGGGCGAAGGCCAACAGATCCTCGATGATCCAGGCCGCATCCCGGGCCTCCCGGGCCACCAACTCCAGCATCTCCCGACGTTCGACGGCGGAGAGGCGCTCGCCGTCCTCCACGAGGATCTCGGCGAACCCGAGGACCGAGGTGAGGGGGGTGCGGAGCTCGTGTCCGACGCTGGCGAGGAACTCGTCCTTCGAGGAGATGAGACGTTCGAGTCGCTCCCGGGTCTCTCGCCGGTGCCAGTAGGCACCGATCATCTCCGCCGCGGTGGAGAGCAGCTCGATGTCCTCGTCGGTCCAGTCCCGCTCACGGCGATAGTGATCCAGTCCGAGGGAGCCTCGCCACACCCCCTCCACCCGGATCGGGAGCGAGAGCTCGGATCGGACCCCGTCGGATTCGTAGATCTCCCGCTCCCGACCTTCCAGTGAGGCGGTGTGGATCACCGCCGGTCGCCCTTTCTCCAGGGCCGCGCGCACCGTCGGCAGGTCCGCATACGGCCCGGCCCAGACCCCGCCGGTGGGTGGTTCGGCCCGGCCGACGTGGTGGGTGACCCGCCAGCACAGTCCCCGCTCGGGGTCGTCGTGGTTCTCGTCCACGTAGACGAGGTCGACGCCGGTGGCGGCGAGGAGCTCCCGGATCGTCGCGTCGATCGCCTCGGGCTCGTCGTTGAGGAGGGCCCGGGCCGACCGGGTGAGGGCCTGCTCGAGGCGATACCGGTCTTCGAGCCGTGACAGGGTCTGGGCGAGCCGCTGGTTCTGTTCGGTGCGGCCCCAGTGGGCTCCGATCATCTCCGCCGCGGTGCGGAGCAACGACACCTCGTGGTCGTCCCAGCAGCGCTCCTCGCGATAGGAGGCGAAGGCGATCGACCCCACCCAGCGTCCCCCGACGGTGATCGGCAGGTTCAGCTCGGATCGGATCCCATCCGCTTCGTACTGGGCACGTTCGGCCCCCTGCAGCTCCCGGGTGCGGATGAACGAGACGGCGCCGCGGGAGAGGCGCCCGTAGGTGGTCGGAAGGTCCCGGTACGGTCCTCCCCGCCACCGGTGCTCCCCGAAGGGCACCGACGGATCCCGGACCGCTTCGTGGACGATCTCACAGCACAGACCCAGCTCGGGGTCGGTGAAGTTCCGGTCGACGTAGACGTAGTCGGCGCCGCTCACGTCGACCAGCGCCTCGAGCACCGCGTCGATCGCCCCCTCTCCCCCGCCGGAGAGCAGTCGGCGGCTCGACTCGGCGAGCACGGACTGGTAGCGGAGCTGGCGGTCGAGGGTCGCGATCGCCTCCCCCACCCGGGTCCGCCCCTCCGTGGCCTCCCAGTGCCGTCCGATGAGCTGGGCGGCGGTGCGGAGGAGGGATCGATCGGCCGAGGTCCACGACCCGGCCCTCCGCACGTCGGTGAACCCGATGAGCCCGAGCCAACGACTCCCCACGAAGATCGGGATGTCGAGCTCGGTGCGGACCCCGATCCCCTCGTAGCGGGCGCGTTCTTCCGGGGGGAGATCCTGGGGACGGAACTCGAACGCCCGGCCCCGGGAGAGATGCTCGAAGCTCATCGGCATCTCCGACCACGGCACCAACGTCCACCGGTCGGGCGGGTCGGGCTCCACCCCCGGCGCGAGCACCTCCTCCACCAGCGTCGAGCAGAAGCCGCGTTCGGGATCCTCGACGTTGCGCTCGACGAACACCGACGAGGCTCCCGTGGCGACCAGCAACGCCTCGAGGGCGTCGCGAACGGACGCCTCGTCGTCGCGTAGCAGAGCGGTCGAGCACTCGATGATGGCTCGCTCGAAGCGGGCCTGACGACGGCGGCGAAGCGTCCGGATGCGACGGGTGATCACCCAGAGTGCATCGGCAGGGGACGGTGGCGTCTTGATGGGCCGCGCCTCAGTCGAGTTCACGGAGGAAGGATCGGTCGACGTGGTGGAGACGGAACCCGAGCTGGTCGTACAGGGCGAGACCGGGTCGGTTCTCGGCGTCGACGTACAACATCCCCTCGGTCGAACCTCGGGCGTGGAGGTACCGGAGCCCCTCCAGCACCAGGGCCCGCCCGAGACCGCGACGCCGATGGTTCGGCGCCACCGCGATCACGTAGATCTCCCCCAGCGTCTCGTCGTGGCGCTTCGTCCAGCAGAACCCGGCCAGATCGTCGTCGATCCACGCCATGCGGAGCCCTTCGGGATCGAACCAGTCCTGACGTTGCCGCGCCGCCAGGATCTCCCGCGTCCAGGCGCCGTTCTCGGGATGCCCGGCGAAGGCGGCGTTGTTGACTTCCAGCCAGGCGTCGTCGTCGATCCCCGGCCGAAAGGGTCGTACGGCGACCTCGTCGGGGAACCGAGGCGGGGGGGCGGGGAGACGCCGACGGAGCTGCCGGAGCTCCCGTTCGGGCGCGAATCCCTCCTCGATCAACGTCGACGCCAGCTCCGGGTGATAGGTCCAGACCCGCGCCCGGTGCGCCCCCCGCTCCCGAAGGGCGGCGAGGGCGTCGGCGATGAGCCGATGCTGCAGCTCGGCGGTTCGCCAGAGGGGGTGCAGGGCGAACTCGACGGTCCACGATCCGGTCTCGGTGGACGGTGTGAGGCCCGCATAGCCGACGATCGTGCCGTCTGCCTCGAGGACCAGTCCGGCGGCCGGCTCCGGGCTCGACGCGGTGAGGCTCAGGTAGACGTGCTCGCCGATCGGGCGATGCCCATCGGCCATCGTCACCACGGCGAAGAGCTCCTCCAGGGCCGGGAGGTCACGTTCGGGTGCGACAGGGCGTACGGTCGTCACCCGCTCCACGGTACCGCGGCGGCGCCGGGCACACCGCCTATGCTCGGCGGTCGATGAGCGCGGTCGGACTCGTATTGGGAGGAGGCGGGGTCACCGGTGCCGCCTATCAGACGGCAGCCCTGATGGCGTTGGAGCTCGCCACCGGGTGGAAGGCCGACTCGGCCGAGGTCGTCGTCGGCACGTCGGCCGGTGCCTTCGTGGCGGCCATGGTCCGCGGAGGCCGGCTGGGTCTCGATTCCCTGGTCGGTGACGCCGACACGAGGGAGGAGGTGGCGGAGGCGATCCGTGGTCGGATCTTCACCCGTCGTCCCGGCGTGAGGGTGGGACGGTGGCTCCGCCACGGGGTGCTGCCCGGACTCAGGAATCCGGGACTCACCCTCCTCCTCGCCTCGCCTGCCCCGTTCGTCACCGACGGCATCGCCCGTTGGGTTCGCACCGAGCTCGGGGCCGTCGCCGACGGATGGCCGGATGCGCCCACCAGCATCGTGGCCTTCGACGTCGAGACTCGGCGCCGAGTCGCCTTCGGCACCGTCGACGCCCCCGACGTCCCCCTCGCCGACGCCGTCGCCGCCTCGGCGGCGATCCCCCTGCTGTTCCGACCCTACGAGATCGACGGGCGCCTCTACGTCGACGGGGGTGTGGTCTCCGGTACCCACGCGGACCTCGTCTTGGGAAGCCCGGTCCCCCTCGATCTGGTGTTGGTCCTCGCCCCCATGGCGGTCGAGGAGGAGCGGGAAGGGTCGTTGTTCATCGAACGGATCTTCGACCGGGTGGGCCGGACCGCGCTCGCCGACGAGGTGGCGATGATCACCGACCGCTGGCCCCACACCGACGTGGTGGTCCTTCGCCCCAAACCCCACGTGCTGGAGGCGATGCGTCCCAACCCGATGGACCCGATGGCCGCCGTGCCCTCCTTCATCCGGACGTTGCTGTCGATGCGGCGCACCCTCGCCGAGCCGGAGGTCTGGGAGGTGCTACGACGACATCTGGTCGCCGGGTCGGCGTCGCGGGTGACCCGCCCACTGGGGGAATCGGGGAGCGGGTAGCCTTCTCGGGATGACGAGCCCGGCTCCCGATCGGCAGCCTCCTCGGATCTCGGGTTGGTGGTGGGCGCTCCTCGTGGCGCTCATCCTCTGGAACGTCGCCCTGGTGCTGCTCCCCCGTCCCCCCGCCGTCCATCTCTCGTACACGGAGTTCATCGCCCAGGTGGAGGAGGGGAACGTGGAACGG
>JALSJV010000093.1 GCA_026989215.1 Acidimicrobiia bacterium | reverse complement strand
TGCGGGCCGCGGTGTCGGCCGCCGGGGACGTGCCGGTCACGGTGAAGTTCCGGATGGGGATCGATCCCGACCACCTCACCTACCTCGACGCCGGCCGGATCGCCGAGGCCGAAGGGGCAGCCGCCGTCACCCTGCACGCCCGCACCGCCTACCAGCTCTACGCGGGCCCGGCCGACTGGTCGGCGATCGCCCGACTGCGGGAGGCCGTGACCTCGATCCCCGTCCTGGGGAACGGCGACATCTGGGAGGCGTCCGACGCGTTGGCGATGGTCGACTCGACCGGATGCGACGGGGTGGTGATCGGCCGCGGCTGCCTGGGGAGGCCGTGGCTGTTCCGAGATCTGGAGGCCGCCTTCGCGGGCCGCCCCATCCCGCCACCTCCCACCCTCGGCGAGGTCGCCGACATGATGGCCCGCCATGTCCTCCTCCTCGCCGACCGCTTCGGGGAGCGATACGCCGTCCACACGTTCCGGCGCCACGTCGGGTGGTACCTGCAGGGCTTCGAAGTCGGCCGCGAGCTCCGCAACCGCCTCACCGGCGCCGACGAGGTCGCGACGCTGGTGGGGGCGATCGGTGAGCTCCCCCGGGACGTGCCCTTCCCGATCGACGTGCTCCGAACCCCCCGCGGCCACACCCACGGGCCGCGACCGGTGCGACTGCCCCATGGGTACCTGGAGTCACGTGACGCCACCCCGCTCCCCGCGGCCGCCGGGATCGCGGCCTCCGGAGGCTGAGCCGCCCCCCTCGCGACTCCCCCGGATGACCTCAGCCGAGCCGGGGAACCGCCCGATGGCCGACCCAGGCGACGGTGAGGGCGGCGGCAGCCGACATGACGGCCACGACCCACCAGGCGACCGAGAACGAGATCCGCTCCACGACGATGCCCAAGACGAGCGGTCCCACCCCGGCGCCGACGAACACCCCGGCCTGGGTGATCCCCGAAGACGCCCCCGGGCTGGCGCGGTTGGCGTTGACGACGGTGAAGGTCATCAACCCGGGCCATCCCCACCCGGTCATGAACGCCAGCACGACCAGGACGGCGAACCAGGGGCCGTGGGAGAGGGGGATGAGAGCGAAGACCAGCGCTCCCGCACCGACGAGCGCCGCCACCCCGGCGAACCCCCGCCCACCGACCCGGTCCGTCCACCATCCGACGGCGATCCGCCCGAGGATCGAGCACAGCGAACCCGTGAACAGCAGCCACCCGGCCGTGCCCTCGTCGAACCCCGCCGCCACCGCCGCCGACACGCCGAACGCTCCCAGGGCCAACGCCCCCCACGTCGCGAGGGAGGAGCCGAGAGCGAGCCCGGCGAGGAGGCGGCTCCGCATCTTCGGGGCCGACTCGCCGGGGCCGTCGGCGGGGACGGGAGCACCGTCGGTGCGGGGGATCACCGCCAGCACTCCGATCGCCACCAACGCGGCGAGGGAGTACGCGAACCGCCAACCGAGATCGACCACGACGACCGGGACCGCCGCCCCGGCGAGGAGGGTCGATGCGGGGATCCCTGCATGTTTGACCCCGAAGATCATCGCCTGATGGCGCTTCTCGACGTGGCGGGCCACGGCCAGATTGGCGGCCGGGTTCGCCATCCCGTACGTCGCCGCCGCCACGACGAGAAGGGCGACGACCGCCCCCACCGACCGCGCCAGGAGCGGAAACGAGGCGAGGACGACGGCAGCGACCACCACGTTGACCCGCATCGCGGTGCGCCAACCGACCCGGTCCACCCAGCGGCCCAGCGGCGCCGACGAGGTGGCGGCGGTGAGGAAGAACCCGGCGGCGAGCATGCCCAGATGCACCGGCCCGAGACCGAATTCGGGACCGATCTGGAAGAACGCCGCCCCGAGAAGGAAGACGGGCAGGGTGCTCACCGTGACGACGAGCACCGAGGCGAGGACGAGTCGGGTGGGGAGCCTCACCCCTTCACGGTACTGCGGACGCGGACCGACACCGCCGAACGATGGGGGTACCGTTCCGGAGCCGAACTCGATAGGTTCGGGCCATGACCTCCCGACACTTCACCCCGGCCCTCTTCCGGTTCCTCCGTGATCTGGCGGAGAACAACGACCGGACGTGGTTCCAGGCGAACAAGGACCGGTACGTGAACCACGTCCAGGAGCCGGCCCTGGAGTTCATCGTCGACTTCGCCGAGCATCTGCGTGCGATCAGCCCCCACTTCCGAGCCGACGCCAAGGTGCAGGGCGGGTCCCTGTTCCGGATCTACCGCGACACCCGCTTCTCCAAGGACAAGACCCCGTTCAAGACGAACACTGGCCTCCACTTCCGGCATGTGCAGGCCAAGGACGTGCACGCCCCCGGCTACTACCTGCATCTGGAACCCCGGTCATGTTTCGCCGGTGTCGGCCTGTGGCTCCCCGAGGCGAAGGTCGCTCGACAGATCCGCCAGGCGATCGTCGACGACCCGAACGGGTGGAAGCGGGCGACCCGCTCCCGGCGGTTCAACGAGATCTGGACCCTCGACGGCGACTCGCTGAAACGAGCCCCGCGCGGGTTCGACCCGACCCATCCCCTCGTCGACGACCTACGGCGGAGATCCTTCATCGCCACCTGCCGCCTCACCCAGCGGGAGGTGACCTCCCCCGGTTTCGCCGAGGAGCTGGCCCTCCGCTACCGGGCCGCCACCCCGTTCATGCGGTTCCTCTGTCACGCGATCGGCGTCGAGTTCTGACCGAACGTTCGTCCCTCACCCCTCCAGGCGTCCGAACCAGAGGATCGACCCGGCGCCGGCGACGGCGACCGTGACGGCGGCGGCGAACGCGAACCAGTCGGTGACGTCACGGTCTTCGACGGTGAAGGCGATCTCGGAGCCGACGGTGTCGAGCACGGCCCGCAGATCCTCTTCACTGGCGGCGGTGAAGAAGGCACCGCCGGTCTCCTCGGCGACCTGACGCAACGCTCCCTGGTTGACCGGGACGGGCACGAGCCGATCCTGCACGAACACCCTGCCCGACGACGTCCCGAAGGCGATCGTGTACACGGGGATCCGGAGGTCCCGGGCGGCGGCCGCGGCCTCCGCCTCGGACCTCCCCACCGTCGTCTCCCCATCGGAGAGGACGACGAGCGCCGCCGGAGGGAGCAAGCCGTCGGCATCGGCCTCCAGCCGAAGCTGGTCGAGCGCCGTGAAGATCGCCTCGCCGACCGCCGTCCCCTGGCCGAGTCCGAGACGCTCGACGGCGTCGATGAGGATCTCCCGGTCTTCGGTGGGCGCAACCACCGGCAGGGCGGTACCGGCGAAGGCGACGAGCCCGATCCGGAGGTTGGGCGGCGCCAGCTCCGCGAAGCGACGGACCGCATCCCGGGCGGCTTCGATCCGAGACGGCGCGACGTCCCGAGCACCCATCGACAGTGAGACGTCGACCGCCAGGATCACCGTGGCCCGCTCCTGCGGGACGGGGACGGCGACGACCGGGCGGGCGAAGGCGATCGAGGCCAGGACGAGTCCGCCCAGCAGGCCTCCCACCGTCACCAGTCTCCGCCATCCCGGTCGACGGGGAACCACCCGGTCGATCGAGGAGAGGTCGGGGAACCAGACGACGAACTTCGTCCGACGGGACCGAAGGACCAGCCAGCCGACGACGAGGGCGCCCGGCACGACGAGCGTCACGAGACGCTCCGGCGCGGCGAAGCTCATGCCGGCCTCCCCGAGGTCCAGGCGGCACGCCGTCGATCGACTGCGAAGAACAGCACCTCCCGCAGCCAGTCACGGTCGGTTCGAAGCCGGAGATGGTGGGCGCCGGCTCCGAGGACCCGGCGGCGGATCTCGGCCCGGCGGCGGGCGGCCTCCCGGCGGTGACGTATCGCCACCCCGCGGGTGTCGACGGTCCTGCGACGCCCGGTCTCGGGGTCGGCCAGGGTCACCACCCCGACCGGAGGCAGCTCGTCCTCCCACGGATCGACGATCTCGACCGCCACGGCCTCGTGCCGCGTCGCCACGCTCCGCAGCGGCCGCTCCCAGGGCCCTTCGTCGAGGAAGTCGGAGACGACGACCACCATCCCCCGACGGCGGGCCAGCCGGGCGACTCGCCCCAGGGCGAGCCCCAGGTGTCCGGGTCCGCCGCCCTCCCGCCGAACCGGCCGGGAGAGACGCGACAACAACCCCAGGAACGGGTCGCGCCCGGCCCGGGGCCGGAACCAGCGGACCTCCCCTCCCGGCTCCAGGAACGCGGCCCCGACCCGGTTCCCTCCT